>JAPOLH010000037.1 GCA_029977225.1 Verrucomicrobiaceae bacterium | reverse complement strand
CTGAAGGACCGCATGGAGACACTCGTCATGTCGAAGAAGGAACTCGCCGCTCTCGGCCGCGAGCGTGAAAAGCTTCTGCGCAACCTCCGTGGCGTGCGCGACATGGACAAGAAGCCTGATGCCGTGGTGATCGTGGACTCCGCCCGCGAGACCATCGCCGTGGCCGAGGCCCGCCGCCTTGGGATTCCGATTGTGGCGCTGGTCGACACCAACGCCGATCCTGCTCTCGTTCAATATCCGATCCCGGGCAATGACGACGCGATCCGTTCGATCCGCATCATTCTCCAGAATCTCGTCGATGCCATGGTGACCTCCCGCAAGGGTTGATCCATTGGTGTTTTGCGAAACAACAACTTCACTGAAATTTCACACATGATTACTGCTGCAATTGTCAAAGAACTCCGAGACAAGACCAACGCCGGGATGATGGACTGCAAGAAGGTCCTCACCGAAACCAACGGCGATCTTGAAGCCTCCATCAAGCTGCTCCGCGAGCGCGGCATCGCCAAGGCTGGTGCCAAGGCCGACCGCGCTGCCAACGAGGGCATCATCACCGCCCGCGTTTCTGCGAATGGCGCATCGGGCATCTTGCTCGAGGTCAACTGCGAGACCGACTTCGTTTCGAAGAACGAAAACTTCCAGGCCTTCGTGAACCAGATCGCCGATGCACTTGAGTCCGCCAACGCGGCCGACCACGCTGCAGCGCTGGCGGTGTCAATGGGCGAGTACAGCATCGAAGACACCGTGAAGGCCAAGGTGGTGGAAGTGGGTGAAAACCTCCAGTTCCGCAAGTATGTGCGTTTTGATGCCGCCGCCGGTGGTGTGATTTCCTTTTACATCCACCCTCCAGGCAAGGTTGGCGTGCTCATCGAAGTGGGCACCACCAAGCCTGAGTCGGCGAAGAGCGATGCCTTCCGCGACATGGTCAAGGACCTCACCTTGCACATCGCCGCCTGCGCACCCAAGGGTCTGTCTCGCAATGACATTCCTGAGTCGGTCGTCGAGGCTGAGAAGGAAATCTTCCGCGCACGCCTTGCCGACAGCGGCAAGCCGGCAAACATCATCGAAAACATCCTCAAGGGTCAGGTTGGCAAGTTCTATGCCGAGAACTGCTTCCTTGAGCAGGCTTTCGTGAAGGACGACAAGGTCACCGTCACGCAATTCCTCGAAGCCAAGGGCAAGGAGCTCGGCGACACCTTTACGGTGACCCGTTTCGTGCGCTTCGGCCTCGGCGAATAAGCCGTATCCATTCAAAAAAACGCCCGTCTCCGCTATGGAGTCGGGCGTTTTTTTGTTTTTGAAACTGGGAGCGATCAGATCGTCATCGCGTGAAATCCGCCGTCGACGATCATTTCAGTGCCGGTGATGAAAGAGCCGGCTTTGGACGATGCGAGCAAGAGTGTGGCGCCGATGAGTTCCTCGGCATTGCCGAAGCGTGAGGCCGGAGTTTGGCGCAGGATGTCGAGGACGCGGGATTCATCGAGTGCCTTGAGGTTTTGTTCGGCGGGGAAAAATCCAGGCACGAGTGTGTTGACGCGGATGTCCTTGTCCGCCCATTCGCTGGCGAGGTTGCGTGTGAGGTTGTGCACGGCGGCTTTGGAGGCCGAGTAGGTGAATGCGCGGGAGAGCGGGTTGAGCCCGGAGATCGAGCCCAGGTTGATGATCGAGGCTGGTTGGGTCTGTTCGAGAAAATATCGGCCGAAGACCTGGCAGGCGCGAAAGATGGCAGTGAGGTTGGTATCGATGATGCGTTGGTATTCGTCTTCCTGGATGTCGAGAAATGGAGTGGGGGAATTGGTGCCCGCGCCGTTGATCAGGATATCGACCTTGCCCGAGCGTTCGAGGACGGTGTCGAGCAGGTGGTGAAGCGAGTCGCGTGACGTGACATCGACCGGTACAAAATATCCTTCGCCGCCAAACGATTCGATTTCGGTGAGGCGTTTCTCGGCTTTTTCGGCGATGCGGCCACCGAGTACAACCTCCGCACCGGCGTGCGCGAGGCCGACGGCCATGGTGCCGCAGAGTTCTCCCGTGCCACCGATGATGACAGCGGTTTTGCCAGTAAGCCCGAAGAGATCCTTGAGGTAGGATGCGGTCTGCATGTTGCAATTTTTACAGGAATCAAGGCCCTGCCAAGCATGGAAAACGGGCGTTGATGCTTTTGGATTACAATTCGGTTTTTCCATTGCATGCGGTGGATATGACGGGGATAGTCGCGGTGAGTGCGCGTGTCGTTTTTCATGAGCAGAATGGCCAAGGTCTTAGTTTCAATGGCATGGCTGGCATTGATGTCGGCTTCGCGCGTGAATGCGGTCGAAGAACAGGCGGCGAAGCTTGAGGGTGCTCCGTCACAGTCGGTTGCCAACGATCTGGCGGTCGATCCTGATGATGTTCAGGCGGCCGATAATGCCGAGGCCGCCAAGGCGGCCGTGGCTAAGCCGGTAAGTCCGGAATTGGTGCGCGTTTATGGTTGGCGCGAAGACATTGAGATCAAGGGGTATCCGGGAAAGTTGCAGGCGAAGCTCGACTCAGGCGCTTTGACGAGCTCGATCCACGCGGAGGAAAAGCAATTCTTCGAGCGCGACGGCAAGAAGTGGGTGCGTTTTTTGGTTAAGGACAACCGCAAGGACAAAACGACCGGTGGACGGCTTGAAGCACCGTTGGTGAGGATTGCGAAAATCAAGGAGCCAGGTGGTGTATCGGTAGCGCGCGAGGTGGTGCTGTTGTCGTTCCGATTGGGTGACAGGAAATTTCGCGGTGAGTTTACCCTTAACAACCGCGGCAACATGCTTTCGCCGGTTTTGATCGGTCGCAGCATCATCAGGGATCTTGGTTGGGTCGATGTCTCGCGCACCCACCTGGCTGATCAAAACATCCTTCGCTGAACCACCATGAATAACCCATGAAGTCGGAGTTGAAGTTTCCGATGCTGGTGCTGGCGCTGATCTGTCTGGGTGGCGGTTTGGCTGCTTACAAGTCTTTGCGTCTCGGAGTGCCTTTCTGGATGGGTGAGCAGAGTTACAATTGGCAAATCGAGGCAAGAGTTTCGTTTTTGGCCAATGGCGAGCGGGTGAAAGCAAGGTTGGCTTTGCCTCCGGCCGCCGCGTCGAAGGATGCAGGCCAGGAATCCGGCTCGCTTGGATACCACTACAACATTGAGCGCGATGGTGACGAGAGCGATGCGGTTTGGTCGGCGGAGAACCGTGAGGGAGGGCAGGCCTTGTATTTTCGCGTGCGTTTGCCCGAGTCGATTGAAAGTGGAGCGGAGCCGGTGCCGGGCAAGGCTGAGGTCGATGGGGCGACAATCATCCAAGGACCTGCGGGTGAGGCGGCGCGTGCGATCGTGGCACGGCTCAAGTCGATCAGTTCCGACCCGGATTCACTTTTTGTCGCTTTGTTTGAACAGATCAACGACGAGCAAAAGCCACAGGATTTTGTGCTTTTGAAAAAGCATTATGCCAAGGAGTTCATGGGCAATCCGATGATACGGATGGGCATCGACTTGCTTGAGATGGCAGGTGTGCCGGCGAGGATGGCTTATGGGGTAAACTTGAACGAAGATCGGGGGAGTCAGTCTCCGTTGCCGATGGTCGAGTACTTCGATGGTACGGCATGGAAGGTGAGAAATCCGGTCGAACCCGGTGTGGTGCCCAATTCTCGGAATCTCTTTGTGTGGCATCGGGGTGAGGGGCCATTGCTTGATGTGAATGGTGGTGAAAATTCGCGCGTCACCTTCACGGTCGTGAAGGATCGTATCCCGCTTGCGAGTCTTACCGACCTGCGCGATTCGCCGCTTTTGGTTGCGACCATTCTCGGCTTGCCGCTCTCCGAGCGCGCTGTGTTTCGCTACATCGTGCTCATTCCTCTTGGTGCTTTTGTTGTGGTCGTGATGAGAAATTTGGTCGGCATGGCCACGCTAGGCACTTTCATGCCGGTGCTGCTGGCGCTGGCTTTTTTGCAAATTCCGCTGGGACGTGGATTGGTGATGTTCGGGGTATTGATTGGTGTCGGCGTGTGGCTGCGGTTCCTACTTTCAAGGCTCAACCTCCTCGTCGTCCCGCGCGTGGCGGCCTGCGTGGTGATTGTCACCATGCTGATGATGCTGATGAGTGTCGTTAGCTATCGTCTTGGGATGACCGGTGGTGTGCAGATCACGCTGTTTCCGATGATCATTCTCGCGTGGACGATCGAGCGGATGTCGTTGATCTGGGAGGAGGAGGGAAGACGCAGCGCGTTGGTACAGGTGGGTGGTTCGTTGTTGGTGGCGGTGTTGGCATATCTTTTCATGCGCATGGGGCAGATCCAGCATTGGGCGTTTTATTTTCCCGAGTTGCTGCTCGTGTTGCTTGCGGGCATTTTGATGATCGGGCGATATACCGGGTACCGCATTTCCGAGTTGTTCCGATTCCGAACTTTTGCGGGAGGTTGATCACACCATGGAATCGGCAATGAATGAAATCCGTGCGCCGTGGTGGCATCGTTGGTTGATGACGCCGCGGGAGCTGCGCGAGCAGGGAGTCGTGGGCATCAACATGCGCAACGCGCGCTATCTTTTGCCCAACAATCCGCGGCGGCTTTATCGTCTGGTGGACGACAAGTTGCAGACGAAGGCCTTGGCCGAGGAGCGCGGATTGTCGGTGGCCAAGACCTATGCCGTGATTCGGTCGCCGCACGATGTGGCGAAGCTCGAGGCTACGCTCAAGAATCATGAGTCATTTGTCATCAAGCCCGCTCGCGGATCGGGTGGTCGAGGCGTACTAGTGATTGATGGGCGCGAGGATGGTAAATATTTCAAACCGAGTGGTTCAGCATTGAGCGGTGCTGAGCTGCGTCATCACGTGTCGAATATTCTTGGCGGGCTATACAGTCTCAGTGGTCAGCGTGATGTGGCCATTGTTGAGTACCGTGTGAAACCTGCGGAATTGCTTACGGCTATCAGCTATCAAGGTGCGCCGGATATTCGAATCGTGTTGTTTCACGGTTATCCAGTGATGGCGATGCTGCGGGCTGCGACCAAAGAGTCTGACGGTCGGGCAAATTTGCATCAGGGTGCCTTAGGTATCGGCATTGATCTTGAAACCGGCTGTACGGTTCGCGCGGTTCATCATGGAAAAGTCAGGGACATTCATCCGGATTTGAAGGTGCCATTGCTTGGTGTCAAACTGCCGGAATGGGAGAGGATTTTAGACATCGCAGTGACTTGCCAGGAGATGACTGGTTTGGGCTATCTTGGAGTCGATCTCATGATTGATGAGGAGCTTGGGCCGTTGATGATCGAGGTCAATGCCCGGCCAGGTTTGGCGATCCAGATGGCAAATGGAGTGGGGTTGTTAAAGCGCCTTGAACCTGTGGTCACTCAACACAAGTTGAGACCTGGCCTTGGACGTGCGGGAAAAATTGCGTTTTCTCGCGAAAATTTCAGAGCCTAAGAATTACTCCATGACGTGATCGCGGTGGCGAGTTGTGATGATTTAAATTGATGCGTGGTCTGGGTGTCTGGATTCTCTATTCGCAATCCAATGATCATCATGTCACGCCCCGTCACACTTTTCACCGGCCAATGGGCTGATCTATCGCTCGAGAAACTTGCCGCACTTGCCTACGAGATGGGTTACGACGGGCTAGAGCTTGCCTGTTGGGGCGATCACTTTGATGTCGATGCAGCTGCATCGAGTAAGACGTATGTGCGCGAGGTGTGGGAGTTGCTGGCAGATCACGGGCTTACCTGTCATGCGATTTCAAATCATTTGATAGGACAGGCGGTGTGTGATCCGATCGATATTAGGCACAAGGCGATTTTGCCAGCGGATGTGTGGGGTGACGGTGAGCCTGAGGGGGTGCGCAAGCGTGCGGCCAAAAAAATGATCACCACCGCCAAAGCGGCGCGGGCGTTTTTTGATGCGAGGCCTTTGGGTGATGAGGCGGTCATTCCGGCAGTGGTAAACGGGTTCACCGGATCGTCGATCTGGCATTCGATTTATGCGTTTCCGCCGACTTCGCAGGATTATTACGACAAGGGCTACAAGGACTTCGCCAAGCGTTGGCTGCCGATCCTTGATGCCTTTGAAAAAGCGAATGTGAATTTCGCGCTCGAGGTGCATCCGACCGAGATTGCCTTCGACATCGCATCGGCCAAACGCGCGCTCGAGGCGGTGGGACATCACAAGCGGTTTGGATTCAACTATGATCCTTCGCATCTCGGTTACCAAGGTGTCGACTATGTGAAATTCATCCGCGAGTTCGCTGAGCGCATTTATCATGTGCACATCAAGGATGTGTGGTGGGGTCACGGTGACGGCAGCGTCGGTGTTTTCGGTGGTCACACCAACTTCGGCGATGCTCGCCGCTTCTGGGACTTCCGTTCACCCGGTCGCGGGGACATCAAGTTTGAGGACATCATTGTTGCTCTTAATGACATCGGCTACGATGGTCCGCTTTCGGTCGAGTGGGAGGACATTCGCATGGATCGGGTGCACGGCGGTGCCGAAGCTGCTTCCTTTGTACGCAGTCTCGATTTCCCGGTCAGCGTGTGATCTCCGATGCAGCTGAAATTCGAATGGTTTAAGAGGGTTTAGGCGGATGAAATCCGCCATCTCGGTGAAGAGGTCGCTTTCTCTCTTCCTACCTTTAGCTTGAATCCGCTGGGCGGTGGGGTTCGAAGGTCATGGCGCGTTCGTGTTCGCGCGCTTTGGCGGCTTTTTTAGCCTGTTGGTAAAAATGTTCCTGGGCGCGGAGGCCTTTGCCGCGAGTGGGTTTGGTGACGCGGGTGAAGCTGCCGTTGGGCAGGATGCGCGAGGCTTGGGTCTCGTCGTTGAAGTAGGTTTCGAGGATGCGGATGAGGCGGCGTTTGAGGGTGGGCTCGGCGATGGGGATCATCAGTTCGACGCGTTTCTCGAGGTTGCGGGTCATCCAATCGGCGGAGGCGATGTAGACTTCCGAATCGCCGCCTTGGAGGAAATGGAAGATGCGCGCGTGTTCGAGGAAGCGGTCGATCACGGAAATGACTTCGATGTTTTTCGAATGTTTCGGGTCGCCTGGTTTGAGGCAGCAGATGCCGCGGATGTTGAGTTTGATTTCAACGCCGGCACGTGAGGCATCGTAGAGGGCGGCGATGATCTCGGGGTCTTGGAGTGAGTTCACCTTCGCCATGATGCGTGCTGGTAGGCCTTGGCGGGCGCGTTCGGCCTCGCCAGAAATGAGGTCGAGCAGCATTGGCTTCATCGCGGTGGGCGCGGGGACGAGTCGTTGGAAGCGGAGCAATTTTGAGCGACCGGTGACGGCGTTGAAGAAGAGCGAAGCATCGTTGCCGTAATCCGCCTTGCAGGTGAGGTAGGAAATGTCGGTGTAGAGGCGTGAGGTTGTTTCGTTGTAGTTGCCGGTGCCGAGGTGGACGTAGCGGCGAAGGTGGCCGGATTCGCGGCGCACGATCATGCAGATTTTGGCGTGGGTTTTGAGACCTTTTACGCCGTAAACGATTTGGGCTCCGGCGCGTTGGAGTTCGTCGGCGCGGTCGAGGTTGCGTGCTTCGTCGAAGCGTGCCTTGAGCTCGACGAGTGCGGTGACATGCTTGCCGTTTTCGGCCGCTTTGATGAGCGCGTTGATGATGCGCGATTTTTTGGCGGTGCGATAGAGCACTTGCTTGATCGCGATGACATCCGGATCACTTGCGGCTTCTTCGAGCAGTCGGAGCACCGGTTCGAACGATTCGTAGGGGTGGAAGAGCATCAGGTCGCCGGAGGCGATCGTTTCGAACATCGATGAGCCGGGAACGATCGAGGGCGAGCTTTGGCCGGGCCAGTCGGCATCGCGCAGGTGGTCGTAGTCGGCGATGAAAACGAGATCCATGAATGACGCGAGGCCGGGAGGTCCAGCGATACGGTAGATTTCGGCGGTGCTCGTGGCGGTGACTTGTTGGATCATGCGCGCGAGGTCTTTGGGCGCATCGGCGCGGATTTCGAGGCGTACCGTATCGGCGAAGCGGCGGGCGCTGAGGATCTCCTCCATTTCGTCGGCGAGGTCGGTGGCATCTTCCTCCTGCACGGCGATGTCGCCATTGCGGGTGACGCGGAATGCGGTGGTGGCGGCGACTTTTTCGCCGGGGAAAAGTTGTTCCGCGTGGGCGGCGACAAGGTCCTCGACGAGTACGAATGCAAAAGTGTTGGGTCCGGCGCTGATCGGAACAAGCCGATTGATGGAATCGGGAATCGTAATGAGTGCGAAGCGGGTGGTTTCGCTTGTCGTTTCAATGAGGCGGCATGCGATGACCATTTGCAGTGCGGGCACGGCGGGTGGTTGTTCGTTCAAGTCGACCGCAAGCGGTGTAAGCAGCGGTGAGATTTGGTCTTCGAATGCGTTGAGTGCCTGGGCGGCCTGTTCGTGGTTCAGGTCGTTCATTTCGAGCGCGAGGATGCCGGCCTGGCGCAGTGCGGGGATGAGTGATTGGTTGAACAATGTGTATTGTTCATCGCTCATGCGCAGGATTCTTTGGCGCAGCGCGTTAAGGTTGGCGGTGGGAGTAAGGCCCGAGAGATCAGGTTTTTTGATGCCGCCGCGTTTCATCGCCATGAGGCCACCGATGCGGACCTGGAAAAACTCGTCGAGGTTCGAGGCCGTGATCGCGAGGAACTTCACGCGTTCGAGCAGGGGGAGGTCTTCGCGCAGCGCTTCGTTGAGCACTCGTTGGTTGAATTCGACCCAGGAAAGTTCGCGGTTGATGTAGGGGATGGGCATGGGATGCGGAAAGTAGCGGTAGATTTCAGATTTCCTCGTCGATCACGACGTTGAGGCCGAAGACTTGTTCGAAGAGGTCGGCCTTGGAGGTCATGGCGAGGCGTTCGACTGCCGCATCGGCAAGGCCAGGGAGGCGGATGCGGATGCGTTTTTCCTCGCGGTGAATTTCGATTTCCGAGACGCGTTGTGCGTGGGTTCTTTCGAGTGCGTCGGCGACTCGCAAAAGGGCGGCGAGTTTGCAGACGCGGATGCGGTCCTCGGTGTCGAGTGCGGCGTAGCCAGGGTGGTCGAGGCTTGGGCAGGCGTGGCGGTGGTAGCGTGCGATTTGTGCGACGATGGTGACATCGTTGCGGTCGAGGCCGAAGATCTCCGAATTGAGGATCAGGTACTCCGAGTGCTTGTGGTGAGCGCGCGGGCTGACATAGGTGCCAACCTCGTGGAGGATTGCGGCGACTTGCAGCAGAAGCGCGTCGTGAGCAGTGAGTTGATGGAGGTCGGCAAGCTCTTCGAAGAAGCGTTTGCAGAGATTGCCGACATGTTCGCCGTGGGAGGGATCCGATTGATAGCGCTCGGCCAGAATGCGCGAGGAACGCAGGACTTCTTCGGCGAAGGTATCGGCGAGGTCCTCCGAAACCAAAAGATCGTGCAGCAGACCTTTTTCGTAATCGCTTTCCGGAATGCGAACTTCGTTGAGTTTTATCGCCTCAGCGACGGCGAGATTGATTTCGAGAGCGGGCAGTAATGCCTCGGTGGTTTGGTAATCGAGTTGGTAGCGGCGAACGATTTCCGCATCGCTGAGGTTGGCTGTGTCGGTGGTAAATTGGCGAAGGGACTTGAGCGTGCAGGCATTTTCACGATTGATGAGCTCGGGTGCGACCGATTGGATTTCGTGGCCAATCACGACCATGCCGTCGATGCGGATGTCCGCATAATCCAGACTGATCTGTGCGATGTTGCCGGAGGTGTGCTCGCGGATCACACGCAGCAAGCTGCCGCCTTCGGCATGTGATGCTTCGACTGCCTCGCGGGTGCGGTGGGTGCCCATCCGGTAGCTGGTGTAGCGGGTGATGAGGCCGTTTTGGAACAGCAGTGCGCGTGTGTTGCCGGGGCCGACATGGAGCACGAGCGTCGCGCCTTTTTTCATCCCCGGCAAGTGACTGAGACGACGGCGGGTCTTGAGATAAATCAGGCGCGTCATTTCACCATCATCGATTGCACCGAGGCGAAGACCGCAGGCGACGCGAATTCGGTTCATGAAAGTTTCCTGATTTTTTGCCTCGCTGAGAATGTTGGTGACGGCGGCGCGGGTGATCTCGTGGGAATTTAGGCCGAGTTCTTCGAGGGATTTTTGAAATTCGAGAATGATGGAAACCACGCGCTCGGTGGTAGCGAGGCTGATGGCTCCGTGGCTGAAAATTTCGCGGGCGACCGGTGCGGGTTGTTCGAGGAAATCGACAGCCTCGAGCGTACCATCGCCGTTGCCCGAGGCCACGAGCATCGAAACCGCGCTGGCGCCAATGTGGATGGCTGTCGAGAGTTGCTCCGGGTGCGCGGGCTTGGTGGTGGATTTCCTTGGACGAGCCATTGCCAAAGCACACCGCAGGCAGGATCGCGTTTCAATCACCAAAAGCGCGCTGTTTGTGACATTTGCAGGCGGGACTTGTCAAAGCGGGGTGTGCTGGGCATAGGATCGGACATGCCAGTCACTGGAGCATTGGAACACTACCGGATTAAGCCGGGAAGCAAGGTTCATCTCAGCAAGATCGAGACGGATGATAAATTGCTCTTTGCTGGCAACGGCAAGGATGACTATGAGCCGCAGTTCAATGAATTGCAGAAACAGCTTCAGGAGCAGCAAAAGCTTCTCTATGCGCAGAACAAGCATCGGATCCTCATCGTCATGCAAGCGATGGATACCGGTGGCAAGGATGGCTGCATCAAGCATGTTTTCTCGCACATCGATCCGCAGGGCATTCACGTGAGATCGTTCAAGAAACCCACCGAAGAGGAATTGGCGCATGATTTCCTGTGGCGCATTCACTCGAAGGTGCCTCGGCGCGGGGAGTTGGTGATATTCAACCGCAGCCATTACGAGGACGTGATAGCAGTGCGTGTGAAAAAGATTTTTCCCGACGCGGTTTGGAAGCGCCGCACGCAGCACGTCATCGATTTCGAGCGCATGCTTGCGGAGGAGGGTACGACGATTGTGAAAGTTTTCCTGCACATCTCGAAGGATGAGCAGAAACGCCGGCTCGAATCGCGTTTGGAAAATCCCGAAAAGCATTGGAAGTTCAACCCCGATGACCTCTCGGATCGCGCCATGTGGGATCACTTCATGAAGGCGTATGAGGATGTGATTTCCGAAACATCGACGGATCATGCGCCTTGGTATGTCGTGCCGGCCGACCGCAAGTGGTATCGCAACCTATGCGTGGCAAGAATCGTACTCGACACGATGAAGAAGCTAAAAATGACCATGCCCGAGCCGTGCTGGAATCCGAGCGAGATTCGCATCGACGATTGAGTGGGGGCGCGGTGATTTTCAATCAAAGCGCGCGCGACCAGATCACCTTGAGGTAGCGTGATTCCGGGTAGTTTGAGAGCGTCGGGTGGTCGGCGCCGGCGCCGGTGCGTTGGATGATTTGGAGGCGGCGGTTGGTGCGGTGCGCGGCGGCAATGACAGTGCGTTCGAAGTCGTCGGCGCCGAGTTGGCCCGAGCATGAGCAGGTGACATAAATTCCGCCGGGTTTGACCAGTTGGAGAGCGAGCTTGTTGAGGTCGGCGTATTTTGCGATGCCAGTTTCGTCTTCGCGGCCGTGGATAAATTTTGGCGGATCGGCGATGACCAGGTCCCAAGTGCGACCGTTTTCGATCATGGTGCGGATCCAAGTGAAGGCATCGGCGTGCGTGAACTTCACGCGTGCCGAGTTGAGGTTGGCGTTGCGTTTGGCCATTTCGATCGCGGTTTCGTCGAGATCGACGGCGGTCACTTCGCTGGCACCGGCGAGTGCGGCAGAGATCGAGAATCCGCCAGTGTAGCAGCAGAGGTCGAGCACTGAGCGGTCCTTGGCGTGTGAG
The DNA here is from genome assembly GCA_029977225.1 of Verrucomicrobiaceae bacterium. Lineage (GTDB taxonomy): Bacteria > Verrucomicrobiota > Verrucomicrobiia > Verrucomicrobiales > Akkermansiaceae > Luteolibacter. Next base: position 5,706 of record JAPOLH010000037.1, on the reverse strand, counting down.
GCGAAGAGTTTGCGGTTATCGCGTTGGTCACAGAAGAAGCCGGTTTTGTGGCCGGTGCTGAAGTCGATTTCGTAGCGGATGCCATGTTCGCGGATTTTCACCGAGCGGACATTGTCGGAAGTTGCGCCACCGCTGCGAGGGATGCCTTCGATGCGAGCGAGTTCCGCGTCGATGCCGATGACCACGCGTTGGGTGTCGAGGCATTCGTGAAGGATTGGAATCCAGCGTGGCAGGCGTTGCCATGCGGCGAGGTTGGTGATTTCCACCGAGAGCACATCGGCGAATTTGTCGGCAACGATGCCGGGCATGAAATCGGCATCGCCATGGATCGCGCGGTAGGCCTCGGTCGTATCGTCGAGCGCAAGCATTTCACGGCGCATGGATGCAGCGCGGCGGATTGCATTGTCGAAAAACGACTCGTCGATTTCATCGGTCGAGTGACTCACGATGCGCAAGGGCATGCGAGACTTCGGATTCCAAAGGCCCCAGCCGAAGACGCCACCGTCCTTGTCGAGCACTTGCACGAGATCACCCGGCTTTGCGTCGCGCGAGGCCTCGCCGATCATCTTTGGCCAGATCGATGGGTGATAGGTGATGTTTTTGATTTGGACGGTCGGCATGCGGGCAATAGGCCTCAAGTTGGAAAGAATGTCGAATCCGAATGGCTGATCCGTTTCCATTGCCATGGCGCGGGTTTTCGGAAAGGGTGTCGTTTCATGAAAATGCACCGCATTCTTGCCGAAGCCGCGTCGGAAACCATCAAGTTGGTTTTCAAAGAGCACCGCGTCTTGGATCACGCTTTGGCTGAGGCGTTTGAGAACAATCCCAAATGGGGCAAGCGGGATCGTGGATTTATTGCTGAGACCGCATTCGAGGTCGTGCGTTGGCGGCGTGCTTTGGGATTTGTCGCGGACAGCGAGGAAACCGATGCCATGTGCGCGGCGCAGTGGCGGCGGATGGGTTATGAAATTCCCGAGTGGTGGAAATTCAAAGGCGCGAGCCCAGAGGAAATGGCGTTGGGTGAGACGCAACTTGGCGATCAGCCGCGCGCGATTCGTGAATCGATTCCGGATTGGCTTGATGCCTTGGGAGCGGAGGAACTTGGCGATGCGTGGGATCAGGAAATTGCCGCGCTCAACCAACGGGCACCGGTGTATTTGCGGGTTAATACGCTCAAGACCACGCGCGAGGAGGCGATTGGATGGCTTGCATCGCAGGGGGTTGAGGCCTCGGCGGTCGAGGGTTTGCCCGATGCTTTGGTGTTGGCGCGGGGTAAGTCATTGCCGAAGCCATTGAGGCTTGATGGACGCGTGGAGATTCAGGATGCCGGATCTCAAATGATTGCGCCGATGCTTGCGGCGCAGGCTGGAGAGCGAGTCATCGACGCGTGTTCGGGTGCGGGTGGCAAGGCATTGCATTTGGCTGCGTTGATGGGCAACGACGGCCGGGTCTTTGGCATGGATGTGGATGTGAAAAAACTTTCCGAACTTGAACGCCGCGCGAAACGGGCAGGAGCTTCGTGCGTGAAGGGCAAAGAGATCATCGAAACCACGCCTGTCGATTTTGCGGAAGTGGCTGATCGCTTGTTGATCGACGCGCCATGCTCGGGGCTGGGAACATTGAGGCGTCAGCCCGACCTCAAGTGGCGGCTCAAGCCCGCACAGCTCGAGCGGGTGAGGTCGATTCAGAAAGAGCTGCTCGCAAGCTACCCTGCGATGCTCAAGCCTGGCGGCCGATTGGTGTATGCCACTTGCTCGATTTTGCCATCGGAGAACCGCGCGGCGGTGGATTCGATCCTTGCCGGTGGCGGATACGAGCTCATCGAAGAGCGGATCATTTCACCCGCCCGTGATGGATTCGATGGGTTTTACGCTGCCGCGTTGACCAAGCGTTGAGCGAAGTTTTCGCGCGCGATCAGAAGCGTGCGAGGATGGCTTCGATCATGGCTTGGGTGCCGACCTTGGTTTCGCCATCGCGTCCGGTGGCGATGTCGCCGGTGCGGAATCCATCGGCGATGGTTTTTGCCACAGCGTTTTCGATTGCTTCGGCGGCGGTGTTCTCGCCGAGTGAGAAGCGCAGCAGCATGGCGAGCGAGAGCACTTGGGCAATCGGGTTGGCAATGCCTTGGCCCGCGATGTCGGGCGCCGATCCGCCGGAAGGTTCGTACATGCCGAAATAGAGTCCATTGTCGCCTTGGCGTCCGAGCGAGGCCGAGGGCAGCATGCCGAGCGAACCAGAAATCATCGCCATTTCATCCGAAAGGATGTCGCCGAAGAGGTTTTCGGTCACCAGCACATCGAAGGATCCGGGGCGGCGGATCAACTGCATGGCGGCATTGTCGACATACATGTGCGAGAGTTGCACTTCGGGGAACTCGCGGGAAATTTCGATCACTGTCTCGCGCCACAGCACCGATGAGGCGAGCACATTGGATTTGTCGACCGAGAGCAGTTGTTTCTTGCGACCCATCGCGGCGGTGAATGCGACGCGGGCGATGCGCTCAATCTCGCTCTTTTTGTAAATCATCGTGTCGAGCGCGACCGGTTCGCCATTTTCTTCGTGGCGACCTTTCGGCGAGCCGAAATAGATGCCGCCTGTGAGTTCGCGCACGCAGAGGACATCGAAGCCATCGGCGATGAGTTCCTGCTTCACGGGTGAGGCGTGGGTGAGGGCGGGGAGGCAAACGCCGGGACGAAGGTTGGCGAAGAGTCCGAAGTGCTTGCGCAGTGGCAGGAGCGCACCGCGTTCGGGTTGGATGTCGGGCGGGAGGTTTTCCCATTTCGGTCCGCCGACCGATCCAAACAGAATCGCGTCTGCTTGCTCGCAGGCCTTGAGGGTTTCGGGTGGCAACGGGTGGCCGGTGGCATCGATCGCGGCACCGCCGACGAGGTGTTCGCTGCGCTCGACCGTGAAACCGAACTTTGTCTCAACGGCATCGAGGATGCGGATGGCTCCGTTCATGACTTCTGGACCGATGCCGTCCCCTGCGAGAATGGTGATGCGATGCTTGCGTGACATGCGCGGGAAGATGGAGAGCACTGCGGCGGCTGGCAAGCGTTGAGCTTTGATTTCCGATGTTTAGGGCAACTGCAACGCGGGCTTGCGTCGGGCCCGATGGCGTGCATGTTAGGCGGCATGGAACCGACCACCGAAAGACTCAGGAATTTCCTGCAATATGTGGCCGTCAAGCTCATCGATGAGCCCGGGCAAGCGCAGCTGAAAGTGGCTGAAATCGCCCCTAAGAAGGTTCGCTTCAAGTTGGTGCTGGCCAAGGCGGATGTCGCGATGCTCATCGGTCGCAATGGGTTCACCGCGTCGGCGATCCGCAATGTGCTCAAGATCGCCGCCGAGCGCGAAGGGGTGCAGGTAAGCCTGCTGATCCACTCGCACGAGGAAGAGGCCGAGCTGATGGCCAAGGGCGAAGGGCATTGAGCCCTGGATGATTTTTCAAATTTTCCGATCCTGAATCATGGATAAGCCCATCAATGAGTCGGCGGTTACATGGTGGGGTATGACCGTGCGAATGATCGGGCTCATCTTGGTGAGCGGTCTGGTCGGCTACCTTGCGCAGGGTAAATTGAATCTCGGATTGGTGCCGGCGGTGGCGATTGGTGCGTCGATATTTGGCGTGAGTCTGTTTGCCTTGTTGCAACTCAAGGGGGCGCCGAAGGAGGTAGGATTCACTTTCGGGCTCAAGTTTCTGAGCGTCACCGCGTACAAGATTTTGAACATCACGCTCGTGCTGTGGCTCGCCAACGACATGGGCCTTAGTAAGGAGAGCGCGCTCGCGCTGATCGCCGGGTGGTCGATCGTGATGTCGCTGATGACGCTGATTGCCGGATCGATCACCGATGCGCTGGGCTTGCGGCGGACGCTGTTGATCGGGGTGGGTTTTTGTGTGGTGACGCGATTGGTGATGGTGGTCGCGACCGAGCCGTGGGTTGCCTTGGTGTGCGGTCTTTTTCCGCTGGCTTTGGGTGAGGCCTTGTGCACGCCGGTGTTGGTGGCGGCCTTGCGGCGTTATTCGCCGCCGAGCCAGCGGTCGGTGGCATTCTCGCTGTTTTACGCATTGATGAACCTCGGCTTCATGGTAGCGTATTTCATTTTCGATGGCGTGCGCGAATCCTTGCAGACCGGCGGTGGTGTGCATTTGCCGCTGATGAATGCACGCTTGAGCGATTACCGGGTGTTGTTGCTGGTGAGCTTTGCGATCGAATGTCTGATGTTTCCATTGATTCTGCTTCTTGGGCGCACTGAAAAAGAAATTGAGGCAGATGCGGTGAAGCGGACGGTGGCCGGCAGCGTATCGCATGCGTGTTCTGAAATCGTCGGGCTATTTGGTGGGCTGGTTAAACAGTCGGGTTTTTACCGCCTGCTGATCTTTCTCTTCATGATCGGATTTTTGAAGGTGGTCTTCAATGTCATGGACTATGTGTTGCCGCCATTTGCCTTGCAGGAGCTTGGGCCTGAGGCGCGGGTTGGCCGATTCAATGCGATCAATGGCATTCTCATTTTGCTGCTGGCACCGGTGGTGGGGGTCTTGACCCGCAAGTATTCCGCTTACTCGATGGTGATCCTTGGAGGGTTTATCACCGCATTCTCTTTTGTTTTTATCGCGCTGCCGACAACTGCATTCCAAGGCATGGCGGATGGCTGGCTGGGTAAGGTCATCGGCACCGGCTACATGGAGCTCAAAGGCGCGGTGCATCCGTACTACATCATGATCGTGCTGTGGCAGGTTTTGTTCTCGGTCGGCGAAGCGTTTTATTCGCCGCGCGTTTACGAGTATGCCGCATCGATCGCGCCGAAGGGTCAGGAGGCTTCCTACGCCTCGCTTTCGTATGTGCCCTTGCTCATCGGCAAGCTCATCACTGGCGCGGCATTCGGTGGCTTGCTGGCAAAATATTGCCCTGAGGAAGGTCCGCGTGATCCCGGCATGATGTGGCTCATCATTGGCCTAATGGTGTTGGTCGCGCCAATGGGCTTGCTGATCTTCCGCAAGTACATCCGCGTGAAGGAAGAAGGGCGGGAGTGAAAATTGAAAGAAGTTTCAAGATTCAAGAATGCTGCGGAAGCTTTAGCGACCTTCAATAATGGCGAAGCCAGACCGCCATGGTCGGAGCGAAGCGAAGGCAATTCAGTTTCAAGGGAAGAAAATGAAGAGGTAACTTCTGCTCTCGGGTCTTGATTGCCGCTATTCGCTACGGCCATGCCATTCAAGATTCGTCTATATTGATGGTTGTTTAAGCTCCCGCTGCATTCATGAAGCCTTGCTTCTTCCCTAGCGGATCAAGGTCCTTTCAGCGGATTGATGGCTTGTGCGGCGATGTGGCCGAGCCACACGGCGATCAGGCATGCAACGAGAGAGCCGACGGCGTTGGCGGCAGACATCAGCCACTGTCCGTCGCGGGCGAGGTTGAGGCTTTGGAGGCTGAGCGTTGAAAATGTGGTGAAGCCGCCGAGGAATCCGGTCATGAAAAAATGCCGCTGCGTGGCATCGCCGATGAGCCTTCCGTCAGGCCCTGTGAGCGTGGCGAAAAACCCGATAATGAAACAGCCTGTGACATTCACGGCGAAAGTGCCCCAGGGAAATGTTTCGCCAAAGCGCGTTGCAAGCCATGCCGAAAGGCCGAAGCGTGCGACACCGCCGAGGCCGCTGCCGATCGCGATCCATAAGTAAAGTGACATGGTGCTTGGGTGGGAGAT
>JAPOLH010000036.1 GCA_029977225.1 Verrucomicrobiaceae bacterium | reverse complement strand
AAGACTCCACTGGTCGCGCCCAAGAGCGAGTAGGAACCGTCTTCGGTGTCACCATTGCCTTGGCCATTCGCGATCCAGTTCGAAAAGCGCGCCGCATCGAACCAAGAAACATAGACTACCGGCCGATTTTCCAATCCATCGGTCACGCTGTAAGTGTAGCTGCCATCGACTCCGCCTTGGGTGATGCCGTAGCTCGCCATGTTGGAGTTGTAGAGCCCGTAGCTGTCAGTCGCCGCTTTGGCATTGAGGAACGCGCCATACTGGGCGTTGGTCACCTCGTACTTGCCGATCTGGTACTCGTAGCCGACAGCACCAAAACCGTCGCCTTCAATAAAAGAATGCGCGCGATTACTCTCTGATTGGGCCGCATTACCAGCATGGCCGACGGTCACCCAGTCGATAGTGACGGTGGCCGAAGCGCTGGTGATGAGCGCGGCACTGGCCGCGAGGGTGAGGAGGCTTGGTGTTTTCATGGTGCAGGTGAAAATGAAGTGAAAGGCTACCCTGTCCCCCCCCCCGCGAGTGCAAGGGTAAAAGTGAAGTTTTTGTCATTTTTTCATCATGCTGGAGCGTCCCGCTCCATGTTTTGAAATAGCAAAACCCAACCGCTCCTTCCTTCTTGCCTCTTGATTCTTGAAGTCTTGCGTCTTGACCCGGTAGGGCGAAGCGGCCCTGCGGCGCCGTGAGCCCGACCGCAGGCGCCAATGCGGGAAAGATGCCCGCGCTCGCTTGAAGAAGTCGATTCTTCGATAACCATGCACCCAACAACGGACCTTTTGGGACTAAGGTCCCTGCCTATTGAATCGGCACCGCGAGGCCGTGTCGCTCTACCATTTACTTTGTCGATTCAGCGATCCGTCTGCTTGGCTGGATCGCTTGCGGGTGTGGCGGGCTTGCTTTGCTTGTTGCGTGCCGAGCGCAGCCTTTCGAGGAGCCGTGAGTCGTTGGGAAAGACTGCGAGTGCTTTTTCAAAGGCTTCGACCGCCTCGGATGGTTGATCGCATGCGATGAAGTATTCGCCAAGTTGTCCTGCCATCGGTGTGAGCACCATGGGTGGCTTCATCATCGGGGTTTGCGTTTGTCGGTCGCATGCGGCGTTGAACCAATTGTAAGCTAGGTTGCGGCCATCTTTGGGGCCTGCGAACGCGAGCCTACCCCTTGCCTCGGCGGTGAGCAATTCGAGGGCGCGAAATGCGCGGTTCCATTCCGAGCGTTCACCCGATTCGGCCGCAATCTTCTGGCTGTTGGTCATCATTTCGCCGTGTTGGGTAAGGGCGTTGATGGTGTTGCGGGCTTGATCGATTTCGCCGGCTTCGATTTGGCGATGTGCCTCGAGTGTGATGCGCAGCCCGTTGATCCACCAGTGGGCGAGCGTTTGTTTCATCAATGCCTTGGTGAAGCTGGCGGTGGGCAGTAATTTTTCACGTGGGATGGAATTTGGAATGATGCCTGAGTCGAGTGCGAGACGTGCGGGCAGAGTTTTTGTTTCCCACCAGAATGTTTGTATTCCGGGGGAGCTTGGGCGATCGGCGGGCAGCGGGGTTTCGCTGAGTTTGAGGGCTTCTTCAAACGCCTCCTGTCGGCGCCCCATGGAGTTGAGCGTGACAATCCGGTAGTTCATCGCATCGAGCCATTCCGGGCAGTCAGCGAGGGTGATTTTGTTTTCCTGCATCCATTTCTCAAACAGCGAGGCGGCTTTGGTGAAGGCGTCGAGAGCTTCCTCGTGATTGCCACAACGCCATTCGTAGTGGCCGAGCAGGTATTGAAAAGGGGCGTAATCCGGATGGGTGGCGCAAAGTGCGCGGGCGTAGGGGAGCGTATCATCCAGCTTTGGGGCTTCGGCGCGGACGATGAGGAGGGCATTAAGCGGTACCGGATTCCCCGGTGTTTTGTACATCCAATCGCGCAGCATTTTCTCTGCGAATTCTTGGTCGGGCGTCGGCTCGCCCATGATATCGTATCCGCTGCGCGTGAAGAGCGCAGTGAGTACACCCGCCTGCATGTCGTTGGGGAAGTGGCCCACGATTTTTCGGAATGCGTCGGCTGAGGCCAAGGGCCCTTCGGCAAGGTGCTTGAGCAATGCGTAGGCATAGTCGCGTTCGAGCGGCGTGCCGATACCGGATTCGATGAGTGACATCATGCGCTCGGCCGCGGCATTGCGATTGGCGAATGTTTCCGGAGTGGGTTCGAGCAATGCCATCACCATGCCCCAATGGGCGAGCAAGCATTCGGGGTCCTCGCGAATGGCTGCGGCAAAGTGTCGGCAGGCTTCGAATTCCCATCCGAAGTGCAGATGGCTGAGGCCGCATTTGACGTGTGATTGGGCCGACTCGCTGGCGGTGGACACGGCGGTCGCGATGCTTTCCGGTACGCCCGCGAGCGATGGTGCGCTCAAAGCCTTGACCGCATTGGGAATCGTCTTCTCCGGCTCCGGCAAGGCCTCGCCTATGGCGTGGTGCGATAGAAGCATCATGGCGCCAAGCAGCCGTAGCGGGAGTGACTTCATGCCATATGATTGAGCAAATTTCGGCTTTTAACCAATCAAAATGATGCTGGCGTGGGCGCGGCGCGGCGAAGTAGTCTTGGCGCATGAAGCTTGGGATCATTGGTTGCGGCAAGATGGGCACAGCGTTTGTAGCGGGAGCGATTCGCTCCGGTGTGGTGGCGGCATCGGCGGTCACAGGCATTGATCCGGTCAAGGCCGCGCGCGAGCATTTTGCGGGAGTGACGGGTGCCAAAGCTGCAGAGGAAATTTCGGCCTTGGCCGAGTGCGATGTGGTTTTGTTGTGCACCAAGCCGCAGGACGCATGTGCGGCGCTTGAGTTGTTGGTGTCGGTGTCGAAGTCATCGCCGCTGGTCATATCGATTGCGGCGGGGGTCAAGCTTTCGGCTTTGGAGCAAGCGGCCAACGGTAAAGCACGGGTGGTGCGAGCGATGCCCAACACGCCTGCTGCGGTAGGCAAAGGGGCCTCGGGTTTTTGCATGGGTCATTTGGCCACCCCTGCGGATGCGGATGTGGCTAAGCAAATTTTGAGTTCGGTCGGGCTCGCCGTTGAGGTGCCGGAACGCCTGATGGATGCGGTGACCGGGCTTTCGGGCAGTGGTCCGGCTTATGTGTATCTGGTAATCGACGCGCTTGCGGACGGTGGAGTGAAGGCGGGCCTGCCTCGTGCGGATGCGATCCGTTTGGCGGCGCAGACCGTGTGGGGTGCGGCCGCGATGGTGCTTGAAACCGGTGAGCATCCTGCGGTGCTCAAGGACATGGTCACATCGCCTGGTGGGACTACGATTGCCGGATTGGCGGAGTTGGAGAAGCACGGCTTGCGGTCGGCATTGATTGAGGCTGTAGCGGCGGCGACTCGACGCTCGGGCGAGCTTGGCAAATGAATTGGCCGTGCGAATTTTTGGGCTTTCCGAGGCTCGCGCGGCGCTTATGCTCGTGGCAATGAATTGGCGTACAGCACTTTGTTTGGCGGGTTTTGCGATCTTGTTGGTTTCATGCGGAAATGATTCCGACGTGCCGATTCTTGCGGGCGACACTCGCGCAGCAGCAGCCAAGGGCGAGGAAGTTTATCAAAAGGCCAAGCAGGCCGATGATTCGGGTAATCGTCGGCGCGCGATCAAGTTTTACGACAAAGCAGCAAGCCAGTATCCCTTTGCCAAATCGTCGGAGATGGCGCGTTATCGCCAAGCGCAACTGCTCGAGGAAAAAGGCGACATTCTCGGAGCCTTCAACGCGTACGACAAATTTCTCGCACGCTACCCCGGCAGCAACATGTATTCCACCGTGCTCAAGCGCCAGGTGAGCATGGCCCAAAGCGCTGCGGAGGGTCAGATCAAAACGAATTTCCTCGGCATCAAGTCGAAGCTTTCGCTGGAGAAAACGGTTGAGATGCTCGACAAACTGCGCACGCATGCGCCGAAGTCGAGGGTTGCCTCCAAGGCGCATTTTACCAAGGGGCGGCTTTACGAATCCAAGCGCAAAGGCAAAGAGGCCATCGCCGCATATCGTGAGTTGGTGCGCGAGCAACCGGATAGCCCCGAGGCGCCGGAGGCACTCTTCCAAGTCGGGGTGATTCTGATGGATGAAGCCAAACGCGGAAACCAGAATCAGGCAAACCTCGATCTCGCGCGTGAAGCATTCAATGATTACCTGATCCAGTATCCTGCTCACTCGCGCAACGCTGAGGCGCGCCGTCACTTGCAAGGGGTTGCCGGGCAGGATTTGCAACGCTCGTACGACATTGCTGAGTTCTATCTCAAGACAGGTAAGATCGAGAGCGCAAAGGTTTACTACCGCGACATCACTCGGCGTTCGGGAGATGAAAAGATTCGCAATGCCGCAAAAGCCCGACTTAAGGAACTTGGCGAATGATGCGTCCACTCCACCTGATTTTTGCGTCGGCATTGGTTGCCGTCATGTGCTCTTCGTGCGCCGGCTATCGCTTGGGCGTCAACAAACCACCGGCTTTGGCCAAAGTGAAAAACATCCATGTGCCGATGTTTTCGAATCAGTCATTTCACCCGCGCGCCGAAGCATTGGCGACCTCGGCAGTGGTTAACGCCTTCACGACCGACGGCACCTATCGCATCACCAGTTTGGATGAGGCCGATGCGGTGTTGGAGGGGCGTGTGGCTTCGATTGCCTACTCTTTGCTTCTTGGCAATCGTCGCGATACCGCCCTGCCCGAGCAGTTGAGCAATGCGGTGACTCTTGAATGGAGCCTTCGTGACGCGCGCGATCGAGGCAAGGTCCTCAGCTCCGGATCGAATGTCGGTACCAGTCAGTTTTTTGTGACCTCCAATCTGCAAACCGCGCGCAACAACGCCCTTCCCGATGCGCTCGAAAGGGCGGGGGAGGCTCTGGTATCAAGGCTTTCCAACAGCTATTGAGTTGCTGTTTGGAAAAACCCTTGCGCGTATTCCATCCGGTCGGTATGTAGTTTGCATGGAAAAGCGCAAAAGGCAACCGGTGGTGACGCGGCGGCGTATTCTTGAGGTGGCGGGGGAGGAATTTACCAAAAGCGGTTATGCCGCATCGGGCTTGGGTGGGATCGTAGAAACTGCGGGGCTGACAAAGGGGGCCTTGTTTCACCATTTTGCCGACAAGCGGAGTCTGGGGCTTGCGTGGGTGAACGAGGTGGTTGCGGATGAGATTCGTAGGCGTTGGGTAGAGCCGATGGTGGAGCTTGGTTCGCTTGATGGATTGAAGGCGTTTTGTCGGATTCGTTTGACCGAAATGACTGCGAATGACGAGTTGGCTGGGTTGGTGTTGATGGCGGCGGAGATGGGGTCTGTCGACGCAGTGATGGCAGCTGGCTTGGAGGAGGTTTTCGAAATTTGGCGCGGTGGCTTTGCGGCGTTGCTCGAAAAGGGTAAGTTGGCGGGCTGGATTCATCGTTCGATCCAACCGGCGGTCGAGGCACCGTTTTTTGTTTCGATGATTTGTGGATTTAGCGTCGGCATGCGTTTGCCGTCTGCCGATGCGACCCGCCGCATGGGCTTGATGGCCCTGGATGGTTACCTTGAGACCTTGCGCGCGGTGTGAGCTTAGAGCGCTTTGAATCCGCCGAGTTTGCAGGCGCGTTTGAAATGTGTGGCGCTAACCGGGTTGATCGAAAGTCGCGTGCCGCGTTGGCAGACCATCATTTCGCAGAGTTCGGGGTCCTGCTTGAGTGTGTCGAGCGGAATGATTTCGTTGAAGCGTGCGACGAACTCGAAATCGACAAGCCACCAGCGCGGATTTTCGCGCGTTGATTTTGGGTCGAAGTATTCGCTTTTCGGATCGAACTGGGTGAAGTCGGGATAGGGATTGCCAACGACTTTGGCGATGCCTGCGATGCCGGAGGGTTTGGCGTTTGAGTGATAGAATAGCGCGAGGTCGCCAGGTTTCATGTCGCGCCACATGAAGTTGCGGGCCTGGTAGTTGCGGACGCCGGTCCAGGGTTCGCGCCCGACGCGTTCAAGGTCCGCGATGGAGAAAACGTCGGGTTCGGATTTGATCAGCCAGTGGTTCATGGATCAGCTCAGGTCCTTTGCCAATCCGCTTTTCAATTTGGGCAAACGCAGGTGTTCCGGGCCGATCTCGAGACCTTTGCTGGCGCGAACATCCGCTTCGATGGCCTCGATCACATCGAGTTCGGGGCGGAAATCGGCCGCATGATAAGAGCTGCGGACAAGCGGACCGCTGGCGACATGGCGGAAGCCTTTTTGGAGGGCAATTTCGCGATATTCGTCGAAGGTGGCGGGTTCGATGTACTCCACCACAGGTAGATGCTTGGGCGTGGGGCGGAGGTACTGGCCAGGGTGAGCACGGTGACATCGTGCTCGCGGAGATCGTCCATGGCGCGGAGGATTTCGTCGCGTCGCTCACCGAGGCCGAGCATGATGCCGCTTTTGGTCGCGACTTTGCCATCGACCATGGCTTTCGCTTTTTTCAGTACACTGAGGCTGCGCTGATATTGCGCGCGTGAGCGAACAAGCGGGGTGAGGCGTTCGACCGTTTCGATGTTGTGGTTGAAGATGTGGGGTCGTGCATCCATCACCATTTGCAGAGCCCAGTCGCGGTCATTGAAGTCGGGTACGAGCACTTCGATGATGATCGACGGATTGGCAGTGCGGACTGCCTCGATGGTTTGTTTGAAATGCTCGGCACCGCCATCGCGCAGGTCGTCGCGGGCAACGGCAGTGATGACCACATGGCGCAGGTTGAGGCGTTGGGTGGCCTCGGCGACGCGTTGCGGCTCGTCCGCTTCGAGGGCATCGGGGCGTGCGGTTTTGACCGCACAGAATCCGCAGGCGCGGGTGCATTTTTCACCGGCGATCATGAAAGTCGCGGTGCCTTGGCTCCAGCACTCCCAGCGGTTTGGGCATTGCGCCTCTTCGCAAACGGTAACGAGCTTAAGGTCGGTGATCAGCGACTTCGTCGACCAGAATACTGGGTTGCTCGGCAGGCGGACCTTGATCCATGAGGGTTTTTTGTCCCGGTGTAATACGGGATCCATTCTCATTTTTGGACCACAATTGCTCATCGCGGCAGGAACTTAGAGGCGCAGCCTGTGAGGGGAAAGTGGAAAGTGGCTGACCATGGGGGATTGTGGGAAAGGCTCGAGGCCTCATGCAACAAGTCTCAGCCAAAAGCACCGCATCCCGCGTGGGATCCGTTCACTTGCTAAGTGCCGGGCACTTGCACCAGCTTGATGTACTGGTAGGAATGCTTCGCGAGGAAATCCGCCTTTTGGGCATCGTTGAAGGAGCGGTTTTTGAGCTGATCGATCGCGAAGTCCGTCAGGATGGTCAGCGACAGCTCCACGGCAGCAACGCGGCCCGCCTTGATCTCCGCGGCCGTAACGGTTGTGCCGCCTGATGCGCCGCCGGTTGCGTCACAGACAATTTCTGTGCCGTTGACTTTGAAAGATTTGGTGGTTCTGGCACCACTTGCGCTACCGAGTGCTATGGGGACCGTTACCGAAGTGCCGTCGGATTTGGTGACCTGCAGATGGAATGTGACGGAAAACTGGAAGACATTTTCACAAAGGAAATTCTCCTGATCTGAAAGTTTCGAATCGTGTGTTGAAAAAGCCGTTTCCAAATCGGTTTTTCCAAGCAAATCGTTCAAAGTATCATTGGGATTTACGAGCAAGCGGTTGAGCACGAATGTTTTGAAAGCGGAACCAGTCGGGCCTACCGGGTCTTTGTAATCGAGTTTGTAAGCCACGCATGAAACCTCTCCGCCAAGGTCGGCAGCTTCTCCGATTGCTCCGTTGTAGCGATCGGTGGCTGCGGTGAAAAAAATGAGTTTAGATGCGCTGGTGCTTTTCAGATTGTCGCCGATACCAGTGGTGCTGTTTGAAGTGTGATTGGCCGTGAGCCATTCATGGGGGTTGTTTCGGCGAATGACCAGGCCTTCAAAATCGCGAGCCATGGTATCGATCATCTCCTTTGCCTGGCGGGAGGCCCGCAATTCCGAACGACTTCGATTCCAAGTATCCATTGCAATCGAAGTCACTGAGATCAACACCGTGACAATGATCGTCGTGATGGCCATGGCAACCATCAGTTCCATCAAGGTAAAGCCGCGTCTCAAGTTGGTTCGTGTGGCGAGCATGATTGAATTTGAGAGTTATCGGCGAATCGAAAGGTGGCGTGTGAAGACGGGATTTCTCAAGTTGGCAAAGTCCGTTGTAAATGTTGCCCCTGAAAAGTAGGACGCGGATCTAATTGGCGTCATGTGGAATTCAGCAACGAATGACAGCGTTGTTGCTGGATAAAGATCAGCTGATGCGATTGATGCCCCAGTTTTTGGATCCGCGATGGTTCCAGGGGTGCCTTTGATCAAACTGGTGCCATTGTATCTCAATTGAGTGCATTTTACGATGTAAACCGCTCCCTCGATGGCTGCTAAATCCTCAGTAAGCTTTGTATCAATGGTGGTATCAGTGGTGCGGCGAACCACGGGAACTACAATGTAATCCTTGCCTGGCAATTTATCGGCGAGTGAAGGTTCGGGTACGGGGGTGCCGTCGTCTCTGAAGCTGGAAATTTTTCCCCTATATTGATAAACTAAAATGGCGTCAGTTGCGTTGTTGGAATTCTTGATCCACTCGAATGCTTTGCTGAATCCGTTGGTGATCGTGGTGGGTGTCTGTTTTGGTCGCACATTCACCAATTCCTGTTCGAGTGCGGATGCAAGGCGGTCGGCGTGTTCGGTGTTGATGGATTTGCGGATGCCGTCGGCTGCTGGGGTGAAAACCACCATGAAGCCCGTGAGAAGCACGGCCAGCACGCCGATGGCGATGACCGTCTCAAGAAGTGTAAAGCCGCGGCGACGAGTGGCGGAGGGTTTCATGAGTTAAAACTGGGCTCCGGATTTGATCGTTTTGATATCATCGTGGATTTGTTCTGGGCTGCGAAATGCCGCCGTTTGACCGTTGCGCCATATCACAAAGCCTCCGAAGTCGCGCAGAGCGGAGGCGGTAAGCCGTGGACGCTCGGTCGCGGATCCCCTCGCGCCGGTAGCGATGACAAAACTTGCTCCCGGGGTTTGGCAGATTCCCTCGGCGTTGAACTCGTAAAATCGATACCTTCCCGTGAAAGCCGATTTGAATGCTGGGGAGTTAAGCGACATTTCCGACGATTCATCGAAGGCTGTTTTGGTCGTTTGATCGCTGAAGCTGTAGGTTTGGCTAAAGAATACCTGTTCGGGTAGAACGATGCCGCGACTGGAGAGTATCCAGCTATTGGCTATGGGCGTGCCGTCCGGACTGCGTGGTTCCGATATCACCACCATTTTTCGCAGATTTTCTTGAGGATTGTTTGTGAGATCCAAGGCGATTAGAACTCGGGCGCGGGTGCCTTGGCTGACAGCGATTGATCGTGCCTCATCAAACAAAGATTCGGCTGAAGCGACTGCGCTGGTGACTCCTTTGCCTCCCATGTTGCCCAAGCCGATGGCGCCAGCCGTCATGAGGATCGTAATGACGGCGATGACAACCAGCATTTCCACAAGGGTGAATCCTTGGATGGATCTTTGGCGGCTGAATCTCAATTTTGAGAACTCCATGGAAATTGGTTTGTGATTAGTCAAAATGGCTGGGATTCCACGTGTCCGCAAGGGCAATTGTGATGCTTGAGTACGCGGTTGCGGTGCTTTGCAGGCGTAGCGTGATGGCGTGTTGTTGGAAGTTTTGTTTTTTAAAATCCAATTCAAACGAGCCGATGATTTTCTGCCGAAATTGTGACGTGTTGGAAATCTGGTGCGTGAGGGTCGGCGATCAATCCCCAACGCGTCCGGCTTCCTTTAGCGCGCGCCAGCCACCGTTGAGGACGAGGACTTGCGGGCCGAGGTCGAGTTTGCGGATGCGCTCGGCGACTTGGCGGCTGATGCCGCAGTTTTCATCACTGCAGTAGATGATGACCAGACGGGCGGATGCGATTTTTTCGGCGTTGTTGGATTCGAAGGCCTGCATGTCTTCAGCGGGGTCGAGGTTCCAGAGGATGGATTCGGGAAGGCCATTTTTTTGCCATGCGGCGCGTGAGCGGGCGTCGACCCAGAGCAGGCCGTTTGGGTCACTGATTTCCGACAGGCAGATTTCATCCGGCTTGCGGTTGGCGGGATCGCAAAGGTGGCTGCGTGTGGGGGGACCACTAATCAGATAAGTGAGGCCGGCGGCGGCGAGCGAAATGGAGCCAATGATCGCGAGTTGGGAGCGGGTCCTCATTTTTTGTTTTCGTTTTCCGAGGAGCTGGGTTTTCGCACTACGGCGAAGGCTTGTTGGGTTTTGTGTTTGGCGAGTGTGCCATCCGTTTCGATGCGAAAAATCGCGAGGGCGGGCAGACTTAGGTCGAGTGGTGTCACCACGAGTTCGTAGGATTTGCCGTCTTTGATGGTCTTGAGTTCGTGGCGGAAACTTTGCGATTAGCTGCTGATCTTGGTGATGTGAATGGGTTTGGGGTCGTTTATCGTGATGCGGATTGTTTGCGCATCAGCCTTGCCGTTGAGCGGCCACTTCAAGGTTTTGGGTTCGATGGCGATGACGACGGGAATGTGGACGCGGGCGATGAGTGTGATGGAGGGTTTGTCTTTCGGGTCGCCTTCGACCCAGAGGGCAATGGTTTTGTCGACTTCGCCGGAGAAATTTCCCATGTCGAATTCTGCGCGGATGGTGCCTGATTCGCCGGGGGCGTAGCGGAGTTTTGCATCGCTGATTTCGACCTTCATGCACGAGCAGGCCGATTCGTAGCGGGAGATCGTGACCGGCTTGTTGGAGCGGTTGGTGAAGTTGAAATCCGTGGTGACGGTTTTTGCGTCGGCAGGGGCGTGAACTTCGCGCAGAGTTTCGGCGAACTGAAGTGTGGCCGAGTGGGTGCCGGTGGCGAGTGCCAGCAGCATGCAGGCGATACGGATCATGCTTCAGTCCTACCGCCGCTTGCTGTGAGGTGCAAGGCTGATGGCGATAATGAGGCGGCCGTCGCGCCATTCCGGGCCTAGGACATAGAGCGGTTTGGTGTCCTCGAGTTTGGCATCCATCTTGAGGATTTTTTTCTGGCTGAGCCAAAGTTCGAGGTCGAGTTGGGCGGATTTTTTGGTGGGTTGGCCTTGGGCTTCGACGCGCAGCATCACTTCCTCGGACGGCTTGAGCGGTTGGGACCAGCTTTCATAACTGCGGAGCAGCGGGCTCACATCGCGGCCGATTTGCCGATAGTGTTTGAAGCGGAGGCATTCTTCGTTGCTGAAGCGCGAGCTGGTCATGTGAGGCACGGGGAGGGCGCGGGGTCCGGCAGCGTTTGGGTCGCCATTGGTGGCGTGGTAGACCGTGACGCGAAGTTCTGCGATGCGGGTGCGGCCCGGATCCTCAATCGCCTGAACCCCGCCGTGGATGGCGAGGAACAGCATTGCAGCGATCAGCTTTGGAAAACTTGAGCTCATGGTTTCGTATCCTTGCTGGCGGGCAGGTCGGCGTGCGCGGTCGAGTCGATTTCCCGAGGGGTTTCCGTGGCGGCGGTCTGACGGGTGAGGTCGGTCGTGTCCGGAATGGCTGCGAGTCCGTCGAGAACGACCACGGTGGCGGAGGCGGTTTCGCTTTCGAAGCATTCGGCGCGGACGCCATTTTCGGGAGTGTAAACGGTGGCGGGCGGGCTGTCGTTTGCTTCGGCGAGTTGGATCAATTCGTCGGTGGCGGTCATTTCGGCGATCGTCTCGACGACCGGGATCGACCGCGAGTGGATGCCAAGCCAGAAGGTGAAAGCCATGCCGGCGCAGGCGGCGAGCGGAAGGGTGAATTTACGCCAGAACGGGATCGTGTTTTGCGCTCTTGTTTCGGTTTGTTGCGCTTCGTGTCGCTTGATGTGCTGGGCAATGCGTTTGTTGAAGAAATCCGGGTAGGGTGGTTCTTCAACGGCGGGAATGGCCGACTTGACCATGGCCTTCCATTTGCGAGCCGATTCGCGCATGGCGATTTGGTCCGGCTGGGTTCGCGCCCACGCTTCGACCGCGGCGAATTCATCGCCGTGGAGTTCATCCTCCAGCCAGAGGGCCAGCGTGACATCATCTGGCGGCGTATTCATCTTGAAGCATGGTTTGGAGTTTCTGTCGGGCGTAGTGAAGCCGGCTCATCACCGTGCCGAGGCTGGTTTCCATGATGGTGGAAATCTCCTTGTAGGAAAGCCCTTGGACATCCTTGAGGATCACAACTTGGCGGTGTTCATCAGAAAGCTTGGCGAGGGCGCGTTCGATTTTCACGCGCAATTCGCTTTGGGCCAGTGAGTCGTCGGGAGCGGCGTTCGCACTGGGGGTAGTGTTGGATGCGGGGTCGATTTGCTCGCTGTTGAAGAGATTGTCGTCGAGTTCGCCGACGCTCTCGATGCGGCGTTTGCGATTCCAGTCGTAGACCGCATTATGGGCGATGCGGTAGATCCAGGTGGTGAAGCGCGCCCTTGCCTCGAAGCGTGGCAGTGCATGCCAAGCCTTGATGAAGACCTCTTGGGAGAGGTCCCATGCATCAGCTTCGTTGTGGATCATGTTACGAATCATAGCAAATATCCGGCCCCGATGGCGGGTGACCAGCGCATCGTAGGATGCAAGATCCCCCTGTTGGGCCTTGGTGATGAGCGCCCAATCTTCATCGTGAGCATCCGAACACGCGTCTGAATACCCCGAATCGCAATGGAGCTGGCCAATGTTGGACGCGATTTCGCCAGAACTATTCATTTCAGTTGCTTGGCTTCCGAGCAAGGAAGTGCGTGTTGTGGTATGATTGTGTAGTCGGTTTTCGTTAAAATGGCAATCCGTAATCCGGTACGGCAATGGGCTTGCGGCTAGGGGGTGGGGTGTTAGGTTGTGCGCACAGTGCGAAGTGCGGGTTACAGGCGTTTGTTGCAGGGGGTGTCGCGCTCGTTTTATCTGAGCTTGCGTCTATTGCCGGTGCCGATGCGTGATGCGGCGAGTCTGGGGTATTTGCTCGCAAGGACCAGTGACACCCTGGCGGACAGCTTGGCGCTTGGGGTTGCTCAGCGGCTTGAATGCTTGGATGAATTTGCGCGTGAGGTGGCTGTGGGTGATGGGGTGCCGCGTTGGTCGATGCAGGTGCTCAATGCCGTGACGGATCCGCGCGAGCGGCGACTGCTCGAAGCGGTGGGTGATTGTTTGGCGGCTTTACGGCGTTTGCCGGGAGTCGAGGCCAGCTTGGTGCGTGAGGTGCTGGCGACCATCATTGATGGGCAAAGGCTCGACCTTCAGCGATTTGGAGCTTCTGAAGGAGCGAGCCCGGTGGCATTGGCCAGCGATGCCGAGCTTGAGGACTACACCTGGAGGGTGGCCGGCTGCGTGGGGGATTTTTGGACGAGGCTCGGATACCTGACGATGGGTGATCGTTTTTCCAAATCCGATGAGGGTGAAATGATTCGCCTGGGAATTGCTTACGGCAAAGGTTTGCAGTTGATCAACATTCTGCGCGACATGCCGCAGGATCTTGCGCATGGGCGTTGTTATTTGCCGGTGATGGATCCGGAAAACCACTACGAGTTGGCAGCGTCTCATCGGCGTTGGATGGATCGCGCCTCTGAGTGCATCGATGATGGTTTTCGTTACGCGAAGAGGTTGAGATCGCGACGTTTGCAAGTGGCGAGCGTGATGCCGGCGATGATTGCAAAGGAGACCTTGGCCTTGATGCGCAAAGCATCGTGGGATGAGCTGCGGCAAGGCATCAAGGTGCCGCGAAGCAAAGTTTATGCGATGCTGTTGAAGGCGCTTTGCGGATTGCGTGGGCGCGACAACCTGTGATCAAAGCAACTCCGGTTGCTGGAGAAGTTGTGAGACGCGTTGAAGCAGGATCCCTGCGCCGCCGCCATCGACCACGCGGTGATCGAAGGTGAGGAAAATGTCGGCGGTGGTGGCGGGTAGAAATGTTTCGGTTTGGTTGCTCCACACGGGTTTTTTCACGCCCGCGCCGAGACCGAGAATGAGGGTTTCGTTGGGCAGGGGGATTGGTGTGCCAGTGGTGAGGCCAAAGGTGCCGAAATTGGTGACGGTCGCGATGCCGCCCTTGCAGTCGGCCTCGGAAAGGCGGCGGCGGCGCGAACGGTCGACGAGATCGTCGTATTCGGCGATGAGTTCGCGCAGTGGTTTTTGGTCGACCATGCGCACGACTGGCACGAGCACACCGTCTTCGACTTGCACCGCAACACCGATGTCGAACGAGCGTGGGTGGACGATCTTGTCGCCAATGAGATATCCGGCGGTGGCTGGATTTTCGGTGAGTGCAAGTGCGAAGGCGCGCAGGAGGTAAAGTGTGAGTCCCGGTTTTGGCGTGTGGCTGCGGCGGTGTTCGAGCACGCGGTCGAGCAAAGTGGGAAGGCCAACGGTGGCGAGTGGTCGGGTCCAACTGCGGCGCATTGCATCGGCGACGGCGAGGCGCATTGGTGATGCGGAAACGCTGGGCCAGGCTTCCAGATAATCGAGGAAGCGTTCGAGGTCGGTGACCGTGACACGACCACCGGCACCGGTACCGGCGACGGCCGAGATGTCGGCCTCGCGTAGGCCGAGGTCATTCATGCGAGCGCGCATGCGAGGGGAAATGTAATGAGCGCCCATCGTGCCGGTCGGGACGGGCAGGCCTTTTACATTCGGCTCGATCGCGGGGGCTTCCTCGTAAGCGTCGGATTCGTCGAGCGCGAAGTGGAGATTGGCTTCGGCTTGTGGATTGGTTTTTTCAGACTCGTTCGCTTGACTGCGGTTTTCGTTGGCTGATTCGAGGGTATCGACGCCAGTGCGTGCGACTTCCTCTTCGGTCACTTCGAGCAAGCCAAGCAGCGAACCAACCGAATAGGAAACTCCTTCTTTCGCGCGGATTTCGGCGATCACTCCGTCGCAGAGTGTGGTGACGCCCATGACCGCTTTGTTGGTTTCCACCTCGATGATTTCCTGATCGGCGCGGACCGTGTCGCCGACCTTGAATCCGAGGCGGATGACGGTGGCCTCGGCGATGGATTCGCCGAGTTGAGGCATCAGAATCGGAACGGTTGGCATGGCGTGCGGGGTTGTGTTGGGGGTTTCAACGTCGCTGAATTAAAAGTTAAGCAATTTGCGGAGCGCTTCTTGGATCGATTCCGGCGTTGGGCGGTGGGCGGCCCAAAGTTTTGGATGGTAGGGCACGGGAGTGTCGCGGGAGTTGAGGCGTTGCGGAGGCGCGTCGAGAAGGTGGAAACCTTCGCTGACTGTCCGGGCGACCACTTCTGCGGTGACACCGCCCCATGGGAAGGCCTCGCCGACTGCAAGCAAGCGGCCTGTTCTTGCGACCGATGCGAGCACTGTGTCCATGTCGAGGGGCTTCACCGAACGGAGGTCGACCACTTCGATTTCCCACCCGTCTTCATGGAGTCGTTCGGCGGCGCGTACCGCTTCGTGGACCATTGCGCTGTAAGCGACGACCGTGGCGTGTTTGCCGGGGCGTACGATGCGGGCTTGGCCGATTGGCAGGTGGTCGTTCTGAATGGATTTTGCCTTGAGCCAGCGGTAGAGGAATTTGTGCTCGCAGAAGATGACCGGGTCATCGAGCGCAACCGCATCGATGAGCATGTGGTAGGCATCGGAGACCGAGGCCGGGGTGAGTACGACGAGGCCCGGGTACTGCGCGTAGATGCCTTCCATGCTTTGACTGTGGAAGGGGCCGGAGCCGGGAGTGCCGCCGGAGGGCAGGCGCACAGTGATCGGGATCGGTACGCCGGTGCGATAAAAGTGCGTGGCGGCTTGGTTGACGATTTGGTTGAACGCGATCGATGAGAAATCGGCGAACTGCATTTCGACGATCGGGCGCATGCCTTCGATCGCCGCGCCGACCGCGAGGCCGATCATGGCATCCTCCGAAATGGGAGAATCAAAAACGCGGTTCGGGAAGGCTTCGGCGAGGCCTTTGGTGGCTTTGAAGGCTCCGCCAAAAGTGGCGATGTCCTGGCCGTAAAGGAACACACGTGGATCCTCGCGCAGGAGGGTTTCCTGGGCTTCGCGGATGGCATCGATGTAGGTGACGCTCACGATGGCTCTTTCTGATTGGAGTGTTGGTGCGCGGGGCTGACGCTTGAGGAAAGTGCCGACCAGTCTTCGCGGTAGGGATCAGGTACGGCTTCCTGCTGTGCTTGGGCTACGGCGCGTTGGACTTCATCCGCAAACTGCTGGTGCCATGATTGGATTTCCTCTTCGGTGGCAAGGCCATGATCGATAAGTTGGCGAGTGGCGATATCGATGCAGTCGCGGCCGTAGTGGTCTTCGCGATTTTCGCGTGGCACATACGAACCATCGTCGTGTTCGCCGTGACCGGAGAGACGTAGCAGATGGGCGACGACCAATTGCGGGCCGCGGCCTTCGCGCGCGCGCTGGACTGCTTCGGTAATGACTGAGGCACAGGCAAACAGGTCCGTGCCGTCGACGGCAAATCCGCCGATGCCATAGCCACGCGCTTTTTCGACGAGATCGTGGCAGGCGAATTGTCGGGTATTCGGTGTCGAATAGGCGAACTGGTTGTTGGCAACGATCACCACCATCGGAAGTTTTTCCACTGCCGCGAGGTTGAGTCCTTCGTGAAAGGCGCCGGTCGAGGTCGCACCATCGCCAACGCAGGTGGCGCCGACTCGGCCAGCGAGTGTGCCTTGAAGGCGTTTGGCAAAAAGCATGCCGGCGATCACCGGGACTTGCGCGCCGAGGTGGGAGATCATCGCGGGCATGCCCATGGTCGGACGACCGCGGTGGATGTTGCCATCGCGCCCGCGCATCGGGCCCGAAGCCGAACCGAGGTAGGTGCGAGTGCAATCGATGAGTGGTTCGCCAAAGGCGGTGCGGCCGGCTTGGTCGCGGATCAGTGGCGCGAAAAAATCCTGACCCGGGATCAGGCAGGTGCCAAGCGTAGCGCTGACCGCCTCCTGGCCTTTGCCAAGATAGACGCCGCCAACAATTTTACCGGCCTTGTAGAGGCTGGAGAGTTTGTTTTCCAGCAGGCGCGCGCGAAGCATCGAGTGGAAAATCGAACGCATGAATTTGCGGTTCTTCACCACATCATCGGTCATTGCGATCGAGTTTCCTTGTGCCACGGGCGGAGGATAGGAATTTCGAGAGGGACTCTGCAACCGCATTCGGGCGATTCTATGCAGTCCTTTGATTCCACGCGACGAGGTCTTGGTAGCGGAGTTGATCACCGCCGAAGAGGTCGAGCGCGCTGCCGACCGTGATGTCGATGCGGCCGCTGCTGGCAGCGTCGACCGCTTGGAGGTCCTCCATTGAAGCGGCGCCGCCGGCATAAGTGATCGGAATTTTACCCCAGCTGCCGAGCAACTCGACGAGTTCGTGGTCGATGCCGGCGCGCAGGCCTTCCACATCGGCCGCGTGGATGAGAAATTCCGCGCAGTATGGCGCGAGGCGGTCGAGGGTGGCGTGGGTCACGGCGAGGTCGGTGAGCGTTTGCCAGCGGTTCATCGCGACCACCCAGCCATCGACGCTGCGGCGGCATGAAAGATCGATCACCAATTTTTCCGCGCCGCAAGATTGGCTGATTTCCTCAAGCGCGTGTGGCAGGAATTTTCCGCTCGGATCAAACAGTGAGCTGGTAACGATCACATGGCTGGCGCCGGCGTCGAGCCATGCGCGTGCGTTGGTCGCGTTGATGCCGCCGCCGATCTGGAGTCCACCGGGCCATGCGGCGAGTGCTTCTTTTGCGGCGTTTTCGTTGCCGGGGCCGAGCATGATCACATGGCCACCGGTGAGTTGGTCACGACGAAAGCGATCGGCAAACCATGCGGGCGATTTTTGGGAGACGAAATTTTCCGCGGGCAACGAATCGTCGCGAAGAGTGCCTCCGACGATTTGTTTTACGAGACCTTGGTGAAGGTCGATGCAGGGGCGGAATTTGGTCATTTTTCCCGTTTGTTTCAGCTCAGGAAGGGGTTGTCTGCGAGTTCGTCGCCGATGGTCGTCTGCGGGCCGTGACCGGAAAATACCGTAGTTTGCGATGGCAGCGTCAAGAGGTGTCTGCGGATGCCTTCAATCAATTGCGTCGTGCTGCCTTCAGGAAGATCGGTGCGGCCGACCGATCCAGCAAACAACGTGTCGCCGGCAAAAACGACGTTGGCTTGCGGGAGGTAGAAGGTCACCGAATCGGTGGAATGCCCGGGTACATGGCAGCAGTGGATTTCAGTTCCACAGATTTTGAGTTGGGTGTTGATGTCGATGCGTGTGTCGACATCGAAAAATGCAAGAACGATTCCAAGGC
>JAPOLH010000035.1 GCA_029977225.1 Verrucomicrobiaceae bacterium | reverse complement strand
GTTTTCTTGAAGGCTGTCTGGGCGGTTTGAAGGCGGGTTTGCTCCTTTGTGAGTTCGACCTTCTCGGTGGCGACGCTGTCAATTTCGGCTTGGTAAGCGCCTTTGTTTTTCGAGGCAACGAGAGCGGCGAACGCGAGCACGATTGCTGTGATGATGCCGAAAATTTTTGCCATGGGCTTGGGTAGGTCGAAAGAAAGGATTTAGGCGTATCGTTGTGACGGACATTCTAAATATGAAGTGGGGTGGCCGCAATCCAAAATTTAAGGTCTCCAAACTTCGCGCGGCGGGAATCGGTGATGCTTTACAAATCGAGCGGCTGGGGACATCGCTCCTTGCGTCATGCGTTCAATTTTTCGGGTTTTCTCCTATCTGCAGCGTTATCCAGCAATGGCACTTGCTCAGCTTTTCTGTGCGGTGGTGATGACACTTGCGGTTTTTGTATTTCCGAATGCTACGGGATATGTGATCGACAAGGTCATTCCCGACCCATCGAGGCATCATGAATTCCTGGTTTGGACGCTGGTGGCCTTGGGCGGGTTTTTACTGAAAGACGGATTGAACGCTCTGCGGATATTTTTGAACAACACATTTGAACAACGGGTGATCTACGACATCCGCTCAGACCTTTACGACAAGATTCAGAAGTTGCCTTTGCGGTGGTTCGATGGAAAGCGCACGGGTGACATTATGACGCGGGTGGTGGAGGATGTGACCAACATGGAGCGTGTACTCATTGATGGCATTGAGCAGGGGTTGGTCGCGGCTTTGCAGGTATTGGGTATTGGCGTATTTCTTTTCATCCTCAACCCGTGGGTTGCCGGATGGGCAACCCTGCCGGTGCCATTGCTGACAATCGGGGCCTGGGTTTATTCGACCAAGGGTAGGGATCGCTATCGCAATCAGCGTGACGCCGCATCGGACCTTAATGCCTTGTTGCACGACAACATTTCGGGCGTGCGACAGATTAAGGCCTATGCTGCGGAGGCTGCGGAGCATGAAAGGTTCAATCAATTTTCTGACCAGCTACGCGTGACGACGCTGCGAATGATGAAGTGGTGGGCCCTGTATTCGCCGGGCATGTCATTTCTCAGGATGGTGGGATATGTGCTGGTGCTGGGCTTTGGTGGTGCGGCGGTGATGAGAGGTGAGCTTTCGATTGGTGACTTCACGAAGTTCCTACTGTTTCTCGCGTTGTTTTATGAGCCGATCGACCGGCTCAATTCGCTCAATCAAATGCTGCTTTCCGGTCGTGCGGCGGCGGATCGCGTGTTCGAGATTCTTGATTCCGAGGAAGAGCCGCACGCGACTGCGGGGAAAGAGTTGTCGGCAATGATCAGGGGCCATGTGCGCTTCGAAAATGTTTCGTTTTCGTATCAGGACCAACCAACCCTGCGCGGTGTGACGCTGGAAGCCGCGCCTGGGCGCACGATTGCGCTGGTTGGTTCCACCGGTGCCGGCAAGTCAACGGTGCTGTCGCTGCTGGCGCGGTTTTATGAAATCGACTCTGGAAGGATCACCATCGATGGCGTGTCGATTGGTGAGTTATCGAAATCCTCCCTGCGCGGGCGGATGGCGTATGTCACGCAGGAGCCGTTTTTGTTTAATGGCACGGTGAGAGAGAATCTCTTGTTGGCGAAGCGGGAGGCGACGGAGTTAGAGATCTGGTCGGCTTTGAAGGCGGCGCATGCCGAGGGATTTGTGAGTACTTTGCCGCGACAGCTTGATACCCATGTCGGCGAGCGTGGGGTGAAGCTTTCGGGAGGTGAAAAACAACGACTGTCGATCGCACGGGCCTTGTTGAAGGATGCGCCGATTCTCTTGCTTGATGAGGCCACGGCATCGGTTGACTCTGAGACCGAGCGATTGATTCAAGACGCGCTTGATCATCTCATGGCCAATCGCACGGCGTTTGTGATCGCCCATCGACTTTCGACCATCCGCAATGCCGACCATATCTATGTGCTCGAAGCAGGTGAGGTCATTGAGCAAGGCACGCATGAGACGCTGCTCGCCAGGGGTGGAAAGTATGCCGAGCTGTGTCGAAAGTCGTTTCTCGCGGCGGAGCAGATGGGGGAGTAAAAGCTGAAAGAAGAAGCGGCTTCTTCAATTTACAATCCATGTTCCTCCCTCAAAGATCCCCGTCGGGGTAGAGTTGGTGGTATTTGATCGCCTCGACGGCGATGGCGGCGGCGGTGCCAAAGATCGTTTCTTCGTCGACCGTCCGAGGGACTTGGGCGGCGGGGCGGGCGAGGCCGAGGATGAGTTGGCCGTAGTTTCTGGCGCCAGCGACATGCTGCAGGAGTTTGAGAGAGATGTGTGCGGCGTCGAGGTTGGGGAAGACCAGCACATCGGCGCTGCGGCGGGATTCGGCGGCGGGGATTTTGATTTCGGCCGCGGCCGGGTCGAGTGCGACATCGGCCTGGAGTTCGCCTTCGATGTCGATTTCGAGAAACTGGCGGTGTGCTTCGGCTTGGGCGAGTGAGGCGGCGGCGGCCATGCGTTTTGCATCGGTGGTGGAGGCGCTTCCTTTGGTCGAGTGGCTCAGCATGGCCACGCGGATTTTGCGGCCTAGGAAATGGTGGGCGAGCTTGCCGGTTTCGATGGCGATGGCGGAGAGCTCGGTGACATCCGGGTTAGGGTTGAGCGCGCTGTCGGCCATGAAGATGATGCCCGATTCGCCGAGATGTTGGAGGTGGTTGCCGGTGATGATCGAGACACCGAAAATTTTCGGCACATGCGGCAAGGGTTTGATCGTGTGGAGCAGCGCGCGAAAGTAGGATGCGGGCAACGCCTGGTTTCCGCCAACGATCGCGTCGGCCTGGCCGTACTGGACCATGAGCGCACCGAAGTAGTGCGGCTTGGCGACGAGCTCTTCAGCTTGGCCGATGCTGTTGCTGCGGTAGCGGGCCATGTTGTCGATTCGCTGGCAGAAGAGTTTGAAGTCGGTCGAATGCGGAGGGTCGATGATGTGAATGAAGGTGAGCGGCACCGCATGCTCTGCGGCCATGGCGCGGATGCGATCGCGATTGCCGAGCAGGATCGGGGCAACCACTTCTTCACGGACGAGGCGGGCGGCGGTGCGGATCACGCGGATGTCCTCGCCTTCGGTGAAAACCACCCGCTTGGGATGATTGCGCAGTTGAGAGAGCAGTCGGCTGATCACCGGGCTGACGGCGGGGGGCGTGTCGGGGGAGGGACTCATGAATGCGCTGGTGCTTGCACCATGGCGCGAGTCTAGTATGGCTTGGGCGGTTCATTCAACCGGATTCATTCTCAATCGCATGCCAGCCGACTACCATACGCACACGCCATTGTGCCGTCACGCGACAGGATCGCCGGAGGAATATATCGATGCCGCGTTGGCGGCGGGCCTGAGCGAGTACGGGATATCCGATCATGCGCCGCAGGTTCCCGAGCCCTTTGATGATTGGCGGATGCGTCGCGACGAACTGTCTGAATACTTCGCGTGGGTCGAGCGTGCGCGTGCGCGTGCGGCTGGAAAATTGCCGGTGCGAATCGGGCTTGAATGCGATTGGCTGGAAGGCTGCGATAAGTGGATCGGCGAGCTTGAGAGCGAGTGTCGATGGGATTACCTCATTGGCTCGGTGCATTACCTGGGCGATTGGGATTTTGACAATCCCAAGTGGCTAGGGCGCTGGGCCGAGAGCGATGTCGAAGCGGTGTGGATGCACTATTGGCAAACCTATGCGCGAATGGCATCGAGCGGCCTGTTTGACATTCTTGCGCATCCGGATTTGGTGAAAAAATTCGCGCATGTGCCGGCGGGGGATCTCGCAAGATTTTACGAACCGGCGATTGATGCAATCGCGGCGGCTGGCTGCGTGATCGAGCTCAACACTGCGGGTTGGCACAAGCCATGTGAGGAGGCCTATCCGGCAGCCGGGTTTCTTGAGCTCGCCTGTTCCGCGGGAGTGCCTTTGGTGATTTCATCCGATGCTCACGCGCCGAATGAAGTGGCGCGCGATTTCCACAAAGCCGTCGCAATGGCCAAGGCTGCGGGCTTCCGCGAAACGGTGCTGTTTGATCAGCGCCGCAGGAGCGTGGAAGCTCTGCAGTGATTCAGCGTTCGCCGCGATGGCGCTTGAAGATGGCGAGTGTGCGGTCGCGTTCGGATTTGTGATCGACGCAGGGTAGCGGGTAGCCAGGTGTGAGAGGTTTTCCATCGGCGGGTGCTTCGAGAAATTTCTTTGGATCGACGGCTGCGAGCTCCGGCACCCAGCGTTTGATGTAAATCCCTTGCGGGTCGTAGCGTGCGGTTTGCGACCAGGGGTTTTGGATCCGGAAATAAGGTGCCGCGTCAGCACCGGTGCCGGCCGACCATTGCCAACCGCCGTTGTTCGAGGCAATTTCGCCATCGAGCAAATGCTGCATGAAGTATGACTCGCCGAGTCGCCAATCGATGTGAAGGTCCTTGGTGAGAAACATCGCGGTGATCATGCGCACGCGGTTGTGCATGAAGCCGGTGGCGAGAAGTTCGCGCATGCCGGCATCGACGATTGGAAATCCGGTGCGGCCGTTTTTCCATGCTTCGAAATTTTCGTTCGGCGCATCCCATGGCAGTCCGCGCCAATCGGTATTGAATTCCTCTGCGAGCACATTTGGAAAGTGGTGGAGGATCGCGAAGTAAAATTCGCGCCATGCGAGTTCCTTGATGTAGATGTCGATGCCCACGCGTTCGGCGGCCTTGGCGGCGGCGCGGGATTTCATCAGCTCGGCGTGAATCGTGCGGATGGAAATGAGGCCGAAGCGCAGGTCCTGCGAGATGCGCGAGGTGCCTTGCAGCGAAGGGATGTCGCGGGTGCTGCCGTAGTGTTGCACGATGCCGCCGAGAGCTTTTTTGAAGCGCTCGCGTGCGGCGCGTTCGCCGGCTTCGGGCAGTTGCGCGTCGGGTTCCTTGAGGCCCCAGTGGCCGAGGGTTGGGAGAGCGAGCGATTTGAGATCGGCGGGAGTGTGGAGCTTTGACGGCTTGCCGACTGGCGATGGTTTTTCGAGTGCCAGCCAGTTGCGGCTGTAGGGCGTGTAGACCTTGTAGGGCAGGCCGCTTTGCGTAAGCACCTCATCGGGCGTGTGCAGGGCGTGATCGTGAAACGCATGGCATTGCACGCCGAGCTCCGCGCAGAGTTGGCGGATTTTTTCTTCGCAGGCTTTGCCGAAGGGATCGGGGTCGAGATTGAAACAAAGGTCCTTCGCGCCGCTCTCCTTGATGAGTTGGCGCAGGCCTTTGAGTGCATCACCATTGCGAATGATCAGCCGACCGCCGATCGTCTCGAGATTTTTGGCAAGCGATGCAAGGCAGCCGCAGAGGAAATGTTGGCGTTTGGGTCCGGTCCAAAGATGGGATTTTTTCCAATCGCTCAGAAAATAAACCGGGATCACTGGGCGGCCCATCGAGGCGGCGTGATTCAGCGAGAGGTTATCGGCGATGCGTAGATCGCGACGGTACCAGTGGATGACAGGGGGAGTGCTTGCGGGCATGGGCGTGGCCATGCTGGCGCATCAGACCGCTTCCTCCAACAGTTTTTCCGCTTTGCGCACGAGCGTGGGGCTGAGCTTGCCGCCGGCTCGTTTGGCGCTTTCGAGCAGGGACTTAAGGCGTGCGAGCGAGCGTTCGGCAGCAGCCAAAGAGCGCCGAGCACCGCCGAATTTCTTGTCGGGGAAATAGCGCATGAAGGTCTTGCCGCCACGGCTGATGCATAGCCGCCAGCCCTCAAATGCTGCGGTCCTGTAACTGAAGCGGGTCAGATTTTTCTTCGATTTCATCGATCTTTTCCGGGGGGGATTCTCTGGGACTGGTCGACCCGAAAAGTGTCAAAATCCAGAGATTTTTCGCCTGTATTGGGTCGTGATCGGAACAAATGGCCGTTTTGACGCGGTAAAATGCAAAAAATGGTTTGCCAGCGGCAGTCGCTCGCCCTTTATTCGCCGCCCGCGGGCATCCAAAATCCGCCGTAGGTCCTCCGTCAGCCCCGTTCGCGGGGTGTCACGCCCGTTGGAGGGTAACCCGGCAAACAAAGATAAAACATGTCAGTCACCAAACTTGCTCGCTTCGAGCTCCCCAACCGCCTCGTTCGCAACGAGGAAACCGCCAGCGACACCTACGCTCAGTTTGTCGCCGAACCATTCGAACGCGGCTACGGCCACACCATCGGCAACTCGCTGCGCCGCGTCCTGCTTTCCTCGCTTGAGGGAGCCTCCATCACCTCTGTGCGCATCGCGGGTGTGCAACACGAATTTTCCAGCCTTCCCGGCGTGGTCGAAGATGTCACCGACATCGTGCTCAACCTCAAGAAGGTCAAGTTCAGCCACAACGAAAAAGAGCCACGCATCCTTACCATCAAGGTTGAGAAGGAAGGCGTTGTCACCGCTGGCGACATCCAAGGCGACCACATCTACGAAGTCGTCAACAAGGACCAGGTCATCTGCACGCTCGACAAGAAAGTGAAGTTCGACTGCGAGTTTGAAGTTCGCGTCGGCCGCGGTTTCTCCACCGGCGATGAAAACAAGCGCAAGGACCAACCGATCGGCGTCATCGCCATCGATTCGATCTTCTCGCCCGTCACCCGCGTCAAGTACGCCGTCGAAACCACCCGCGTCGGTCAGATGACCGATTTCGACAAACTGGTTCTCGACATCTGGACTGATGGCCGCATCACCCCGCAAGACGCGCTGCTGCAAGCCTCCGCGATTCTTCGCCACCACCTCGACGTGTTCGTCAACTACGACGAAAACGCCGTCGACTTCGAAGAGGCTCCAGCCGAGTCGAGCGAAGAAAACGCTGCGCTCAAGAAGTTGCTCAACATGTCGGTCAACGAAATCGAGCTCTCGGTGCGTGCCGCCAACTGCCTCAACAACGCCAACATCACTTCCGTGGGCCAGCTCGCGATGAAGTCCGAGGCGGAAATGCTCAAGTACCGCAACTTCGGCAAGAAGTCGCTTAACGAAATCAAGGACAAGCTCGTCGAATTGGGACTTGGCCTTGGCATGACATTCGATGCCTCGCTGCTCACTGGACCGAGCGCCGCCAGCCGCGGCCCGCGCCTTGGTGCAGAAGATGAGGCACCGGTCGGCCTCGCCGATCTGATCGCCCAGAACCTCGACGACTAACACCTCAGACTTAGAAAGCATCACCCGATGAGACATCGCAACAAAACTTCCAAGCTCAAGCGCAACGCCTCGCACCGCAGGTCTTTGCTTGCCAACCTGGCATGCAGCCTGATCGAGAACGGACGCATCAAAACCACCCTCGGCAAGGCCAAGGCCCTGCGCCCGGTGGCCGAAAAACTCGTAACCCTTGCCAAGAGGGACGATCTCCACTCACGCCGTTTGGCGATCGCATTCCTTCACCAGAAGGAAACGGTCAAAAAGCTGTTTGCCGAAGTAGCACCCGCTTCCAAGGACCGCCAAGGTGGTTACTGCCGCATCACCAAACTCGGTGCACGCATGTCGGACTCCGCGCCGATGGCTGTCATTGAGTGGGTTGACCGCGCGGCGAAGACTGAAGAGTCCGCCGCCGAGGCACCTGCTGAGACGGCTGCAGCTGCTGAGTGATCAGCGACAGAAGCGCAAACCAATCCGCAAAATCCGCCTGCATGAGAGTGCAGGCGGATTTTTTTTTGGCGAGGATTCACACATGGTAGGGTGATGTGGCCTTGCAGCGACGCATCATTGCAGATCGTGAATCATGGATCTGAGCCACCTCTTCATCATCTTGCATCTTGCTTCTGGAATCTTAACTCTCTGCCAGACATGCGGGTTGTGATTGTGGCGGTTGCTGTTAGCTTGCGAGCCTGTGACGACTGAGAGGCATAAGGCTGAATCGCCTGGGTCGGCGGTGGTGTTTGAGGCCCGTCGGCTGCGCAAGGTTTACCATACCGGCGAGGTCGAGGTCATTGCCCTGCATGGGGTAGATCTCGAGTTGAATGCCGGCGAGTTGGTTTGCCTGCTTGGGGCATCGGGCAGTGGCAAGTCGACCTTGCTTAACATTCTGGGCGGGCTCGATGTGCCAAGCTCGGGCGAGCTGCGCTACAAGGGTTGGCCTTTGGCGAATTCGGATGAAAAAGCGCTCACCTTGTTTCGCCGCAATTGCGTGGGGTTTGTGTTTCAATTTTACAACCTCATTCCATCGCTCACGGCGCGGGAGAATGTGGCGCTGATCACTGACATTTCGCGTGATCCGATGAAGCCGGAGGAGGCGCTTGACATGGTGGGTCTTGCCGCGCGGATGGATCACTTTCCTTCGCAGCTTTCGGGTGGCGAGCAGCAACGGGTGGCCATCGCGCGGGCAATTGCCAAGCGGCCCGAGGTGCTGCTCTGCGACGAGCCGACCGGTGCGCTCGATGTCACCACCGGCATCACTGTGCTGGAGGCGGTCGAGCGGATCAACCGCGAGCTTGGCACGCTGACGGTGGTGATCACTCACAACGCCGTGATGGCCGAGATGGCAGATCGCGTGCTGCATCTTTCGGACGGGCGAATCGTGAGTTCGCATCGCAACGCGCAGCGCCTACCGGCATCGCAATTGAAATGGTGAAGAAATGATTCATCCGCTCGATCGCAAGTTGCTGCGAGACCTTGGCCGGATGAAGGGTCAGGTCTTGGCGGTGTGCTTGGTGATGGCGTGCGGTTTGGCGATGATGATCATGACGCGGAGTCTGATTCTCACGCTCGAGACCGCGCGGTCGCTGTATTACCAGGAGCATGCGATGGCGGATGTGTTCACGCGATTGAAGCGTGCGCCTTTGGCGGTGGCCGAGCGGGTGGCGGATTTGCCGGGTGTGGCAACAGTCGAGCCGCGGGTGGTGGTGGATGTGACGCTGGACTTGCCGGGAGTTTCCGAACCTGCGACCGGTCAGATTGTTTCGCTGCCGCAGGATGGCGGTGAGCAAAAACTCAATCGCGTGTTTTTGCGCAGCGGGCGCTTTCCGCGGGCGGATGAGCGACGCGAGGTAGTCTTGGGTGAGGCCTTTGCGCTCGAAAACAAAATGCGGATCGGCGATCAGCTGGTGGCGGTGATCAATGGTCGGCGCGAAACATTGCGCGTGTGCGGTATCGGGCTTTCGCCGGAATTTGTGTTTGAAGCGCGGGCGGGGGAAACGCTGCCGGATCACAAGCGTTTCAGCGTCATGTGGATGAACTATCGAGCCTTGGCCGTTGCCTACGATATGGACGGAGCCTTCAACGATTTGTGTTTGGATCTTGCGCCCGGCGCGGCGGCGGCACCGGTGATAGCTTCGATCGATCGCCTGTTGGAAACTTATGGTGGCGGCGGCGCGCACACCCGGCGGGATCAAGCCTCGGCGCAACGGCTAGACGATGAGCTAAAGGTCTTGCGCGCCTTGTCCTTTGCTTACCCGCTGGTTTTCATGAGTGTGGCTGCGTTCATGGTCAATGCGGTGCTTTCGCGCATCGTGAGGTTGCAACGCGAGCAAATCGCGCAGCTCAAGGCGCTGGGATATTCATCGCGTCAGGTGGGTGTGCATTATCTCAAGTTCGTGTTGGTGATCGGGGTGATTGGAACCTTGATTGGCGGAGTTGGCGGCAGGTTTTTGGGCGAGCATTTGGTCGGGATGTACACGATGTTTTTCAAATTTCCCGAATTGTCATTTCGCATGGATCGCTCGGCCTTGGCTTTGTCGCTGGCAGTCAGCATGGGGGCTTCGGTGTTGGGTGTGCTGACGGTGGTTTGGCAGGCAGTGAAGTTGCCGCCGGCTGAGGCGATGCGGCCTGAGCCGCCGGCGGACTTCAAGCCCTCGTTCTTCGAGCGCATGGGGCTGACGCGATTTTTTAGTCCGGCCTTTCGGATGGCTTTGCGCAACATTGAGCGCCGTCCTTGGCAGGCGGTTTTCACTTGTTGCGGGCTTTCGCTTGCGACGGGCTTGATGGTGTTGCCGGGGGCGATGAGTGACAGCATTGATTATTTGCTCACCTTCCAGTGGAACAGCCAGCAGCGGCAGGACGTCGCGGTTTTTTTGACCGATCCCACATCGACGCGCGGCTTGCATGATCTCGAACATTTGCCCGGAGTGATACGCGCCGAACCGATTCGCAGTGTGGCGGCGCGGTTGAAGTATGGTCATCGACAACGGAAACTTGCGATCACCGGTATTCCTGCCGGCGCGGATCTGAACCGATTGCTCAATGGCAGTGACGAGCCGATCCTGTTGCCCACGGAGGGCATGGTGATGTCGGAGAAACTTGCCGAAGTGCTCGGCGTGCGGGTAGGGGATGAGTTGCGCGTTGAGGTGCTTGAGGGCAAGCGACCATTTGTCGATGTGCCGGTGCGGGGATTGGTGACCGACTATGCGGGTGTTGCGGCGTACATGGACATTGAAGCCTTGAGGCGCATGCTAAAGGAGGGTGATACGGTCAATGGCGCATACATCGCGCTCGATCATGTGAAGTGGGATGATTTCATGCGCGAACTCAAGGATACGCCGCAGGCGGCGGTGGTGATGGTGAAACGGGATCAGCTTGCGGCGTTTCGTGAAACGACCGGCCAGAGCATCGGCATCATTCGCAAGTTGTACTTTGTGCTGGCGACGATTGTGGCCTTTGGGGTGGTGTACAACAGCTCGCGTATCGCGCTATCCGAGCGTAGCCGCGAGTTGGCGACGCTGCGAGTCGTCGGGTTTCGTCTCGCGGAGGTGCGCGGTGTGTTGGTCGGCGAGTTGGCCTTGCTCGTGTGTATTGCTTTGCCGATCGGTCTGATGTTTGGCCGAGGTCTTGCGCTTTTGATCATGAAATCCTTCAGCACCGAGACCGTGCGGCTGCCGATTCTCATCAGCCCCGCCTCCTATGCCATCGCGGTGATGGTGGTGCTTGTTGCGGCGATTTCATCATTTGCGCTGGTCAGTCGCATGCTTTCCCAACTTGATCTCGTAGGTGTCTTGAAAGCACGCGACTGATCGTCCATCCTCACTGCCAAGCCGACATGACATCCCCATCATCATCAGATGCGAAATCCGCAGCCCCATGGGCGTCGGGTCCTGCGCCCGGCAGTCGGCATTTGCTGCGTCGATCGCTGCCTTGGTTGGTGCTCGCGTTGTTAGTGTCGCTGGTCGTGTGGGGTCTGTGGCCCAAGCCGGTGATGGTGGAAACCGGTGTGATCGCGCGGTCGCCTTTGACTGTGCGCGTTTCCGAAGAGGGCAAGACGCGGATTCGCAACCGCTATGTTGTGGCGGCACCGGTGGGTGGCATGATGCAACGGGTGATTTTGAGGCCGGGTGATGAGGTGAAAGCGAATGAAACCGTCATCACGCGTATCGTTCCGCAAACAGCGCCGTTGATTGACCCGCGGGCGCGATTGCAAGCGCAGGAGGCGGTGTCGATGCACAAGGCCAACCGCAAGCGGGCGCTCGAGTCACAAGCGGCGCTAAAAATTGCGGCGAACCTCGCGGCGGTCGAGCGTGACCGTGTATTTGCGGTCAAGGAGAAGGGCGCGGTTTCGGCATTGGATTTGGATCGTGTTGAAGCAGAGGCCACGGCGAAAGCTGCGGAGTTGCGTGCGGCGGAGTTTGCCTTGCAAGTGATCGATCACGAACTCGCGCAGGCCTTGGCGGTGCTTGAGCAACCGGCAAGCGGCGCGACAGATCCCGTGGTGGAGGTCAAATCACCGGTCACCGGCAAGGTGCTGACCGTGATGCAGGAGAGTGAAACCATGCTGAATCCGGGGCAGCCAATTATTGAAGTAGGTGATCCGGCGGACATTGAAATTGAAGCTGAAATTTTATCGCGCGATGCGGTGACGATTGAGGCGGGCGACGAGGTGCTCATTGAACAATGGGGTGGGGCGGATGCCTTGAAGGGAAGGGTGCGGCGTGTCGAGCCGGCGGCGTTCACCAAGGTCTCGGCCTTGGGTGTCGAAGAGCAGCGGGTGATTGTGTTGATCGATCTGCAATCTGCGGATGGCAAGGCCAAGTCCTTGGGCGACCGCTTCCGCGTCGAGGTGCGCGTGGCGGTATGGCATGCCGACGATGTGTTGGTTTCGCCGGCAGGCGCTTTATTTCGCGAGGGGAACCAGTGGAAAACTTTTGTGATGCGCGATGGTCGGGCGCGATTGACATCGGTCGAAGTCGGGCACTCCGACGGCAGGTTCTCGCAGATTATGTCAGGCCTCTCAGTGGGCGAAAAAGTGCTGCTGCATCCGCCTGATACCGTGACCGATGGCAGCGCGGTGAGCGAGCAGTGAGTGGATTGGAGTGGCAAGGCGGCGGCGAATCATTAGTCTTTTTGCATGATTGGCATGGTATTGGGATCCGGACTAGGGCCATTGGCGGATGAGATTGAGGTCGATGCCGAGTTTGCATTTTCCGATGCGGGCATCCCCGAGTCGTCGGTGCCGGGGCATTCGGGAAAATTTTTGCGCGGTCGTCTGGCTGGTGCTGAGGTGCTGGTGATGAAGGGTCGGGTGCATTTGTATGAGGGGCACTCCGCGCAGGTCGTGACGGCAGGGGTGAGGTGGATGGCGCAGCAGGGTGTGGATGCCTTGGTGCTGACGAATGCCGCGGGCACGCTGAACCCACAATTTGCGCCGGGCGAATGGATGATGCTGAGCGATCATTTGAATCTAACCTGCGCGTCGCCGCTGGTGGGTGCCGAGTTTGTCGACATGTCGGAGGCGTATGATGGCGCGTGGCGTGCGGTGTTTCGCGAGGGGGCAAAATCATTGAGCATGCCATTGCATGAAGGTGTATATGCCGGGTTGCGGGGGCCTCAATTTGAGACACCGGCGGAGATTCGCATGTTGCGTGCGATGGGGGGCGATGCGGTGGGCATGAGCACTGTGTTAGAAACGATTCAGGCGCGGGCCTTGGGTCTGCCGGTCGTGGCATTTTCATGCCTCACGAATTGGGCGGCGGGCATTTCTCAAACCCCACTCCATCACGAAGAAGTGCTGGAAACCGGCAAACAGGCGGCCGGGGCGATGACGAACTTGTTGAAGCGGGTGATCGGTAGGTAGGGACCTTTTTCCGAAAGGTCGAAGAGCGTGTAGAACTTTGAGCGTGACGCTCCAAGGATGATCTGGAGCAAGATCCTCCAGCTACGGTGCGTCATTTTATCAGATCAGCTCTGCGGCGA
The DNA here is from genome assembly GCA_029977225.1 of Verrucomicrobiaceae bacterium. Lineage (GTDB taxonomy): Bacteria > Verrucomicrobiota > Verrucomicrobiia > Verrucomicrobiales > Akkermansiaceae > Luteolibacter. The sequence continues at coordinate 6,743 of JAPOLH010000035.1, read as the reverse complement.
TGGGGTCGACGAGGGCTCGGCCGCGGCCGACTAGAACGAGGGTGTCTTGCTCGATGTGGGCGAGGCCTTCGGTGGCAAGAGTGGTGGCGCGTGAGCGGGCGGCGTCATCGAGTAAGCTCATCGGGATGCCTGTGCTTGTCCGTAGGCCGAGGGCGATGCGTTCGATGCGGCGGGATTCGGGGTCGATGTGTTCCGCTTCGCCGAGGGCATGGCCTAGGGTGTTGACTTGTTCAATGTAGCGTGCGGTGTCGGCGATGTTTTTTGAGCGGGTATTGCCGATGGTGGTGACCGCCGAAGGGCCGAGGCCGAGGTAGTCTTCGCCTTTCCAGTAGCCGAGGTTGTGCGACGACTGATGCCCGGGTTGGGCGTAGTTGGATGTTTCGTAATGGTCGAATCCCGCGCTGAAGAGCAGTTCGTGCGCGAGGTGGAAGTGTTCCGCGTCGATGTCCTCGTTTTCGCGCATTTCGCCGCGTTGCAAGGATTCGAAAAATGCCGTGTCCTCTTCGTAGGTGAGATTGTAGGCGGAGATGTGGTGGGGCTTGAGTTCGATCGCGCGGGTGAGGGTTTTTTCCCAATCGGATTTCGATTGACCGGGTATGGAGAACATCAGGTCGATGTTGATGTGTGGGATGCCTGCTTCGTGGAGAAGTTCGACCGAGCGTGCCGCTTCATCGGGCGAGTGTTCGCGGCCGAGGGTTGCGAGAACATGAGGAACGAATGACTGGATGCCGAGTGAGACACGGGTGACGCCGAGTTCGCGAAACAGTGCGGCTTTTTTTGCATCGAATGTGGCGGGGTTGGCTTCGAGCGTGACTTCGTCGAGTTTCGCAAAATCGATGCTTTCCTGCAGCGATGCAAACAGCTGCGTCAGGTGCGAAGGTGAGAGCATGCTGGGTGTGCCGCCACCGAGGTAGATCGTGCGTGGAGCTCCGTTCGTCTGCGCGATGCGATGCTTTGCCTCGCGGGTGAGCGCGTTGATGAAATCACCGGCGGATGATGGGCCCGGCGTGTGTTTGTAAAACGAGCAGTAGGGGCAGATCCGGTGGCAGAACGGAATGTGAAGGTAGAGCAGCACGGGAGGGCTCAGCGGTTTTGCACGCGGGCGATGTAATGGCTGGCGGCGTTGCGGATGCTGTTGGCGAGATCAGCTTCGGGCTTCGCGAAGGGCGGCACAAACCAGGGAAATGACCCGAGCACATCGGTGATCACTGCGATTTCTCCATCGCAAGTGTGATCACCGCAGCCGATGCCGATCGTCGGAATCGGGAGCGATGCGGTGAGTTCTCGTGCGATGGTGGGAATGACCGATTCGAGAACAATGGCAAACACGCCGGCATCGATCAGCGCCTTGGCTCCTTCGCGGAGGGCATCCGATTGCTCGGGTGTTTTGCCTTTTTTGTGATAGCCGCCTTCTTCGATCACACGTTGCGGCAGCATGCCGAGGTGACCGACGACTGGGATTCCAGCGCTGGTGATGGCACGGACTTTTTCCGCTTGGCGGATGCCGCCTTCCAGTTTCACTGCATCGGCACCGGCGGCGACGAGTTGGCGTGCGGTGTCGAGCGCCATTTCGGGCGTCTCGTAGCTGTGGATCGGCAGGTCGCCGATGATGATGGCCTTTGGTTTGGCGCGTGCGACTGCTGCGACATGGTGCAGCATGTGATTCAGAGTCACATGTGTCGTATCGGGAAATCCCAGCACCACCATGCCGAGCGAATCGCCAACGAGAAGTACATCGATGCCAGAGTCATCGAGCAGGCGTGCTGTCGGGTAATCGTATGCCGTGAGGGCTGCGATTGGGAGGCTACCCTTGCGGGCGCCTAGGGCTGCGGCTTTTTGTTGGGCAGTCACGGTAGTGGTAAAACAAAAAAGCCCCCGCTTGGGGCGGAGGCTGGCTGCGATGGCGACCCGTAAGGGAGTCGAACCCTTCTTGCCAGAATGAAAATCTGGAGTCCTAACCGATAGACGAACGGGTCATTGTTCGCGGTGCGGGCGGAAAGGAAACGCCGGAGGTGGAATTTTGGCAAGGAAATTTTCCATTCAAATTCAATTTATCCCAAATTTTTTCTGCGGCCGGGTTGTGGCGTGAATGAGTCTGCCGAGCGTGAAGCGTGCCAAATGTCGGCTTGTCATGCGTGGTTGGCAAACTAGGGTTAGCCGCCTGTCACGCCAAGATTTTGTAACCATGAACACCGTCATTCTTTCCAAAGCCGCCAATGAAGCCCGTGGACTTTCCATGGATGCTGTGCATGCCTGTAATTCCGGCCACCTTGGCCTGCCTCTTGGATGCGCGGAAATCGGCGCGGTGCTCTTTGGTGAGTCTTTGCGGCATTGTCCGGATGCGCCAAAGTGGCTCAACCGCGATCGTTTCATCCTTTCCGCCGGTCATGGCTCGATGTTCCTCTACGGATGGCTGCATCTATCCGGCTACCGAGTTTCGCGCAACGATCTAAAGAATTTCCGTCAGTTGCATTCCGTGACGCCGGGTCACCCCGAGTTTCGTGAGACGCCGGGTGTCGAGGCGACCACGGGTCCGCTAGGTCAAGGCGTGGGCAATGCGGTTGGTTATGCGATTTCCGGCAAGCGTGCGGCCGCACGATTCAACACTGCGCAGCATGTGATTTTTGATCATCACGTCATCGCACTGATGGGGGACGGATGTCTGCAGGAAGGGGTGGCCAAGGAGGCGATCGCGTTTGCTGGTCACAATGGCTTGGACAACCTTGTGCTCATTTACGATTCCAATGATGTGACACTCGATGCGATGGCCGATGTTTCGCAGAGCGAAAATGCCGAGGCTTATTTCCAATCGCAAAATTGGGATGCGGTGACCATCGATGGTCATGACATGGTGGCGATTGCTGCGGCGGTGGCCAAGGCCAAGTCCGACGACAATGGTCGCCCGAAGGTGATCATTGCCAAGACAGTGATTGGTAAGGGCATTCCCGAAGTGGCAGGCACGGCCAAAGGTCACGGTGAAGGTGGTGCGAAATTCATTGAGTCGGCGCGTGCGGGCTTGGGGCTGCCGGCTGACGAGCACTTTTATGTTTCGGGCGAAACGGAGGCATTTTTCGCAGCTCGCAAGGCGGCGTTGAAAGGGGAGTTTGATGCATGGCAGTCGGTTTATGAGGCATGGGCTGCAGCGAACCCCGCACTTGCGAATGAGTTGAGTGATTCGCTGGCGCTTGCGGTGCCTACGGATCTGAGCTCGAAAATCCCGGCCTTTGCCGCCGACTACAAGGATGCAACTCGCTCGGCGGGAAGTACTGTGCTCAACGCCGTGGCCAAGGCCATGCCTCAGGTGATCACCGGCAGCGCTGACCTTTTTGGTTCCACCAAAAACTACATCAAGGATGGTGGTGATTTTTCCGCCAAAAATGCCTTGGGTCGCAACATTTGGTTTGGCATTCGCGAGCATGCGATGGGTGCGATTTGCAATGGCATTGCCTACGATGGTTTGTTTCGCGCGAGCGGCGCGACCTTCCTGGTGTTTGCTGATTACCTTCGTGGTTCGATCCGCCTTGCGGCGCTGGCAGGTCTACCAGTCACATATATCTTTACGCACGATTCGATCGGTGTCGGCGAGGATGGTCCGACCCACCAACCGGTCGAAACCGTGAGTGGCCTGCGGGTCATTCCAAACCTCGATGTCATTCGCCCGGCCGATGCCGAGGAGACTGCTGGCGCTTTCGTCGCGGCGATGTCTCGCACCGATGGTCCGACGGCGTTGATTCTGACCCGCCAAGCTGTGCCCTTGATGAACGAACTCTCGGTCGACGCACGTCGCGACGGAGTACTGCGCGGCGGCTATGTCGTGAAAAAGGAAAGCGGCAAGCTTGAGGCTATTTTGATTTCCTGCGGTTCTGAGTTGCAGCACGCGATGGCGGCGGCTGAGGAGCTTGGTGCCGGCGTGCGTGTGGTTTCGATTCCTTGCTTTGAATTGTTCGACCGTCAGAGCGACGAGTATCGCGAAAGTGTGTTGCCGCAGGCCTGCTCCAAGCGAATCGCCATCGAAGCCGGTGTAAGCGGTCTTTGGTGGAAGTATGTTGGCAGTGCCGGCAAGGTGCTTGGCATCGACCGCTTTGGCATCAGCGCGCCGGGTGGGGTGGTGATGAAGGAGCTCGGCATGACCAAGGATCATGTGATCACGGCCGCTCGCTGATCTTTTAAAATATCAGTTGATGTGCGACCGCTTGTGGTTTTTTGTGTCTTCATTGCTATGAGAAACCCGTTCATCCAAAAGTTTGCTGCCTTGGCCATCGTTACTACCACATGCGTGCTAGGTGGCGTTGGTTGCATGACCACCTATGATGCCTATGGACGACCGGTCCAGTCGGTTGATCCCGGGGCCGCGGCAGTCGGCATCGCAGCGGCCGGAGTTTTGGGTTATGCGCTCGCCAACGATCACAACCATTCCCATCATCACTACCATGGGTCGTATCATCGGCCATACGGCTATCGTCCTTACGGATGCCGCCCGCATTACCGGTATTGAGATGATTTGAGGGGCCGCGTTGCCTGAGTCGCTCTAGGACAGGGCGATTTTTTCGCGGATCGTGCTTAGCGTCGATGCCTGCAGAGCTTGCGGGACAACGATGCCGAGGATCAATCGGCCTTGGGCGTGGTGGGCTGGTACAAGCTCGAGAAACTGCCCTGCGTGGACCAGTAATCGTACGGGTTTGACCCTGTCGCGTATCTTCCAGTTGAGGGCCATGCCGCGAGCGGCGAAATGCAGGTGTGCGGAACCTTCATCGAACAGGACTTGGCCATCGAGGTTGATCACAAAAACCGCTGTGGCGGCGCAGTTGCCGTGGAGCCAATTGGCAAGAGATTCGAATGCGGGTGTGTGAGTAGATGGCAGTTCCAGCGCGGGTGTTGAAACAGGTGCTGAAACAGGTGCTGAAACAGGTGCTGAAACAGGTGGGCAAAGGGGGGCGGTTTTGGATGGATTTTCGGCAAAACCGACGAAGCTCTCACCAAATCCAGACTCATTGGTGCTTGTTGTGGTTTGTTTGGCTGGTGTGACCAGTCGTTGTGCAAGGCGCCGGATTTCATCCGTGTCGACCCAGGTATCGATGGGGTTCATGCGTGGCGGGAGGTAAGAGCGGGTGAAGCGGTTTTGCGGGTGATTTCGCTGCGGATATCGTCGAAGATTTTCCGGATGGGTGCGCCATTTTCCATGACGCCTGCTGGCAATCCGCGCGCACTGGCTTTGATGAAGATGCCATCGCGGGGAACCTGGCTTTGGAATACCAGTTCATTTGGAAGCAGTTCGCGAAGGGCTTTGGCGGCTTCGGTGCTGTCTTCGAGGTCCTCCTGAACCATGGTGAGCAAAACGCCAAGCACTTGGAGGCGCGGGTTCATCACGCGCAGTTTGCCAAGTCCGTCGAGTAGTTTGGGGACGGAGCGAATGCCGAGTGGCTCGGCTTGCTGGGGAATAATCACGGCGTCACTGGAGGCGATGACATCGCCCGAGACGCCGAAGAGGCCTGCTGCGGTGTCGATGAGACAGAGGTCGAAGCCGCGACGAGAAATTTGATGGAGAAATGTGCGCACTCTGGCGAGATGGGCGCCCATGCTGCCGCCGGTGTCGTAGTCGCCCGCTTGTCCACTGGCCATGAGTGAGAATGTCTCCAATCGCGTGGGGACGATCAATTGGTCGAGCGTGAGGCTCGGGTCGGCTAGGTAGTCGTAAAAGCCCGCGAGCAATCTCGATTGCCGGGTGAGTGAGAGGCCGACTGACCCTTGCGGGTCGGCATCGATCAATAGGGTGCGAATACCTGCCAGAGCGAAGGCGTGGGCGAGGTTGATTGAGACGGTGGTTTTTCCCACTCCGCCTTTTTGGCTGGATACGGCAATGCTGATCACGCGGTTGTTAAATTTGCTGCCGAACGATAGCTTTGGCTTGCCACATCGGAAGTCTTTTCTTCATTTTGCGACACCGAATGCAGATATCCTACGGAAGGCATGCAAACCCAGTTTTATGAACAGTCTGAAATTTCAAATCCGGCTCAGCGCATTTATCCTTTCTCTGGGGTTGCTTTTCGGGTCCAGCTCCTGTCGCCGTAAGGCTGATTCGGGTGAGGGGGCGAGTCCCGCCCGAGCGGATTTGCCGTCTGAGATTATGGCCAACGCCTTGGGCTCATTTCCAGGGGCGCTTTACAGTAGCCAAGCATCGTCGCCGATCCATTGGCAACCTTGGACCAAGGAGACCTTTGAGCGTGCGAAGGCGAGCAACCGTTTGTTATTCTGTGTGGTGGCCCTGCCCCAGCAAGGAAGGTGTCAGACGGTGTTGAATTACCTTGCGCGTGATGCCTCGGTTGTCTCCGTGCTCAACGAGCAATATGTGCCAGTGTTGATTGATGGCGATGCATGTCGTGAGGTTGCGCTGCTTTTGCCAGATCTTTGCGCTCAGATCAACAGGCCGGTCCAAATGCCATTTTTCATGTGGACGACTTAAGAAGGTGATCCTGTTGCATGGATGCCGGTTCAAGTTTCTGAGACCGAGACCACGACGGATTTGTTCAACAAATCCCACGACATGATCTCGCAAATGTGGCGTGACTCAAATGACTATGTTCTCAAAAACAGCGCGATGGACAACGAGGCGCGGCGTAGCCAGTTGCGCGAGCGCAAGCTCGGCAAAATGGCGAGTCTGCAGCCGGAAAATGATGCGGTGCGGGGCTTGCGTCAATTGGCGACATTATACGACCCTTTATCAAGAAATCTAGATGGGTCTGGTG
>JAPOLH010000034.1 GCA_029977225.1 Verrucomicrobiaceae bacterium | reverse complement strand
ATGGCAACGCGTCGCGAGAACGATCAAGTTTGGTCTTCCCGGAACCGACATGCCGGGCCACGAAGTCTTTGACGATGCGATGATCCGCGCGCTGACGGATGAACTGATGTCGTGGCGCGTGAAGTGATTTCCGCGCGCTGATTTTTCAGTTTCGCTGAATTTCCCACGATTGGCCGATGTTGCCCGCAATGAATTTTTCCGCCGCGATGTTTCTTGCTTCGAGCGCGGCGCTCAAGCGCAGCGGCGGTTCGCCCATCGGCTCATCGGTGAGCTGAAAGGTACCCCAATGCATCGCAGCGGCTCTGCGGCATCCGCTTTCGACAAATGCCTCGACCGCTTCCTCGGGATTCATGTGCATCGCTTGCATGATTTCGCACGGATCGTATGCGCCGATCGGTATCATGCCGAAATCGATCGGACCGTGACGCTCGCCAATTTCATGAAAGGCTGGGCAATAGCCGGTGTCTGCCTGCATGCCAGAGTTTGCTGTGAGCATCTTGGATCAACCATCCGCACCAGTGGCCGAGGTCGCGATCCCATAGGCTGCGCGCGGTGAAATGCTGCGCTGGTGTGGCTGTGATCGTGATCTCGTCGCTGATCGCATGCACACCATGCCATGGGATCTCGGTGACATTGCGAAAGCCCTTTTTTGCAAGCCAATGCGCATGACCCGCCGGCGTGATCAAAGGCGTCTCCGTGCCGAGTTGCCTCAGCGTTTGGATATCGAGATGATCGTAATGCGAATGAGTGAGCAGAACCGCATCGATTTTTGGAAGGTCGGCGACGCGGCAGGGCGTCGTTGTTTTTCGTCGAAGCTGAGGCAGTGGAATGGGCGAGCAGTAGTCGGCAAAAATCGGATCGATCAGTAACGAGATGGTCCGTGATTGCACGAGGAACGACGAATGCCCAAGCCATGTTGCGCGCCAGGATTCATTGGTCGGCGGTTGCAGGCTTGAGGCATCGAGCCTGAGGCATTGCGGCAAAGCCATGGCCTCTGGTTCATGCGCCTTTCGTCGCTTCAACAAAGAGCCAAACTTCCAGCGAACAATGTCGGCAACTCCATGACCCTGATGGGCCCACGGGTTGGTGAATCTGACTTTTTTCTGCGTCATTCGCTGTGGTATCATCCTTCAAAACCATGTGGAGTGCGAATGGAAAAGCGCTCCATGCTCGATCTTCATCGCATGGCGGAACGGGAGGAATTGCCTGCGCTTTGCTCCATCCAAGCCAAGTCCGATTTCCTCCTCCGGAAATCGATTAAATGCCATCGGGGCAAATGCCCCAGTGCTTTCATCTCACCCCCTCTGTGGAAAGAGTCCCCCTCTGTGGAGATTGACGCTGGGTGTAAAACAGGCCGCGGAACGGGAGGGATTCGAACCCTCGGTAACATTTCTGCTACGTTCCCTTAGCAAGGGAGTGCTTTCGACCACTCAGCCACCGTTCCTGTGTGCGGGTCGGGTTGTTTGAATCACAGGGAGGGCGGTTCGTCAACCTCAGCCGTTGGATTTGGAGAAGAATTGGTTGTTTCCGGCATGATTTCCGCGGTGTGCGCGTCTTGCTCGACGGCTTGGGAATCCTCTTGCGCAGATTCGGTTTTTTCGGGTGCCGTGTGGTCGCCGGTTTCGTCGGCAGCATTTGGGATGTCTCCTTTGTTCTTGGATTTTTTCTTTTTGCGCTTGGGCTTGTCTGAAGGCTCGGTGCCGGTGGGGGCAGGCTTTTCGATGACCTCTTGAACGATGAGAGTGTCGTTGGTGAAAAGTAGGATATGGCCTTGGTGCAAAAGCCAGAATAGGTCGGCGGCGTATTCGGCGGGTGGTGCGTTGCCGCCTTCGGGGAGCACAGCTTGCCAGAGTCCCGCGAGCTTTGCGGGCGTGTTGGCGCGGATCCACTCGACCATGATGCCGGGGCGCTCGGCGAGCACAGCATCCTTGGGAAGTGGGTTGGGGCGTGCGGGGCCGGTGTAGAGTTTGCCTTTGCGTTTGAAGATGGGCATGCGTTCGGCTTCCACCGCGCGGCAGATGGCCTGGAGGAGGCAGGCGGGGTTTTCGCGGGCGTGCATGCCGGCGAGCTTGAGCGAAAGGGCGAGCGATGGAGAAAGCAGCTGGGTGGAGAGCGTGGCGGGGATTTCGATTTTGCGCAGTGTCTCGAAGGCATCGTCGAAATGGCGAGCGGCGAGTGCGCGTTCGGCATCGGATTGATTTTCGACCCACGCGTCATCGGCATCGCCTTTGATGCGCCAGCGGGTTTTTTTCTTCATGCTTTCCAGCCATGCGTTGACCGCTTCCTCGCTGCGTTCGGTGCGGACTTTGGCGGCGTAGGCCTCGAAGGGCATGCTTGCGAAGCGTTCGCGGTGAACGCGGCGCAATTGTGTCTGGTAGGCGTGAAAATTCGGTGGTCCAAGAATTTCACCGGAGATTCCGCAGCGGGCGATCGTTTGGAAACTGCCGCTCGGCGGGTCGACCTCGATGGTTTCCTCTTCGACAAAAGATTGGCGAAGCTCCGAATTCCAGAGGTGACGCACGGCTTCATCGCGCGTGACAAACAGCGAATCATCGAGTTTGCCGTGAAGGAGCGGCGCTTGTTTCTCATCGATCTCAATGATCGCGCGGCAGCGACTGCGCTCGGCGATGATGATTTTGGCAACATCGTAGAGCGGATAAACGCGAGCGACCTGCTGAACTTCCTTGCCGATGAGGCGGATAGCTTCTTGGTCGGGGATGATCGTGACCTTGACTCCTGCGGCGGGGATGACGACTGGCTCGCGACGGAATTCGTCGCGCTGAAAGCGGGATTTTCCGCGGTCATCGCGGCGGCCTTTGAAGTCGCGGCGTTCGCGGTTGTCGGTATCACCACGAGGTGGGCGCTCCTCGTATTTGCGATCTTTTTTTGCCGATTGTTTTTGCGGTTCTGCGGCATCACGCGCCCACGAAGGGCCAAGTGCGAAACTCGACAGAAGTCCGGTTAGTGATTCGTTTTCGGGCTTGCTCACGGTGGCGATTGTAGAGGTCGGATCGAAAATGACAAACTCCGCGTTGTGTCAATTTAAGACCTGGAGGATGCGTTCAAAACGGTCAGCACGCGCCGCGTTGCCCCCATGTGTGCGGCCAACACCTTGCTTGCATTCGCAGTGAGGATATGTGCCTTGAGGGGATCGAGTGCCTGCCTGATGGCATCGACCAGTTGTGCGTGATCCATTGCGCGGATGCAGGCACCTGCGGTGATGAGTTTTCCCGCGAGCGGTTCAAAATTTTCCATGTGAGGACCAAAGATTACTGGGCGACTGGCAAGGATCGCTTCGGCTGGATTTTGGCCGCCTTCGGATAGAAAACTTTTACCGATCACGACCACGTCCGCGTGAGCCGTCCAGTCGCGTAGTTCGCCGGTTGAGTCGATGAGAAACGCGGGGCTTGATCCCTCGCGAATGGTTTCGAGGTCGAACTGCGAGCGTGTGCTGACTTTGAATCCTGCGGCTTGAAGATCTTTGGTCGCGGCATGACGGCGCTCCGCATGACGCGGCGCGATGGCGGGTAGGGCTTTGGGATTTGCTTCGCGAATGGCGGTGGCGATCCATGCTTCTTCACCGTCATGAGTGCTGGCAGCAAGAACGACCGGTCGGTCATGACCGAAGGCATCGATCATGTTTTGAAATGCTGGCTTGTGCGCGGGGGCTTGGCCGCTGCCGGGATCGAACTTGATGCTACCCGTGAGGTGGATCGCATTCGGTGTGACTCCAAGCTCACGCCAGATCGACTCATCCTCGGCATCCTGGATGGTGACTGCATTGAGACATGAAACAAATGGGCGCAGCCAATTTGCGAAGCGGCGGTATCGGCGTGCAGAGCGGGGCGACATGCGAGCATTTGCCAGCGAGACAGGAATCGACCTTCTGCGGCACTCGAGCAGCAAGTGGGGCCAGAGTTCGCCCTCAATGAGCACGATGTGAGCGGGCTCAAAGCGATTGAGGTATCGTTTCACCATCGATGAAAAATCCAATGGCGAGTATGCGACGCGGATTTGTTCGATCGCTGCTTCGCATGCGACTGCATGACCGGTCGCAGTTCCGGTTGCGAGGACGAATGGTTGATTTGGATTTTCGGAGAGCCATTCGCGGATGAGTTTGAGTGCGATGATGGTTTCGCCGACGCTGATCGCGTGGATGTGAATGGCTCCGCATGGTTCCATGTCTGCAGGTTTGCCATAGATCGCAACGCGTTCGCCGAGCGGGGTGTGGAGTCCGCCGCGGCGCAGCATCTTCACAAGCCATGCGGGAAATGCCGCGACGAACAGGCAGGGCAGGGCCAGGCGATAAATCAGCAACGCGATGAATTTCCGCATGTGATGAAAGGTTTAAGCCATCGCTTCTTGCGCGTAAAGCAGGACCGCGCTGCTGCCGTATTCACGACGGTCGAAGAGTGCCAGTTTGCCGCCATCGGGCGATGCTTGGTTGGCGGAAATTTCTGCGATGAAACATCCGCCAGGGGCGAGGCGCGGTCCGATCAGGTCGCCGGCAAGCAGCTCCTTGATGTGATCCTTGTCGCCATGGTGTTTCCAGTAGGGGGGGTCGGCAAAGATGAGATCGTATGTGGCGGTATCGCGTTTTAGAAAACTTTGCACCTCGGACTTCACGACTCTGCCACCGGTGAGTTTGGTTTTCTCAAGATTTTGGCGGATGACCATGTCTGCTTGGCGGTGTTCATCAACAAACACGCAAGTGGTGGCACCGCGACTAAGTGCCTCAAGGCCGATGGCTCCCGAGCCTGCAAACAAATCCAACACGCGCGACCCTTCGACGCGTTCACCGAGGATCGAGAAGATGGCCTGGCGAATGAAGTCGGTCGTAGGGCGGGCTACTGCCTGCGGCACCTTGATGGCGAGGCGCCCGGCCTTGCCGGCGATGATTCTCATCGTGGATCGTGGTTGGGCGTGAACTCCGGGTTAGCGTTTGCTCTCCTCCTTGGCGGGGGCGGCGGATTTTTTGGAAGCCTCGGTTTTCTTCGGTGAATCTGATTTTTTCGGCTCGGGATTTTGTTTGCTGGTGGCCGGCTTTGCAGATTTTTCCGATGTTGGAGGAGCGCTCGCCTCGGCGGGGGCTTTCACGTTGGTCGATGCTTTGATCGGAAAGCGCAGAACGAGACTGCGGTCGAGTAGGCGCGTGCCTTGGGTGGATGTTTCTTGCGCGCGATAGACGAGCAGGCCAAATGGTTTCTTGGTGAAACGGCCGATGGCAAAGTTCTCCTTGGTTTTGCCGAGTGTGGTTTCTTCCTCAAATTTCCATTCGCGACCTGTCCACTCGCCTAGAATGCTGGAGGCTTCGGCATTGATGTCCTCGATCCGCTTGAGATTGCCGTTTGGCGAACGAAAGACATCTTCCTTGGGTTGGAAACGAAGAGTGGAGATCATACTCGCTTCGCCCGTTGCCGTGATGGTCCAACTATCGCCGCTTGAGGGGCGAAGCACGAGGGTCACATCCTCCATGGGCTTGAAAGTGCGTTTTTCCCACAATGCAAGGTACTCAGTGTATTCCTGACGCGTGAGGCCGAGACGTTCGTCAAAGGGTAGTGGAATCCCTGGCTTGGACTTGGCGGAAAATTCGCGAAACCACTTCGGGTCCTTGCGCGCTGCGGTCTCGACTTTGGCGACGAACTTGTCGATCTCGGGCGGTGGGATCACCATGCCGATCTGGCCGCGCTTTGGCACATTAGGCTCGAGCAGCCCCTTGAAGGTATCTGGCACTTCGGCGGCGGTGGCTTGGTTGATGATGATCGCAAGCGCAATGAGTGTCTTGAGTGGTTTCATGTGGATGTCGGCTGGATGTTGGGTTTCCGTGGGCTTGAACTCAAGTGGCTAATGTCAGGGTTCACCATCGGGGAACATGTCGCGGATCGGGGTTTCCCGGTGTTCGTCCATCCAGCTTTCGAGCGCCCGACGCATTGGCACCAGCACATCGGGGCGAGTGGCGGCAAGGTCGCGCTCTCCATTCGGATCGGTGGCGATGTGGAAGAGCCCGAAATGTCGCCCCCCTTCGGCGGTTGGCGTGCAAACAAGTTTCCATTGTGCCGTGCGCAGGCATCGTTGTTTGGCCTTCACCAGTGGTTCAACATACTCAGATTTGAGCACGAACTGGTAGTTGAAGTCCTTGTCGATCATGGTCATTTCGTCCATCGGCGGGAGCTTTGGCCGGGTCGCTCCCGGCACGCTGAACTGGATGAAAGGAAAGCCAGTTTCGCCGTAAAATGGGCGGTTGAGGGGAGCCTCTTTGCCGCGCAGCCATGAAGCGAAGCTTTGCCCCTCCCAATCGGGCGATGGGGTGATGCCTGCGAGTTCCGCCACCGTCGGTGCGACATCGATAAGTCGCACGGTTTCATTTATCACACGGGGCTCGGCTCCCGGGATGTGGACGATCATGGGCACACGATTGGCATGATTGGCGCCATTGAAGGTGAGGCCATGGCCGAGCGTGACACCGGGTTCGTAGTGGTCGTCGCCATGATCGGCGGTGATGATGACGATGGTTTCACTGTCGAGCTTGTGGCGTTTGAGTGCTGCCAAAATTTGGGCGACGCAGTCGTCGAACTGGCGGGTGCATCCGTCGTAGAGCGCGCGGATCTGGTTGATCTCTGCGGGCGGCAGGGCTTTCCATTTGGATTCCAGGTCGGTGCCGCCGATGAACTCATCGATATCGAAGTCCACACCATTGCGGTTGGGTCCTCGATAAGCAGGATCGGCGAACATGCTCACATAAGGTTCGGTACTGCGGTAAGGCAAGTGGTTGCAGGAAAAGAACACATGCCAGAAAAATGGTTTGCCTTGGGAGGCCATGCTTTCGAGGCGTTGCTCGACGCGTTTGGTGACGATCTCCGGCGTCACGAACTGAGCGAATGATTTTAATTGGGGAAACACTCGATAGCCGAGGGCGTTGTCGAAATACAGCGGCACCACGAAGTGGGCCATGACCACCGCCTGGCTCATGTAGATCTTGAAGTTGTCGAAGCTCGACACCGACACATGTTCAAAGCCGAGTGGCACGACTTCGTAATATCCGGCGCACCAATCGCCGATGGCCGCACAGTCATAGCCTTTATCGCGCAGCAAGCTTGCGATTGGCGTGGTGTTGCGTTTGGTGGTCTCGACCGTTGCGCGATCCGGGTACATTTGGCGGACGCCATGGCTGTGCGGATAGCGTGAGGTCATCAACTGGATGCCGGACTCGATGGTCGAGGCGATGGCCGTGTAGCAATTTTCAAAACGGATCGATTGATCTGCCAGCTTGTCGATGGTGGGTGAGACTCCGGCCGCGGCAGGTCCGTCGCTGCGCTGCGGGCGGTATCCGGCGCAACCGAGGCGGTCTCCGCGCAACGAATCTGAGCCGATGATGAGAATGTTGGGGGTTTTGCTTGAACTTGGCTTGGTGGTTGTTTGGCGCGTGATTGAGCGAGTGAAGCCGATGGCCGAGGCGGCAAGGGCGAGCGTTGCAACAATGGCAAACCAAGCGCGGCGGCCGTGGCGGTGGATGTGCGTGCTGAGTGCGATGGGAATGAGGATGGCCGGAGCCAGTGTGAACAATGCGAAGAGTCCGGCGGGCTTGATGGCCTCAGGGATCAGATCGAGTGCCTTGTAGTACCAGTGGCCGAATTCCGCCTCGTTGAGGAAATAGGGACGCGTTTTGACAAGGCGCAGTGTGCAGTAGCCGTGCAGCAAGGCGGTGATGAGAAAACCACGCAGCGCAATCGCGCCGAAACAGCGGTGCTTGGAGCGACGCGTCCAGATCGACACCAGCGGCTGTGCGAGCAGTGTGGCTGCGAGCGCGAGCATGGCGTAGGCCGCGAGCACCAACAAATTTTGAAGAACGAGGAAACCGAAGTACTGATCGCGGGCGAGCGAGCTGAATTTGTTCATCATGCCATCCGCCGATTGGCTGAGGCGCCAAATACCCAGCGCGAATTGGATGGTGAGAAAAAGCGCCGCACCACACAGCACCGCTATCATTTCTCTCAAGTAGTTTGCGGGGGCGGCGGGCTCCTTCGCTTGCCTGAACAGGGGATTCAACATGTGGCGAACTTACGACTCGGGTGCGGGTGGCTCGATGAAAAGCCAGCTGTCGCAAACCAATTTTTCAATGATCACTCCGCGTTTGGATTCGATTTTTTGTGGAATGTGAAGTTTGAGAATCATTGCCGCCTGCTCGCTGCCGCTGCGGAGGATCACGTCGTTGATTTCAGCGACGAGCGGGCTGTCGGCACGCACATAGCCATAGAGAAACTCATCCGAATCGGGAGTGTTGAGCTGGTAACATGCCCAGTCCGAGGAATTCGAAAATTCGTTGCTAAAGAAATTGTCGGGTCGGACATTGACCCTGAAATCCATCGATATTCCGTCCGGGCGGAACTTTACATAATCGGGCCAGTCCATCGATTGGTAGCGGACATAGGTTTCCCAATCGATCAACGGATCATCAGCTTCGTTGATTTGGATGATGAATTCGCTTTCGGTATCATCGGATTGCTTGACGGAGACCATCCAGAAATCCGCACGGTTTTTGAGCGTGAGTGGGGTAAACGCGGTAATCGAGCGCAGGCGTTTGCCGAGCACCGGGCGGGTGCCGTAGTAATGCTCCATGAGTGGTTTGACCCGCTCGGGGTGGCGCACCATGGGAAGCAGCGTGCTGATGGATGATGCGTTGTGAAAATCGCGGATGAGGGCATCCATTTTGTCGATGAGTTTGGCAGCATTACGCTCCTCTTCTTCTTCGGTGGTAAGGATGGATGATGCGTGTTCTTTGATTTGCCGGTTGTGTTTGACGGATTTCCCGACATTGGCCAGCGACCAGATGACGGCGGAGGTCATGATGATTGCCAGCAGCGCAAACCACCCCCAGGCGATGGGTTTGGCGTTTTTTTCGGGGTTTTCCCACTCATCCTCGAGCAGCTCGGATGTGGGCAATTCGGGATCGATGATGGTTTCGACGCCGGGCTCCTGCGAGCGGGTTTCCAGATCGACTCGCATGGGCAGCTTCACCGGTACCTTGGGGGTGGTCAGACCGGCTGGCTGGCCGAGCACGACCGGGGCCTCGACGTCCTTGGCCTCGACATCCTTGAATGCGTCGGTATTGTTGTTAGTAAGGCGCACCACATCCTCGGGTTCGGCGTGGAGGTCATCCACGGGTCTGAGTTCCACAGGTTTTGACGGGCGCGACATGTCTTGCGAAAAGGAAAGCCCCAAATGCCGATCGACGCAACGACAGTCTCATATTAAAACCCCGCCAACATCTGCATGCCAAACCGCCCGCGCATCCTCATCCTGACCGCCGCCTTTGGTGATGGTCACAACAGCGCGGCGCGCAATCTGGCGCTGGCTTTGGATGCGGCTGGAGCTGAGACAAAGGTCTTCGACCCCTGTCTCGTTGGTGCGCCGCGACTGACCAAGTTGCTTGCCCTTGCCTATCGTTTGGTGACCACGCATTTGCCGAAGGTTTGGCTGTGGATTTATCGATCGGCGGAACGTTGTGATTTTGGTGGTGACTCGCCGATATTTTTGCGCGGGCCTGAAAAAACCATGCGTGCGGTGGTGGAGGAATTCCGCCCGAAAGTGGTGGTGAGCACCTATCCACTTTATCCGTATTTTTTGATGAAGATGGCGCAGGAGAAAACCAGCTTTCCTCCGGTCTTTGTGGTGATCACCGATTCGATTGAGATCAATGCTTCATGGCTCGGAGCGGAAGCGCAGGGGTGGGTGGTGACGGATCTCGCGACGCGGGATGTTTTGATCGCCAAAAGCTTGCCCGCAGAGCGGGTTTTTGAAACCGGATTTCCGGTGCATCCGGATTTTGCGAAGTTGCAACCGGTGGCGGAGGATGATGCATGTGATCCTTTTCGCATTTTGTATTTCCCAACCTCGAGCAAGTCCTGCTTGCGAAAGCATGCGTGTGCCATGCTGGATGCCTCGCCGGCGGTGACGCTGACCCTTGTGTTGGGTCGCAATGTGCGGTCGTTGCTTGCGAGTGCGCTGGAGATCAAGGCTGGTTATCCGGGTAGGGTACGCTTGATCGGATGGACGCGCAGGGTGCCGAAGCTGCTCAATCGTCATCACCTGGTGGTGGGCAAGGCCGGTGGTGCGACCGTGCATGAAGCGATTGCCGCGTGCTGCCCGATGCTGATCCATCACCTCGTGCCCGGGCAAGAGGAGGGAAATTTGCGTCTACTCGAAATGATTGGCGGTGGCGTGCTGGCATGTGAGCCTGAAGAATTGCGGCACCGTGTGGTGAGGCTTTTGGCGCAGGATGCGGCGGCGTGGCGCAAGATGAAAAACGCGCTAGCCAAGCATGGAAAAAATTCCGGTGCGATCGCCGGCGCAAAACTCATTCTGGAAGCATGAACTTTCTCTACGACATTGGCCGAGTGCTTTTGGATTTTGATTTCGAGTCGTCCTTGTCACGGCTTTTGCCGGCCGATTGCGTCAATCCGCGGGCGCGGCTCGAGCGGCTGCTGGAGCGCAAGGATGAGTTTGAGGCTGGCGAGGTTGAGGCGGATGCCTACATCGACTGGGCCTTGGGCGTGATTGGCAGCGGCGCGAATGCCGATCAGTTTCGCGACGCGTGGCGCAGCATCTTCACGCCGAATGAGCCGATGTGGCAATGCGTACGCCAACTTTCGGCCAAGGGGCATCGTTTGATTTTGTTTTCAAACATCAACTCGATCCATTGCCCGTGGATATTTGAAAAATATCCCGAATTCTCGCTCTTCGATGCAGCGGTGCTCTCTTATGAAGTGGGAGCCATCAAACCACAGGCCGGGATTTATACTCATGCGCTTGAAGCCCATGGGCTTGACCCTGCGGCGACGCTTTACATCGACGACATGCCGGAGAACATCGAGGCCGGCAGGTCCTTCGGCTTCCATTGTTGGCAGTACGACTTGCGCGACCATGCGTCGTTTGAAAAATGGCTCGGTAATTTCAAACTGTAATTTTATTTTCGCCAGTATCTCCATGTCACCACTCATCATCGCCGGCCGTGAAATCCGCTCCCGTTTGTTTTTGGGCACCGGGAAATTTCCCTCCAACGAGCACATGCGCGATGCCTTGCACGAGAGTGGAGCGGAGATCGTGACCGTGGCATTGCGTCGCGCCGATCTCACGGGCAAGGGAGATCCCTACGCCAACATCCTCGACTTCATCGATCCGGAAAAATACCTACTGCTTCCCAACACCAGCGGCGCGATGAATGCCGAAGAAGCGGTGCGCCTCGCGCGACTTGCGGCGGCGGCCGGATTGCCGAAGTGGGTGAAACTCGAGATTCATCCTGATCCGACTTATCTGTTGCCCGATCCGATCGAGACGCTCAAGGCCGCCGAGGTGCTCGTGAAGGAAGGCTTCACGGTCTTGCCATACATCAATGCCGATCCTGTGCTTGCCAAACGCTTGCAAGAAGTCGGCACGGCAACCGTCATGCCCTTGGGTGCGCCGATCGGCAGCAATCGCGGTCTGGCGACGCGCGATCAAATTCGAATCATCATCGAGCAAGCGACCGTGCCGGTGGTCGTCGATGCCGGCATTGGCGCGCCGAGTCATGCGGCGGAGGCGATGGAGATGGGGGCGGATGCCGTTTTGGTGAACACCGCGGTGGCGATTGCCGCCGATCCGCTGCGCATGGCAAAGGTCTTTCGCCTGGCGGTCGAAGCGGGCAGGGAGGCTTACGAAATTGGCCTGCCCGAAGTGCTCGACCATGCGAGTGCGACGAGCCCACTCACGGGATTTTTGGCCTGAGCCGGGCCGATTATTTTCCGATGCAAAAGCGGCTGAAGATCACGCCGAGCAAGTCCTCGGTGTCGACGCGGCCGGGGATTTCTCCCAGAGCATCGAGGGCGGCGCGTAGGTTGATCGCTGCCAGCTCGGGTCCGCTCTGTGGATCGCCAAGGACATCGAGTGCGGCGCGAAGTTCATCGCGGGCGATCGCGAGGCTGGCTTGATGGCGTGCGTTAATGGCAACCGATTCGTCACCCCATGCGGCATCACCGACATGCAGTGCCGTGCGTATCGCGTGGGAAAGTTTTTCGAAGCCCGAGCTTCGCAGGCATGAGAGGCGGATCGCATCGACGCCGTGCCATGATGGATGCTCGCCGAGGTCGGACTTGTTGAGCACGAGCATGCGTTTGGCTGTCGAGTCCGCGCGTGGATGCGTGGCGGGTTGCGGTTTGCTGGCATCGGCAAGCTCGATGACGAGATCGGCTGCTTCAATTTGCTTGAGCGTGCGTTCGATGCCTTGAGTCTCGATGTGGTCGGTCGACTCGCGCACGCCGGCGGTATCGACGAGGCGCAATGGAATGCCATCGAGGTTGATGGTTTCCTCGATCGTATCGCGGGTGGTGCCGGCGATGTCGCTGACGATTGCGCGCTCGAAGCCAAGCAGGTGGTTGAGCAGGCTGGATTTCCCGACATTTGGTTCGCCAAAGATTACGGTGCGTGCACCTTCGCGAAGGATGCGGCCTTGGTCGGCAGTTGCGAGCAAGGCGTCGACATCAGCGAGCACACTGGAAATTTTCGCGCGCAGCGCGGCGCCGGATTGCGGGTCGATGTCTTCTTCGGGAAAGTCGATCCATGCTTCGAGGTGCGCGAGCGTTTCGAGCAGCGCGTCGCGTGCTTCCGTGGTCTTGCGGCCGAGGCGTCCTTCGAGTTGGCTGCGTGCCGCACGCAGGGAGAGTCGTGTTTGTGCCGAGATCAGATCCATCACGCCTTCGGCCTGAGTGAGGTCGAGCTTGCCGTTGAGAAATGCGCGTTGGGTGAATTCACCGGGCGAGGCCATCACCGCACCGCACTCGAGAAAGCGGCCAAGCACTTCGCGCGTCACGAGGATGCCACCATGACCGGTGAACTCGACGCAGGTTTCGCCGGTGAAACTTCGTGGCGCGCGAAAGACCGTGAGCAGGCCATCATCGATCACCGCGCTATCGGCGCCGATGATTTTGCAATGCCGCGCGAAGCGGTCGGGTTGGGTGGAGGCCCTGCCATCGCCGGCCATGTTGGCCACCTCGAGTGCCGCTGGGCCGGAGATGCGGATCATCGAAACCGCGCCCGTGCCTGCTGCCGTGGCGATGGCGGCGATGGTGCTCCGTGGATGGTCGTGGGGTGTTTGCATTTCGGTGCGGGAAAATCGGTTGGCTGCTGGCGAAAGCCGTGCGGTGAACCCAACTTGCAGCAGGATCGGGCTTTTGCGCAGGCAAAAAAACGCCCGGAGCGTTTGCACGGTCCGGGCGTTGAATGATCGGATGAAAATTGAATCAGGCCTTGGCGGCTTCGGCGGCAGGGGCGGCTTCTTCAACGCCAGCACCGGGTTTGCCGATGTGCACGACCACGACTTCAGGAGCATGGGTCGGGCGCACGCCCTTTGGGTACTTGATGTCACCGAGGTGGAGCGAATCGCCGAGGGCGAGGCTGCTGATGTCGACCTCGATGGTTTCGGGGAGGTCGTCGGGAAGGCAGGTGATTTCAATCGCGTGAATGTACTGCTCGATCACGCCGCCGAGTTTCACACCTGGGGACTCGCCGTTGAGGTGGGCTGGAATGTGGGCGGTGATTTCGGTCTTATCGTCGATCGCGAGGAAGTCGGCATGCACGGCGGCGCCGGAAATCGGATCGTGTTGAATCGCCTGAAGGAATGCGAGGCGGGCTTGTTGGCCTTCGATCTCGAGGTTGACGATGATGTTTTCCGAGCTGCTGTGGTTGATCACATCAGCGAATGCCTTGGCATCGACCTTGAGGTTGGTGTTTTCAGTGCCGCGACCATACATCACGGAAGGCAGCCAGCCTTCGCGGCGCATTTGGTTGAGGCGGCCGGAGCCGGTGCGGGCGCGAGTTGCGGCTTTGAGGAGTGTCTTTTTGGCCATGACGAAGATAGGTCGTTGAGGTTAGCGCCGGGTGCCGGATTGGTTGGCATCCCGAAGCGCGGGGCGGGTGGTTTAGCGGCCCGCGGGGCGCTTGTCAAAAAATTGTTCGGCCGAAACCGGAAAAAACCACAGGAAAGGGCATTTCAGAGCGAAAACAGCGTGGTGATCGATTGTCCGCCGTGGATGCGGCGGATCGCTTCGCCGAGCAGAGGAGCGATGCTGACCACATGGACCTTGTCGCCGCTTGCTTGCGGAACCGAATCGGTGGTGATGACCTCTTCGATGCAGGAGGCGGAGATCCGCTGATGGGCCATTTCGCCGAGCACCGCGTGGGAGACGCCGGCGAAGATCCTTTTGGCGCCGTGTTTGCGCAAGATGTCCGCGGCGGCGCAGAGGGTGCCGGCGGTCTCGGTCATGTCATCAACGAGCAGCACATCGCGGCCGTCGACTTCGCCGATCACATTCATCGCTTCGACGCGGGTGGCACTGACGCGGTGTTTCGCGACGATCGCGAGTTCGGCGCCGAGGGCGTCGGCATAGGCGCGCGCCATTTTCACGCCACCGACATCGGGCGAAACAACCGTGAGGTTGGAGGCGTCGGGATGGCGCTCGCGCAGGTAGCCGATGAGCGCGGGCTTCGCGTAGAGATGATCGACTGGAATGTCGAAGAAGCCTTGGATCTGCGGCGCGTGGAGGTCCATCGTCAGCACGCGATTCACGCCGGCGGAGGTAAGCAAGTTGGCGATAAGTTTTGCGGTGATCGGCACACGCGGTTGGTCTTTGCGGTCCTGGCGGGCGTAGCCAAAGAATGGCATCACCGCGGTGATGCGCTCGGCGCTGGCGCGGCGCGCGGCATCGACCATGATCAGCAACTCCATGATGTTGTGGTTGGTCGGCGGGCAGCTGGGCTGGATGATGAACACATCGGCACCGCGAACATTCTCGTTGATTTTCACCGAAGTTTCACCATCGGGAAATGCGGTGACTTCGACATCGGCGAGAGGATGGCCGAGACTTTCTGCGATGCGTTCGGCGAGGGCCCTGTGGGCGGTTCCACTGATCAGTTTCATGGGAGAGCTGCGTTGGGCGCGGATTGTTGACACTGTTGGGGCACTCGGCAATACTTTGCTCGGAAAACCTTTGCCTTTTGATCGCGACCAACACAGACCCAGCCGGATCCGACCAAATCGGCAAGCAACATAAAAATCGGTTCGTCGCGGGTATTTGCAAATATGGGCCACTGATCGTGGCCGCCATGGTCTTGGTGTGGTTTTATGGGATGGAGGTACGCTACGGTACCGGGCGCAGTCAAACGGCGTTGAGCTGGCTGTGGTCGGCATGGAATGCGGAAAACGATTACGAGCACGGCCCGCTGTTTCCGCTGATCATTGCCGGCTTGGTGTATTACCGATTTGGGCGCCTCAAAGATTCGGTCGGGCAGGGTAGTTTTGTAGGGTTGATGGTGGTGTTGGTTGGCGCGCTTTTGTACGCGGCCGCATACCGGACCTTGCAACCACGGGTGGCGGTGGGAGCCTTGCCGATTTTGTTGTGGGGATCGTCGCTCTACCTTTGGGGTTGGTCGGTGGCGCGGCAGTTATTTTTGCCGTTGTTCATCTTCTGGTTGGCGATTCCCTTGCCAAGTTTCCAGCAGGCAACGACCCACTTGCAACTGATGGCAACCTCTTTTGCTCATCACGGCGCGGCGCTGTTCGGCGTTGAGACGATCGTCCAAGGTAATATGATTTCATCCGTGAACGGCGGGTGGGAACCGCTCGAGATTGCCAAGGGCTGCAGTGGCATCCGCTCGCTGATGGCTTTGCTGATGATCTCCGGTGCATGGGCCTGCGTGGCGGAGATGGCGTTGTGGAAACGCGCAGTGCTTTTTCTTTCCGCGGTTCCGCTGGCGATTCTTGGCAACTCGTTGCGGGTGATCTCCATCTTTGTCATCGCCGAGTACGGCAACGCCGAATGGGGGCGTACGACATGGCATGATTGGTCCGGCCTTCTGCTTTTTTATCCGATATCGCTGGCCATGCTACTTGGCATCCATTCGTTGCTCGAAGGCGGTTTGCCATGGAAAAAATCAGGCGCCCGCCAAGTGCGCCGCGTGGTGGTCACGCGATCGACGGCGGCACAACCATCCATCAACTCCACTGAATCATGAAACCGATGCCATGGATGCTTCCTGTCGTGATGGGGTTAGCCCTGGGATCCGTCTATTTCCTGCCGGTTGCCGGCAAGACCGCGCAGTCGGCGGTGATCATGAAATTGCCGGATTCTTTCGAGGATTGGACCTTCCGCATGATCCCGCCGAGCATGGAGGAATTGGGGACGCTTGAGCGCGACACCGAGTTTGCCAAGGCGATTTGTTTCCGTCCGCGCGAGGGCGAAATCAGTATCGATGGCCTGGCGGTGCCCGACCGACTCGACCTATCCATCGTGCTTTCGGGCAACGACCTCAACAATTCCATTCACCGTCCCGAGCGTTGCATGCCCGCGCAGGGTCACTCGATCCTCGCATCGTCCAGCATCAATCTCAAGTCGTCCCAAGGGCGTGAGTTTCATGCGAAGCGTTTGCGCTCGAAGCAAACGATCAAACCGATGAAAGATGGTGAATCGGCGATGGAGTTCAACTGCATCACCTATTACTTTTTTGTCGGCCATGATCGCATCACCAACGATCACTTGCAGCGCACCTTCATCGACATGAAGGACCGACTCGTACGTGGCATGGATCAGCGCTGGGCCTATGTTTCAGCGTCGATGTGGTTTGGCCGCATTCCTTGGATTGATGAAGAGGTCAGCGAAGCCGAAGCGGATGAAAAGATCCGCAATTTCCTCACTGAGTTTGCCGGCACTCAGATCGAGTGGTCGCAGGTGAGTAAGTGAGAGGGGTAAGAATCAAGAGGCAAGAGAAGGGGGTAGGAAGAAGCAGCCTCTTCATGCGCTGCTCGCTGATCGCATGCTTCTTATTTCTTCGGTACGACCTTAGCGGCTTTAAGGAAACGGATGGACTCCTCGAAGTACTTCATGAGTTCGGCCCTGCGTGTGGCGGTGGCGCCGTTGGGGAGTTGGGATCCTGCTTTGGCGATTCGCTCGCGGGCTTCGATGAAGAGCGCGAGCGCCAAGGCGGGTTCGCGTCGATACCAAGCATCGCGAGCCATGCGGCCGATCAGCACGCCTGCGCGATAGTTGGCGCGGGTGCCCATGGGCAAGCTTGAGGCGAAGTTGTAGCATTCGAGTGCTTTGTCGTTGTTGCCGTTGGCCTCATGCGCAGCGCCAAGCAGTTCGTGGATGTTGACGCGCAGGTTTCGTCCCTCATCACCACTGAGATATCCGGCACCTTGCGCGTGAACCTGCTCGATTTCTGCGCTCGATTTTTCCAATGCGGCGAGTGCGTTTTTCTTGTCGCCTTTTTCGAGCAGGGTAATTCCTTTGCGTAACAAGTGCGCGGCGTAGCAATAGTGGCTGCGGAAGCCCGCCTCCATGCCACCTTGCAGCCGGATGCCACGCTCGAAGCAGGCTTCGGCTTTTTCGATTTGGCCAAGTACGCTCAAAATCACCGCGCTGTTGATGGCAAATACCGGGTCGTTGGGGTTGATTTTTTCGGCGGCTTCATAATCGGCAAGTGCCTTCGTGGCCTGCTCGATCGACTCGGGCGGCTTGCTCTGGATTGCGAGTTCATGCAGCAATTTTGCGCGATCCATGTGCAGCTCTGAGTTTGGCCAGATGCGTATGGCCTCGCCTAGAGCCTTGATGCGAGCATCGGCGGAGGGTGGTTGGTGCTTGTTGTAGTACACCGGCCACAGCTCTTTGGTGACGCGGATGCCGAGCCATGCGAGCGGCAGCATGAAAGTCATGCAGGCCAATGTGACGAGGCTTAGGAAAGTTTTGCCTGCAATCGACTCCGATGAACTTTTGTTTTGTTTGGGCCAAGCCAATTGACCAAGGCAGATTCCGAGCAGGATTACTCCCGGTAGGTGGTGAAAAACAAAGCTGAAGGACGATTGCACCAGCATGCCTGCGAGCGCCGCCAATCCGCCCGCGCGCCATGCCCAGCGGTGATCGTTGGTGCTGGGATCGTGATCAAAAAGCGTGCGAAGAACCGCCATCAGCGAAAGCGTGCCGAGCAGACCAATCAGCAATAGTGCGCCGATGATGCCGTAGTCGGTAGCCGATTGCAGCAGTTCGTTGTGCACGAGTTCTGGTCTTGTGTTGCCGATGCCTTGCACGGAATTGTCCCAAAAGCGGAAGCATTCCCAACTGAAACTCCAACTTCCGCCGCCAAGCCAGGGGTGCAGGCCGATGCAGGACAGAGCAATGCCGTAAAAATAGAGTCGGCAGGCATTGTCGAAGAGCGCGTCCATGCCAAATTTGCCCTCGGTGCGAAAGCGTTGCGCCTCTTCCCAGCCGACAAACCAATAAGATGTGACGGCAATTCCAATCAGCGGAATTGCAATCAAAGCCGGAGCAAACCATTTCGAGCCACGCCGTTTGCCAATCACCAAGGTCATGCTGGCCAACATTGCGCAGCCAACAGCAGCGCCAAAAATTCCTCCGCGCGAACGGGTGAACCACACGCAGGCGATGCCAGCAATCGCGATTAGCGCGAACAAAACCTTCGTGCTGCGGCGATGCGTGCCAAAGAGTGCCACGGCGCCGGTGAGCAGTGCCGCGGCAATGTAGTAATTTGCCGCTTCGTTGTAATGCGCGTAAAACCCCGAAACCATGGCATCGGCAGCCCGCTGGGTGAAAATCGGCGAGTAGCTTGGGTCTGCCACCTGCTTGCCGCCCACCACGATGCTGGCAAGCAGCAGCAGTGCCATGCCCCAGTGAAGAATGTTTTCTGCCACCCGATTGCCGCTGATCACGCGCGTGGCGATGAAAGCACCCACTGTCGCGGCGAGAAGAAGAAGATCGGATGTGCCAAACTGCGCCACCGGCGATGTCGCCGCCCGCCATGCAAACCAGGCGGCGGTTAGACCGCCGAGCACAAGAATCCTATGATCAAGCTTGATAAAGCCGCGTTTCCATATCTGCGGCAATGCGGCAGCCAGCGACAAGGCCAGAGCTGCCAGCGATGGACCCCAGCTCCAGGCACGCGTCTGCGGACCAAGTGTCACCGCCAGCACCAGCGAGAGGACCAGGAAGATGGATGATAAATGAGGCAAGGGAGGGGGAAGACCTATGGGTTATTGGGAAAGAGGAAATGATTATCGAACGTTGAGCGTCCAACATCGAACATTAAAGCGGAAGAGGGTTTTGCCGCCAAGTTACAAAGGTCGCCGAGGACTGTTTGAAATTTTTTTACTTCGCTCCTCTTCGGAAAAGTACCGCGGGGATGGTTCTGACGAGAATGGTGAAATCAAGCCATAGCGACCAGTTGTCGATGTAGCGGAGGTCCATTTCAACCCACTGGTCGAAACTGGTGATTTTGTTTCTGCCGCCGGCCTGCCATTCGCAGGTGATGCCAGGTTTGACGCTTAAGCGGCGACGGTGGGCGATTTCGGAAAAGGCCTCGACCTCGTAGAGGGGGAGGGGGCGCGGGCCGACAAGGCTCATGTCACCCATTAGTACATTTAGCAATTGCGGCAGTTCATCGATGCTGAGTTTGCGCAGAAAATCACCAAAGGCGAAAATGCGCGGATCTCCATCGAGCTTGAAGACCGGCCCGTCCATTTGGTTGCCATGCTGTTCCTTCACTTGATTCAACAGCTCCTCAGCGTTGGGCACCATCGTACGAAATTTCCACATGCGGAATGGTCGACCATAGCGGCCTGCACGCAACTGCGAGAAAAACGCCGGAGATCCGGGGCTGGCGATGCGGATGCCGATGATCGCGAATATCCACAGTGGCAGGGTACAAAGAATCACAAACAGGGCGATCACCCGGTCTAAAAAGCCTTTGAACATCAACTCCCACGAGAGTTCAGGTGTGGATCGCAGCACCAGCATTGGCTTGCTGCCCAAGGTGTCAAACACTGGTCGCGCGATCTGTGTGCGGATGAACGAAGCCGAGATCCAAGCCTCCACGCCTTGCAGCTCGCAGATTTCCACGGCTTGGGAAACTTTATCGAAGTCGGTTTGCTTGGTCACAAAAATCACGCGGCTCACCGATTCCTTTTTGAGGATCTCAAACAAATCGTCACTGTTTTGAGTTTCGAGATCAAACAGCTTGGAAATGTGCCAAGTCGCGGTGAGCTCCTTGTTCATGCCATTGAGGAAATCATGCATTTCCCGGCCAGTGCCGGCGATCACGACATTTTCCTTGGCTCCATCGTAGGCCGAAATGCGGCGATACCAAATGCGGGTAATCAAATC
>JAPOLH010000033.1 GCA_029977225.1 Verrucomicrobiaceae bacterium | reverse complement strand
TTGTTTAATTTCATGGAACTCTTTTTTTTGTCTTCTTTGTTTTTTGCTTGTTTTATGCGAATTGATTACTTTTGTCTTTTTTTTGCTAGTTTGATAGTTTTCGCTCCAATTTGGACCTAAATTTAGTTCTTTTAAGTCTGATAAATCTATTTTTTTAGTCATTTTAAATTCTTTACTTAATATCTAAATTTATTTAACAAAGTAATGTTTGCTCAGGTGGCGGAATTGGTAGACGCGCTAGACTAAGGATCTAGTGGGGAGACCCGTGGAGGTTCGAGTCCTCTTTCGAGCACTTCTTTTTAACAATCAAGGAATCCCGACTTCGTAAGAGTCGGGATTTTTTGTTTTGGAAATATTTACCGCAAAGTCGGCCTTCCTGCGGAAGGAGACAGAAGACTTCAAGACACAAGACGGAAGACGAAGGTGCCGCTTCTTCATTTTTCTTCCCCAATGACCACTGACTATTAACTAATGACGTCTTCCTCGTCGCTGTTCAAATTCCTTATTTCAGCATTTGAGAGTTTCATTTTTTGGTGTTTGCTCCTGCCGGGATGATTCAAGCCAAACAACTGAATGACGAAATCGCCTCCGGCAGACGCGTTTCTCTGATCGATGTGCGGACGCCTGCAGAGCATGGGGAGGTGCATATTGAAGGATCGCATCTGATGCCGCTGGATCGGCTGGATGTGGGGGCAGTGAGGTCGGCTGCGAGCGGGGCCGAGCGTTGTGTGTTGGTGTGCCGCAGTGGCAAGCGTGCGGAGCAGGCGTATCAGAAGTTGCAGGCGGCGGGATGTGAAAACTTGGAGGTGCTGGATGGTGGCGTGATGGCGTGGGAGAGCGCCGGCTTGCCGGTGGTGCGTGGGGCGAAGGCGATTTCGCTCGAGCGTCAGGTGCGCATCGCGGCGGGAATGCTGGTGCTTTTGGGCGTGATTCTTGGAACTTGGGTGCATCCCGCGTTTTATGGGTTGAGCGCGTTTGTGGGTGCGGGTTTGGTATTTGCAGGGATCACCGACTGGTGCGGCATGGCGATGGTTTTGGCGAAAATGCCGTGGAATCAAAGGTCCGGCACCAAGTGCGCCGGCAATTCGTGCTCCATCTGATTTTAAACTTTCACCATCATGTTTCTTCGACAGATCACCGATTCATCTCTCGCGCAAAATGCATACCTCATCGGCTGTCAGCGCAGTGGTGAGGCGATCGTCATCGACCCCGAGCGGGACCTCGACCGCTATTTCAAATTGGCGGAGGAAAATGGACTTCGCATCACCGCAGTCGCCGAGACGCACATTCATGCCGATTATTTGAGTGGCGCGCTTGAGTTGATGGAGCGGCATGGGGCGCTTGCTTATCTATCGGAAGAGGGGGGGCCTGATTGGCAATTTGAATGGGCGAAGGGTCACGCGAATGCGCGTTTTCTCAAAGATGGCGATACCTTTCGTGTTGGGAATATCGAGTTCAAGGCCTTGCTCACTCCCGGTCACACGCCGGAGCACATGAGTTATCTCGTCACCGACATCGGTGGTGGTGCGGATGAGCCCATCGCGTTTCTGACTGGGGATTTCATTTTTGTCGGCGATGTCGGACGTCCGGATTTGTTGGAAAGCGCTGCGGGCCAGGCCGGGGTGATGGAGCCCAGCGCTCGTACGCTTTATGCCAGCCTTCGAGCGACAGCGGATTTGCCCGGGCATTTGCAAATCCTTCCGGCACATGGTGCGGGAAGCGCTTGCGGCAAGGCCCTTGGCGCGATTGCCAACAGCGTTCTTGAGTATGAACGAAAATTCAATCCGGCCTTTCGCCAGGCCCTGACCGATAGCGAGGAAAGGTTCGTCAGCGACATTTTGCAGGGTCAGCCCGAGCCACCGCGATATTTCGCGCGCATGAAACGCGACAACCGAATGGGCCCAGCGCTTTTGCCGGAGGGAAGATTGCCGCAACCTAAGCGAATCCATGCCGATCAGCTTGGATCGTGGGTCGGGAAAAATGATCGGGTGATTCTTGATCTGAGGTCGGACCGTGTCGCATTTGCGGCAAGGCATGTGCGTGGATCGTTGTTTGCGCCGATGCCGGGCGGGAAGTTGTCGGTGGCTGCGGGGTCTTATGTTGATGAGGCCGCGCGAATTTTGTTGGTGTTGGAAGATGAGTCGCAAGTGGATGAGGCGGTGAGGCAATTGATCCGCATCGGGCTTGATTGTGTGGAGGCATGGATCCCAGTCGACGAGGCAATGTCCGTCGCTGCTCTGGTGGGTTCATATTCCAGGATTTCCACGCGTGAGCTTCAGGTGGGTCAGCAGGTGCTTGATGTGCGAGGCGCTGATGAGTTTTCGGCCGGTCATGTGGTTGGTGCGAAGAACATCGCTTATACGCGTATTGCCGCACGGCTTGATGAAGTGCCGAGTGTTTCGCCTTTGTATGTTCATTGCGGGAGTGGTTTGCGTGCTGCGATCGCGACTGCCTATCTGGCCGGCCAAGGTCGTGAGGTTGTGCATGTCGATGGTTCCTTTGCGGAAATTCCGCCAAGCTTGAGGTCATGAATGCGTTGGCCTTGTTGGGGGCGGTCGGCATTGGTCTTGTCCTTGGTTTGACGGGGTCTGGCGGCAGCATTCTGACATTGCCGGTTTTGGTTTATCTTGCGGGCATTGAACCTCGCGAGGCGGTGGGCCTGAGTTTGATCATCGTGGGCGCCGCTGCGCTGGCTGGTGCATGTCAGCGGGCGCGGCTGGGGGAAGTTTACTATAAGGCCGTTCTCATGTTTGCCGTTTCCGGCATGCTTGGCGCGACGCTGGGAGCGAAATTGACGCATTTCATCCCACCTGATGCGCTGATGCTTGCCTTTTCGTGTGTGATGATCGCGTTGGGCTTAAGGATGATGTTGATGCACAAACCTTCGGTTCAACCGGAGATCGAGTGCCGCCCGATGCGTTGCTTGATGGCGGGCGCGGGCGTTGGGGTTCTCACCGGATTTCTGGGGGTGGGTGGGGGATTTTTGTTGCTGCCTGCATTGGTGAAATTTGCCCGCGTGCCGCCCCGTGTGGCCACCGGAACTTCACTAGCCATCATAGCCGCCAACTCGTTAGCCGGATTTTTCGGTCATTTGGGCAGCGCGCCCGTGCCGTGGATGTTGGCGGTCGTTTTTTCGTTGATTGCCGTGGGTGGGGTTTTGCTTGGAGGGAAAATTGCAGGGCGTTTGCCGGAGTTGGTTTTGCAAAGGGGTTTTGTGCTGCTGGTTTTTCTAACAGCGGCATTTGTGATTTGGATGACTTTGCGTTGAGGCAGTCTTTGACACGCCCACGGATCTCGTCAGATTGTACACACATCTGCGCTGCTTTGCTTCATGAATTCCGCCCTGTTAGAAATTTCGATTGTTCTGGTGTTGCTGTTAGCCAACGGCGTTTTTGCGATGACGGAGATCGCGATTGTTTCATCGCGCAAGGGTTTGCTGCAGTCGATGGCGGAGAAGGGCAACAGCGGTGCCGCGCGGGCGTTGAAACTGGCGGATTCGCCCAATCGGTTTCTTTCCACCGTGCAAATAGGCATCACGCTGGTTGGCATCGTTGCCGGTGCGCTTGGCAGTGGCACGGTGGCTAGCAAGCTTGCGGAGTTTCTCGGTGTGATTCCGCTGATCAGCGAGTATGCCAAGCCGATCTCATTGGTCCTCGTGATTGGTGTGCTGACCTACCTTTCCTTGGTCATTGGCGAACTTGTTCCGAAGCGCTTGGCCATGAAGTATCCCGAGGCCATTGCCAGTGCGATGTCGGGCCCAATGGCAGCGTTATCGAATGTGGCATCGCCGGTGGTGAGCTTGCTCTCGTGGTCGACAGGGGCCTTGCTGAAATTTTTCCGGGTGCGTGAGACCGAGGATAGCGGGATTTCGCGTGAGGAGCTCACGGTGCTGGTGAGGCAGGGCATGACCACCGGTTCGATCAACCGCATGGAATCCAGGATGATCGAGGGCGTGATCGGGTTCGAAAAGCTGGTCGCTTATGACATCATGATTCCGCGGCCGAAAATTATTTGGATCGAAAAGGATGCCAGGCATGAGGACGTATGGCCGGTGATCATGCGCAGCACGCAGGGAGTCTTTCCGGTGTATCAGGGGCGACGCGAAAACATCGTGGGGATGGTATCGATCAAGGATATTTACGGTCAGCTTGCCGCGCAAAAAACCGTAGATTTCGCATCGATCATGAAAGCGCCGCTGCTGGTGCCCGAGACGCAGAAGGCGAGTGTGTTGCTGGAGACGTTTCGCAAGACCGGTCAGCGCGCGGCACTGGTGTTGGATGAATTTGGCAGCGTCATGGGAATGGTGACGCTCATCGACCTGATGGAGACCATCGTCGGTGATGTGCCATCGATGGAAGAGCAGATGGCCATGCCGGTGCGGCAACGCGAGGATGGCAGTTGGTTGATTGACGGGCTTCTCGAAATTGAAAAATTGCCCGAGCGGCTTGAGGGATTTGTCCTACCGGAAGGTGGTGGGGATGAATTTCAGACTGTCTCCGGATGGTTGGTCAAAGAGCTTGGGCGCATTCCGGTCGAGGCCGATCGGGTGAGCGCCGGCGAGTGGACATTTGAGGTCATCGACATGGACAGTATCCGCGTCGACAAGGTGCTGGCGGTGCGAAACAAATCGTCAATCGTTGACCCTGCGGGCGCTTGAAGTGATTCGACGCGAATCGATTTTTTGGCCAATCAGGGAGTCAAAAATGCGTTCTGCTCACCCTTGCTTTGCGCAAGGATTCTTGCGAGTCGCAAACCACCAGATCCAAAGGAGGCTCAGAAGGATTGCCGAGAGGCCGACATGCAGGACCTGCACCCATGAGTAGATGTGGATCTGCGACATGATGATGCCAAGAATCATTTGGGTCAGAATGATGAACAGTGCGCTCATGCCAACTTTGCCAATGGTTCCATGACGCTTGCTATGGATCCAGATCCCGATGCCAAGGCCAAGGATGACCCATGAGAAACTCCGATGGAGTAGGTATTTCCATGATTGCTCCAGCTCGCCGATCCACTCCGAGCGTGGTGCGCTGTGATGGAATTTCGACATGGCATCGGTGAGTTCGCGAACCTGTGCGCCGATGATGCCGGTGAAGATGACGCATCCGATCAAGAGGGTAAGCATCAGTCGCAATCTGGCCCTTGCCGGATCGCTCATGTTTACTCGCCATGGTTGCTCACAGCCACGCCAAGCGCAGTATGCCAGCATGCCGGTGAGGGACATTGCGAGTGCGAGGTGGGTGGTCAAAACACCGGGCTTGAGACCGCTGTAAACCACCCTTGCGCCCATCCACGCATTGATCAGCACTACCGCCAATGAGGCGAATGCCATGAAGAAAACCAGGGGGCGCTTGGACCTTTGCCAGAACGCCGCAATGAATGTGGCGAGCGTGAAAAAGCCAACTGGTAGGCTGCACAGGCGATTGATGAACTCCGTCCACACATGGCGTGGGTTGAATTCCGCGCGCAGGCTATCGGCACTGATCGTTGACGGGTCGCGGCCCATGCGCTCTGCCTTGCGTTGGAATTTCTCGATTGGAAGTTTATCGAAATCCACCTGATCGGCGCTCGTTGGTGGGATGAGGCAACCCCAGCAGGTTGGCCAATCCGGACAGCCCATGCCGGAGCCCGAAACGCGTACCACCGCGCCGACAAAGATGAGGAAAAGCACCGAAACCAAGGCTGCGGTGGCCAGTTTCTGAAATCGGGTCATCGCCATGCGCGAAGCATGCGAACTTTGTGCTGCTATTCCAGATAAAAGCGGATTTTTCAAAATTCATCGGTTGGCGAATTTGCGACATGCGGCTAATTTGCGGGCGTGTCTTCCAATTTTCAAACGACGCCCCAATCCTTGCGCGGCAAGCTGTTGCTGGCGGCCCCGGCATTGCGCGATGAGTTCCGGCGCACCGTGCTTTTGGTGAATGTGCACGCCCCGAGCGACGGCGCGTTTGGGTTGGTGTTGAATCGGCCGACGGGAAAAGTCGTTGGGGACTTGCTGCATGGAGATGCATTCGAGCATTTGAAAAACATCCCGGTGTTTGCCGGTGGGCCTGTGATGCAGGATCAGCTGATGTTTTGCTCCCTCTGGTGGACACCCAAACGCGGACTCAACTGGGCGATGCGCATCTCGACCGAGGAAGCCTATCGTCACTCGCGCCGGCCGGGCTGCATGGTCAGTGCCTATCTGGGGTATTCCGGATGGAGTCCGGGGCAGTTGGAGAATGAAATGATGCGCGACGCGTGGTATGCGACCGATCCGACCAAAGATGTGCTAGGTGCTGGCAAGGACGAGGGCATGTGGCGCACTTTGCTTGGCAGGATATCGCCGATGCACCGAATTCTGGCTGAGGCTCCGGACGATCCTTTTCTGAATTGAGGATTCTGTGGTTGCCCGAAGCCCTCGCATGCCTTTCCCTGCTGTGGCTCCAATCATTCCATAAAACTTCGAAAAATTTTCCATGTCTCAAACCAGCATCGAGTTCAGCCCGATTGATGAAATCATCGCCGAGATTGCGGCGGGCAGGTTGGTGATTTGTGCCGATGATCCGTCGCGCGAAAACGAGGCCGACCTGATGGGCGCGGCATCGTTGTGCACGGCCGAGATGGTAAACTTCATGGCGGTGCATGGTCGCGGCCTGATCTGTGCGCCGCTGGTGGCCGAACGTACTGAGGAGCTGGACCTGCCGCAGATGACTCGCCGCAACACCGAGGGTCACAAGACCGCCTTCACGGTCAGTGTCGATGCAGCCAAGGGAGTAGGTACTGGCATCTCCGCCGCCGATCGCGCCCACACGATCCGCTTGCTTGCCGATAAGTCTGCAGGTGCGGATGATTTCGTAAGACCGGGTCATGTGTTTCCCTTGCTCGCCAGCCCCGGCGGTGTCTTGCGTCGCGCCGGTCATACCGAAGCGGCGGTCGATCTCACCCGTTTGGCTGGCCTGCCCGAAGCTGCGGTGATCTGTGAGATCATCAATGATGACGGCACGATGGCGCGTGTGGGGGACCTCGGAGATTTCCAGCGTCGGCATGGTCTCAAGGCCTGCACGATCGCGCAGCTCATCGAATATCGTCGTCGCTCGGAGAAACTCGTGCTGCGCGAGGAATGCATCAAGATGCCTACGGATTTCGGCGAGTTTGATTGTCATCTCTATCGCGTGTCCACCGACCTGAGTCACCACCTTGCCCTCACGCGTGGTGAGATCGATCCTGATGTGCCGACGCTGGTGCGCGTGCATTCCGAATGCCTCACGGGTGATGTCTTTCATTCCCAGCGCTGCGATTGTGGCGGCCAGCTGGCATCGGCCCTCGAACGCATTTCCCAAGAGGGAGGTGTCTTGCTTTACCTTCGCCAAGAGGGCAGGGGAATCGGCCTGCCGGCAAAGATTCGCGCCTACAAACTCCAAGAGCAGGGCATGGATACGATCGAGGCCAATGAAAAATTGGGCTTTGCCGCCGATCTCCGCGAGTACGGCATGGGTGCGCAGATTCTTTGCGACCTCGGAATTCGCAAAATCCGCCTGCTTACCAACAACCCCAAAAAGGTCGTCGGTCTTGAGGGCTACGGGCTCGAAATTACCGAGCAGATCCCGCTCTCGCTGCCCGCCAATTTGCACAACGAAAAGTACCTAGAGACCAAGCGCCTGCGGATGGGGCATGCGCTGTAACTTGCGAGGTGCTCACGGCTCACCTTTGCCTCGCAAAGTCTTTGTTGTACTTCGGGCTGTTTTGCCATCAATCTGCTGACATGGAACTCGACCTGATCGACGTGCAGTTCGACCTGCATGATGTCAAGCCACGCGAGCTCGAGGAAGCTTTGGAGGACCCCTTCGCGGTGCGCTTCATACCCGACTGCGAGCGTCAGGATGGGGCCTCACGTTTTTACTCGCTTGGGCGTACGGTCGCCGACCGTTACCTTTTCTCTGCATTTTGGACCGACGGCAAAACCACGCGCGTGGTCGCTGCCCGCGAAATGACCGAGGGCGAGCGAAAATTTTACGATCGCAAATACGCCGACTACCGTTGATCGAAATGCACTGCGCCCTTTCCAAAGCTCACTCATGAAAGCCATCAGCAATTGGTCCGAAATACCCGAGTTTTCCGACGAAGCCTCGGAAGCCCGATTTTGGCAAACGCACGAACTCGACGGCCGCCTGATGGCCACATCCGTGCATGAATCGGATTCGCGTGATTCGACCACCATCACCTTGCGCTTCGATCCTCGCATGCTTTCGCGCATCAAGCGCATTGCGCGCTCCAGATTCCTGAACTATCAGTCGATGATGAAACAATGGTTGGCGGAAAGACTCGAAGAGGAAATGCGAAAACAGTGAGCCGCCTGCGACTGCCACGACATCCGCTGATCTGGCTCATTGCCGTGCTCGCATGGATGCGCACGATCTGGTTTCTCTCATCCATTCCGGGCGACAAGAATCCGGAACTGAAATTGCAGATCGACAAGGTTGCGCACTTTCTTGCTTTCGCTGGGGGTGGCGTGCTCATCGCGGGCTTTTTCACGGCTTTCACTCTGGTGGTTTTGCGTCGCAAAATTCGCTGGGATTGGATCATTCCCGCCACCGTGATCGCCGTTGGCTTGCTTGGTTGGTTTGATGAATGGAACCAATGTTTTACGCCCGGTCGCAATGGTGCCAACATGGCCGATTGGACGGCTGACTTCCTCGGCGGTATCGCGGGAGCATTCCTATTTCGTCGGATTTATCACCACCTCGGTCACGATCGCCCGACGGGTGCCGATTGGCCGAGCAAGGGCAATGCCCTAGACAGGGATTGACGCGCTGAAATCGTCCGTCATAGCTAGGCGCATGTCTCGCCCAGGTTTGATTCTTAAACTTAGCTGCCCCGACCAAGCAGGGATTGTAGCGAAAATTGCCAACTATGTGGTGAGTCACCGTGGCAATCTTGTAGAGTTCAACCAATTTACCGACTCGCTCAGCGGGAAGTTTTTTGCCCGACTCGAAATCGACACCAGCGACCTTGATGTCGAGACGCAGGACTTCATTGCCGGTTTCGGCACGCTCGGCCGCTCGCTCCATGCGGATTGGCATTTTCGCCGCCTGCCATATCGCATGCGCACGGCGGTACTGGTCACCAAGACCGATCACTGCCTCAACGAAATTCTCTGGCGCACTGAACTCGGCGAGCTGCCGATCGAGATTACATCGATCATTGGCAACCGACCCAACTGCCGCCCGATCGCCGAGCGCTCGAACATCGCATTTCACGAAATCGACATGGATGGCAACAAGCGTCTCGCAGGCTTTAACGAGATCCGCGAACTCATCGAGAAACAGAATGTCGAGCTGATCGTGCTGGCTCGTTTCATGCAGATCCTTCCCGATGATTTCTGCCGCGATTTCGCCGGGCGCATCATCAACATTCACCACAGCTTCCTGCCTGCTTTCATTGGGGCCAACCCCTACAAACAAGCTCACGAGCGTGGTGTGAAACTCATCGGTGCCACTTGCCACTATGTCACGGCCGACCTTGATGCCGGCCCCATCATTGAGCAGGAAGTTGAGCGAGTGCACCATTTCCACTCTCCCAATGATCTCGTGCGACTTGGCCGAAACTGCGAACGCGTCGCCATCGCCAAAGGCATTCGTTTCCACGTGCATGACCGCACGATCATCGATGGCAATCGGGCCATCGTTTTCCCGGATTGAGCGAATTGGAGGCTTTACAAGCTCCGGCCATCCCGACAATATCTCCGCCCGCGCAAGGAGAGGTGGCTGAGTGGTCTAAGGCACCCGATTCGAAATCGGACGTGGGGTAATACTCACCGTGGGTTCAAATCCCACCCTCTCCGCGCTGATTCCACCAGGGTACATGAATGGTAGCTTTAGGTAGATTTCTTTAATCGCTTCATGGTTAGGAGCATGTGTGATTTCTCACACCTTGTAATGCAGCCATTTCCCTTGGAGGTGGAGTTTTGTGAATATGAAAGCCTGAGTGAGGAGGTCTAGGCCGAGGATGACCCATACGAGAGTGAGCGTGGTGAGGTGAAGGTGCGAGAGGAGCGACAACACGGCAACGCGATAGAAAAGAAGACTGGCGAACGACCAGCGCATCACGATGGGGGTGGCACCGGCGCCGCGCATCGATGTTTTGAGAATGATGCACGTGGCGAAAAAGGGCTGGGTGATCGCGCAAATGATCAGAAGGGGAGCAGTGAGGCGGGCGTGAATTTCGCTGCCGGGTGCCATCCATTCGATGAGCTGGTAACGGAAAAGAGCAAAGAAAAGCCCCATGGATCCCATGAGAATCACAGCGTATTTCCAACAAAGCCGGACGGACTTGATAGCCATTTCTTGAGAACCCGCGCCGAGGTATTGGCCACAGAGTGTGGCAGCAGCGGTGGCAATGGCGAAGCCCGGAAGAAAACTCATGGACTCGACTCGAATGGCGAGGATGTGGGCACCGAGTGCGCCTTGATCGCCGAGCCCGGCAATGACCCGAATGCTAAAGGCATGAATCATCCACATGCCGGCAATTTCAACCGATTGCGGCAAGCCAACCTTGATGATACGGCCAAGCGTTGTGAGATCGGGTCTGAGAAATCTTTTTTGCCAATGCAGCGTGTCATTCGCACGGCGACCGACCAACAAAAGAGTGGTGACCAATCCAGCGATCCAGCCAACGACCGTGCCTCTTGCAATGCCCTCGATGCCGTGCCCTCCGAGCGGCGCGGGGCCGAACACGAATGCCCAACTGAGGGCGGTATTGACGACATTGACGACGATCATCGAATGAAACGGCGTACGAGTGTCGCCTGAGCCGCGAAGAGCGGCATTGATGGCGAAAAGAGCGCCACTGAAAGGAGCGCTCAACGCTAGGGTATGCAGAAAATCGTGGGCGTAGTTTGCGGCCTTGGGCGAGAGTCCAACCCAGTGGACCAGTGGTCCAATGCCGATCCAAAGGATCATCCATGTGGCACAGCCTGCAGCTATGCCAAGCCAGAGCCCTTGGCCAAGGGCGCGATTGGCAAGGGCCTCATCACCGCCGCCGGTCGCACGCGAAACCAGAGCCATGACGCCGGTGGCGACCGCGCCTTGCAGAATGTTGAAAAACCAAGCGACATAACCGCCCAGAGCCATCGCATCAAGGATCGCCACGCGATCGGCACCACAAGCCATGCGTCCGGCGATGATCAGATCGGTAAACCCCACAAAAAATGTCAGCACCTGTTCCAGCAGTGGCCAGAAAGCGAGGAACAGTACCTGCCTCGGCAGTGACAGTCCCTTCAGCCTGCCACCCAATTGCACCCCGGTCGCACGCTGGTTGGCTTCGACGCTGGCACCAGGTTTCGACATGCAGAGGAGTAGAGGAGATTTTAGGCGGGCGATAGATGAGGCAGCTGTTTTTTTACGCCCCTATGCCTGAAGGATGATCTTTGCTGATTTCTTCACAGAGGTCGATGAGTGGTTTGCCACAGCTGAGGATCTCGAAATCATCATAAGTTGGTTTTTCGGCAGGTGGCCAAAATATGCCGTCGCGCACTTGCCTGGTGATCCACTCGGTGCATGCAACCGCTGCATCAAGGTCCGCTTCGGTAAAGTTTTCCCACTCGCTGACCATGACTTCGCTTTCGGTTGCCCCGATGCAAAAGTAAGTCGGTGTAGCGATCGTCTGTTGGCGCAGCATCATCGCATGGCTGTAGAGCGGCAGCTGAAGATCGATCCACTGGTAGGAATCGCTTTTGTTTTTTCCCGGGCGCTCGAAAAAAACCGGACATTCTTGGGCGGCAAGGTGCGTCGGTCGTTCCTTGCGGGAGCTTTCCTTTTTGCGGTGGGATTGGTCGGTATGCTTCACCTTGCCGGTTTTGTAATCGATCACACGCAAGGCGCCGGTGACCTCGTGGCGGTCGATACGGTCGATTTTTGCTTTGATGAGATAGCCACCGATCGTGAGCTCGACGGGCAGCTCGGTTTCACTGATCTGCCACCCCAAGTTGCGTTGTTCGGCTTGGATGCGGGCGGCCCAATTGAGGCGCTGGCGAAGGGCCTCCGTCTGGATGCGGATGGCGAGCGGTGGCGTTTCGCCATGAAGTGTCGCAACCGTCTCATCGAGCTGATCCGATAACCAGCTGCCGATGAAAACCGGATCGGAAGAATCTCTCGCGACCGGGTCTTTGCCGAATGCTTCAAGGATCTCGTGCACGATGTTGCCAAATTCCCTGAAGCTCCACTCGTTGCGCTCCGGTTCGTTTTTGTTCATGCGGCAAACATGCTTGAGATAGAATCGAAACGGGCAAGCGATGTAATCGCGCAGGCTCGTGACGTGGATTTTTTCCAAGTGCGGCTGGGCTGTCGGACGCCAACGCCAATCGCGCTCCCACTTCAGTGATGATTCCGGCGGCTGAACTTCCTGGAAGAGGTTTTTGACGCGTTCAGGAAGCTCTTCACTCGATGCGGCAAGAAGGAATCTTGAAGGTAGCAATGTGTCACCAGTGGATCCGGATTTTGAGCAAAGGATGTCGACTCTTCCTGCAGAGCGCCGAGCTTCGAGCATCGATCGGAAGAGAAACGCATCACGCGAAGCACGCTGTGCGGAGGTGATGAGTCCCAACCAGGCACGTGCTTTTTCACCGAGCCATGGGTCATTGGAGACAGACGCCGGCACACGACCTTCATTCATGCCACAGATTACAAGATGCTGGCCCGGTTCAAAAAAGAGCTCTAACCATCCTTGAATGTCGATAGCGCGGTCTTCTGGAGGCTGTGGTGTGGGTGCCGGTACTTGCGAAAGCATCAATGAGACCCAAAATTCAGGGGGGCGTTTCATGCGTCGCATGAAGGCAGCCGCGCTGGTAACAAAATCCTGCATCGTCAACCATTCGCTTCCTGTCGAATCCACATGTTCGACCAACTCGCTGAGCATTTCGCCGATAGCCTTTTCAGCTCCCAGATGCTCGAAGGAATGGCGTCGTTTTTCAAACACTTCAAGAACCGACAAAAGCCATTTTGCCGAAGAAAGATGATGGGCACTCCTCCACAATTTTGGGATGTGAAGCAATCGGCGCAGGTCGTCAGCACCATTGATGATATGTTGGTCGCGGATGCTCGAGAGTGCCTTAGCCGCATCGGCACGGTTGGGTCCGGCAAGGATCACGCTTTCCGGAAGAGCGAGCAGATCGGCGATCGTATGGATTTGAGGTTTGGCAAGCCATTCGGCCCAAAGTTTGAACCAGCGTACAAGGCTGGATGTGACTCCTCTTGCTCCTGGGTGGAATGTGATCCAACCATTTTCATCAAAGGCGCGAGCCAATGTTTCGCCATCACTGGCATCGCCGCATCCGATGGCAAGCGAGTGGGATGGAGTGCGGGCATCGGCGACCAGGCGCACCGCTTCGCTGGCCTGATGTTTTGAATCGGCGACCAAGCATACCGATCCTTGGCTTCCACAGGGCAAGGGAATGATTTTTTTCGACCAATCGTTCAATGGGGTTCCGAATTCACAGAAATGATCCGACTCTTCGGCAGGCGCCCCTATCATGGCAATGATCGGATGCTCACTATTTTTCAGTGACTTGCGAAGGATGGGTGGCAGTTCGGACAGGCCCGCAAGCACGATACGGGCAATCCCGGGGGGATTCTTGATGCCCCGCGCAAGGATGCGACTGCGGCTTTCGTAGCCCCATAGGCGAAGCTTTGATTCCATGGATTTCTCCAAGCGCTTGAGACAACCCCAGCGCTCAGATTCCACCGAATTTCCAAGAAGGCCCGCAGCCGATTCGAGCGTAAGTCCCGCTTCCTGAAGCGAGCGCCGAATGCCGATAAATTCGCCGGCAAGTGAGTCGGCCCATGTTCCTTCCTGTTGCGGCGAATCAGGAAAAAGTGCCTCGTACTGTGACCAGTCGCCAACCTCTTCCAAGGTTTCGATCCACGCAAGACGCTCAATCCATTCGACGGCCACCGATGGATCCGGAGTCCGCAACATGGAGCCGGGTGTGACCATTTTTGGCGACAAAAGTGCGCCGGCTTTTTCGGCCATTGCTTCACGAAGACGACGTCCAGCCTGTGAGGTGGGCACGATGACCAGTGTTGATGGCAAAGCGTCGCGATCCGCCAACAAGCTGTCTGCTGCTAGTCCGAGAAAGGGCTCATGCCATCCCAAAAAAATGCGCTCGACCGTCATTGGTGCGAGTCTAGCCAAATCCCTTGTAGATAGAATCAAATTTACCCGATTGGGAAAATGACACAAAAAAACGGGCTTGAACCAGAAGTAGGTTCAAGCCCGTAGAGAGGTTGGCGGAAGTGCGATTACTCGGCGACTTCGGCGGTGGCTGCCGGAGCGTTGGAGTAGCGCCAGCGGATCTTGTTGCGCTTCGATGCAGAGCGAAGTTTGCGTTGCTTGCGCTCGGTGGGTGTTTCAAAGGCGCGGCGGCGACGCATTTCTTCGAGGATGCCTTCACCATCCAATTTGGTTTTAAGCCGCTTGAGAGCCCGGTCAACGGGCTCACCTTTTTTCAGAGTCACTCCACGCATGCGTCGTTTGTTGGTTGTTTGATGGTCCCAGCACCGGCTGGGGGCGCGTTTTATTTGAGAATTGGCGGCACTTGTCAAGTCGGATCGAAGGGGAAAATAGAAAAAATGCGTGATTGCAGGCTACCAAGGATGCGGCTAGTCTGGCGCAGCCTGCGGCTTGGCTCCTGCCAGTGCAGCCACCAATTAACCACCCATCATGTATCGCATCCCCTTTGATCGAGTCAACTGGACCACCAGCTCGTTCCTGATCGGCACTGCCCTCATCGCTTTGTTCGGGCTTCCCGTTTACCTCTATCACTACGGTGCCAATTGGTTTTTGGTCGCCCTGTTCTTCTTCTACCTGATAGCGACCATGATGAGCATCACGGTCGGTTACCACCGTTTATTTTCGCATCTCTCGTTCAAAGCGAAGCTTCCGGTGCGGGTTTTCACCCTGATTTTTGGCGCCTGCGCTTTTGAAAATGCATGTCTCGATTGGGCCTCCGACCACCGCCGCCACCACAAGCACGTCGACCACG
This sequence comes from Verrucomicrobiaceae bacterium, assembly GCA_029977225.1. Classification (GTDB taxonomy): domain Bacteria; phylum Verrucomicrobiota; class Verrucomicrobiia; order Verrucomicrobiales; family Akkermansiaceae; genus Luteolibacter. The sequence continues at coordinate 5,180 of JAPOLH010000033.1, read as the reverse complement.
ATGGAGATCCGTACGATATTTCCAAGGGCTTCATGTGGGCTCACATTGGCTGGCTCATGTTTAAACTCAACCCCGAGCCACCGATGGACAATGTCAACGACCTCCGCAAGGACAAGTGGGTGATGTGGCAGTACCGCTATGTCCACTGGATCGGCTTGGTCGTGGGAATCATCATCCCCTCCATTTTGGGTTACTATTGGAATGCCGCGCAAGGTGCCAACCCATGGGTTGGTGCACTCGGCGGCTTCCTGATTCCGGGCATCGCTCGCATCGTGGTGGCTCAACACTGCACGTTCTTCATCAATTCGCTGTGCCACACCGTGGGACGCCAGCCATATTCCACGAACCACAGCGCACGTGACAGTGCAATCATGGCATTGTTGACCTTTGGGGAAGGCTATCACAACTACCACCACGAATTCCAACACGACTATCGCAACGGCGTGAAGCCATGGCAATGGGATCCGTCAAAATGGACGATCTGGACGCTCTCCAAGCTCGGACTTGTTGAAGGACTGCGCCGCGTGCCCGATAGCCGCATTCTCCTTGCCGAGATGCGTGAAGCGCGTCGAAGGGCTGAGCTTCACTTGGCTGAAATACGCGAGAAACAAAAAGCGGGGGATTGCCAGCGCGCCAGTGACAAACTTCACGAGCTCGTCGAAAAACTCGCCGCGAACTACCACGAACTCGAAAACGCCATTTCCGAGCGCGTCCAACTCTCCCGCGATGTGCTCAACCGCTGGCAGAACGAGACCCGTGGCATCATGCGCGAAATCAGCCGCATTCACTTGCCAAGCCCGGTCTGATCTCGAGGCAACCTGACCGCAGGTGCTTGCTTCTGGACATTGGTTCGGTTGTTTCGCATCGTTTTTTGAGACTCATGCGGATATCCGACCGATACATTGCGAGGCAGGTGCTGATTGGCACATTTACCGCGGTTGCGGTCCTCGCTTGCGTGTTGATGTTGGGGAATCTTTTTAAGAAGATCGAGGAACTGCTGGTAGACCAGAATGCACCGCCGGAGGTGGTTATGCGCTTCGCTCTCAATGTGCTGCCCTTGTCGCTCATGTACACCATCCCGTGGGGATTTCTTTCGGCGGTGTTGTTGGTATTTGGGCGGCTTTCCACAGATCAGGAAATCACCGCATTCCGCGTTGCTGGCGTGAGCCTCGTGCGACTTTCGCTGCCGGTTTTCGCGATTGGTGGTGCGCTCTCGGCATTTTGTCTTTGGCTCAATGTGAACATTTACCCGCGCCTCAAGTCATCGACCCAGGAACTGCTTTACGAACAAGCCGTGCGCGACCCTGATTCGCTGCTGCGTCCAGGCATTGTGCAGGGCAACTTCCGCGACGACGGTCAAGCGAGTTCACGAGCGCTGATCGAGCGCAAGGATGGCGGGTGGGTGAGGGGGTTCCACTTTTATCAGATTCCAGAGCCAGGCAAAGGCGAGCGGGTTTACATCCATGCCGAGCGGGCGTCATTGGCGGTCGATCACGAAAAGAGCCAACTCCGCATGAAGCTGGAAAACGCTTACTTTGAAACGCGCAAGCCGGATGGCTCGATCGAGCCGATTTGTGCGAGCAAGGCCGAGCCACTCCTCATTGACCTCAAGGATCCCAAGCAACGGCGCAAGTCGCGCGGCGCTATGTCCAATCAGGAGATCCTTGATGCCATTGCTGCCAGCCCTAAGGCCCGTGAGTCGGACACCATCAAGTTCCGTACAGAGATCACCAAGCGATTCTCCTTTTCCTTCGCGTCGCTTGCGTTTGCCTTCATCGCAGTACCACTGGGACTTGTTTCGCGGCGGAGGGAAACTTCGGGAGGACTCGTGCTCAGCCTGCTGATTGCAGCAATGTATTTCGTGATCACGACCCTTGCCGAACATTTTGACACCGTTGCGGCTGCTAATCTCGTCATGTGGTCGCCAAATGTGATATGTGTTTTGGTCGGCTTGCACCTGTTCCGTCGAGCGCGTTTCAAATGAAACGCAGATCATGAAAATGTTTCGAAAAAAACGCAGGAGATCGGCGGATATTTCGGCCCACAGCAGTGGCCAGGGCATCACATTGGCTCCATTCGCATCTTCGCTGCGCAATTACTCCCTCGAAAAGCTGCGTGCCGACACTCGTGCCGCAGCGAACGTTACCATGCTGGCACTGCCGCAATCCATCGCATACGCGGCAATTGCGGGCCTACCCATCGTACATGGCATTGTTTGTTCGGCGGTCGCCGCCATGGTGGCTCCCATTTTTGCTTCATCGCGTCTGACCGTGCTTGGGCCTACAAACGCTACGGCATTTATGCTTTTCAGCTTTTTCGCCACCCACCCACAATTGGGAGCGAGAAGCGGCGAACTGCTGCCGCTGCTCGTAGCGATGGTCGGTATCATAGCAGTGCTTGGCTCAATGCTACGCATAGCCGACCTGTTGCAGTATGTTTCGCGCAGTGTGATGGTCGGATACATTTCCGGAGCGGCCGTGCTCATCATCGCAAACCAACTCAAGCCCTGGCTTGGATTAGGGCCGCTCATCGATCCTGAATCTTCCGGTACCTTTGTGGGCTTTGTCATCGAGCTGGCACGCGCCATACCGCATGCCCAATGGGTGCCCACACTGATCGGACTAACGACCGTCGCGATATTTTTCGCACTGCGCACGTGGCAACCGAGGTGGCCAGTCTTTGCCATCACGCTGGCGGTATCATCGGCCATCTTTGGCCTGCTCATTCACGAGCATGTCGGCCCTTTCACCGGAGTGGAAACTTTTCGTACCTTTTCTTTTGCGGATCTGGAACAGGGGTTACCCGATATTTTTCGTGCCGGTTTTTTCAAGGATTTCTCAGAACTCGTCGGTGTTGCTTGCGCACTTGCATTCATTGCATCTCTTGAAAACTCCTTGATGTCGAAAAGCCTGTCATCGCGCTCGGGTGAGAGACCAGAAGCCAACCAGGACATGTTCGCAGTGGGAGTTGCCAACATGGCCTCATCGATCGCATCGGGGATGCCCGCATCGGGCTCGCTGACTCGCTCATAGCTGAATGATTCGTCAGGAGCGCGTACGCGATTTGCCTCGTTTTTTACCGGGCTTTATACGCTGGCATTCACGCTCTTCATCGCCGTCTTGGGTCACTTGGGAGTGCCGCTGATTGATTATGTGCCTAAGGCGGCTCTGGCGGCACTCGTCGTTGTCCTGTCCTTCTCCCTTTTCAATCGGCGGGCCATCCGCATATGCATGCAATCAACACGCGATGACGCGTTGGTGCTTGCATGCACATTTGTGGCCACGCTTCTCGCTCCTTTGTACGTGGCAATATTTATCGGCGTCGCTGTGTCGATCTCACTTTTCTTGCGTAAGGCAAGCAGACCTCAGCTCGTCGAATACGGCTTTGATGAGGGCGGTGAACTGCGCGAAATGGCCGATACGGGCCGCAGTCGTCCTATCCCCGCAATCTCAATCGTACATGTCGAAGGCGACTTGTTCTTTGGTGCATCCGAGTTGTTTCGCACCCAAATTCAGCGCACCGTTTCAGACCCCGATATCCGCGTGATCATCCTGCGGCTCAAGAACGCATGGCATCTTGATGCTACCAGCGTCATGGCCCTAGAGGACTTGATTCTCTTCATGCGCGACAGAGGTCTTCATCTGATCGTTTCGGGCGCCACTCGCGAAGTATACCGTGTGTTGAGAAATTCCGGTGTGTTGCTGACCCTGCAAGAGGGATGCGACCGCAAAGCGGGCGAAAGTAATTTGTTTCTCAGTAGCCCCCGTAACCCCAATCTTTCGACTCGTGCAGCGCTCCTGCGCGCGCAGCAATTGATTGGCAGCGATAAGGCGCGCATCAGAATTTTCCATGATGCCAACCAAGGAAAATCGGCTACATGAAAAGGCTTCTGATCATAAGCATTGTTTCCATCATCGTGATTTTGGCGGCAGCATGGTGGTTTTCGCCTGAGCAGGTAATCAAGCGGCGCTGTGTTTCTTTCTTCGAGGTGCTCAGCATCGACCCAGACAAGCCGCCAACTACCCGCGCCATGGCGGTTTACGCTCTTCATCCGCTCCTTGCGAGCGAGGTTGAGATCTCCACTCCGACTCCGGAAGATGCCAATGGTACTTTTGCGCGGGAGGAATTGGAATCCGCATTCTCGAGCGTCTGCCAGCATGCCTTGCATTGCAGTTTTTCAAAGCCGGCTTTCGATGCGGTGAAGATCGAAGGCAAGCGGGCCAGTGTGACGCTGACATTGCATGCAAAGGTCGAGTTTCCCGAGATGCGCATCGCCGACGGTCCGTTTCGGGTGAAACTCGATTGGCGGCGCGAAGAAAAGGATTGGATGCTGGAACGAGCCGTGGGCGAGCCCCTGGAAATCAGGCCTAAGCGCTAGGGAATTGGACCCTACGGAGATTTTTCGCGCTTAGAAATTGCGGGAGCAGTGAAAAGCGGCGATGGATATGGTCATGCAACTTGTGACATCGGGATCTGAATTGAGGGAGCTTCTGCTTGGGGACGAGCAATACGCGGGACGGCGTGTTCTGGTACCGACGATGGGAGCGCTACACCGCGGGCACCTTGCATTGGTGAAACATGCGAGAAAAGCGGCCGGTGAAAATGGGGTGGTCGTGGTTTCGATCTTTGTCAACCCGATCCAGTTCGATCGTGAGGACGACTTGGATGCCTATCCGCGACCGCTGGAAACCGATCTCATGCAATGTCAAGCGGCCGGGGTTGATGTGGTTTTCGTGCCGGATGCTCGGGAAATGTACGCCCCCGACCGCTCCACCCTGGTTAAGGAAAATTTCCTATCACGCACATTGTGCGGTGCGACCCGCCCAGGTCACTTTGATGGCGTATGCACGGTGGTGCTCAAGCTCTTCATGCTCAGCGCGTGTCATGCTGCAGTGTTTGGTGAAAAGGATTTCCAACAACTTGCCATTATCCGACGGATGGTGCGCGACCTCAATCTACCAGTAAGCATTGTCGAGTCGCCCACGATTCGCGAGTCCGACGGTCTTGCATTATCATCGCGCAATGTGCGGCTCAGCCCCAGTCATCGGGATGATGCGCCATGCATTTTCCAGGCGCTTAGTGAGGCGGCCACGCGCAAGGATGCCAATGAAATCATTCAGCTCGCACTGATGAGGCTGGGGGAGTCGAAGCATTTGAAAATCGATTACCTTTCGCTCGTC
>JAPOLH010000032.1 GCA_029977225.1 Verrucomicrobiaceae bacterium | reverse complement strand
TTTTTGTGTTTGGAGGGCAAAGGCGCGTGGATTGACAGGGAGATGGCGTAGGCTTATCAAACGGCCATGCGCGGAATGTTTCGGGTTATCTTATCAGGCATCGCTCTGGTGTCGATGGGGTGCGCCAATTTCAGATCCCAGAATTCGTGGCAGGCTGCGGTTGATCTTCAGGCGGCGCAACTTGGCTATCGCAACTGGATCGTAATTGCCGAAGCGTCTTATCCCGCACATAACCGCCTAGGATTGCGTCAGGTGGTGGCCGATGTCGATATCCCCGAAGCGTTGGATTATGTGCTTCACGCGCTGGAGCGAACGGAGAATCTTCGGCCGCGAGTTTATCTGACGCGTGAGTTGCGTTCCGTGGAGAATGATTTCGCGCCCGGGATTGATGACATGCGCAAGCGCATCAATGGAGCGCTTCATGGACATGAGGCGACGGAGTTGGAGCAACAGTCGCTGATGACGTTGCTTGAGGACACGGGTCGCAGTTTTGATGTCCTCGTGATCCGCACGCGAAGCGCGATGCCTTATGCGTCAGTGTTCCTTGAATTGCAGCCGGGTTACTGGGATGAGGCATCGGAATTGCGGCTAAGAGATCGAATCCAGCACGAGCGACTGCAAAAAGTTTTGCGCCCAGTGCCGTGAGATGCATGATGGCGCGGTGAGCCGAAAAGCAGATCAAATGCGTGAAGAGCGGGAGGCCGCTTGGCTTGGTGACGCGGTGCTTGCCCTGTATGCGAGGCAGTTCGTTTTGCGTGAACGCAGCACCATGGATGGCGAGTGGTTCACGCGCATGACCTCCAATGACTTCCTTTCCGCGTTCGGAAATCCGACACGCGTCGAGGCATCGATTGGGAATCTTTATCTTGAGGGCGGTCTTGATTCCGCATTTGGCTGGATGGACGAAAACTTGGTTCCGCTTTTTCGCAAGCAGAACGCAGCCAAGCGCTAATTGCGTAGAGGCGCGCTTTTTGCCTTATCAGCGACTCACATACGGCTCGGCAAAAACCATGAGCCCCGCAGTGCTTTGAAGTTTGCTGACCACGATCACTTCGAGGCTAGTGCCGATTTTTGCCACCGCATGATTGACCACGATCATGGTGCCATCGGGAAGATAGCCGACGCCTTGATGATCTTCTTTGCCGGGCCTGACCAGTGCGATGCGGATGCGTTGACCGACCTCCACCAGCGGTCGCAGGGCTTCGTCGAGTTCATTAAGGCTTAGAACATCGATGCCGTGCAACCGTGCGATCTTGGCGAGGTTTTCGTCGCTGGTCATCAGCCGCGCGCCGAGCAGGCGGGCAATATCCACGAGCTTGTTGTGAGGTGACTCCGGTAGTTCTGGCGATGATGAGTCGTGGATGGAAACTTGGATGTCCACGGATTTCTGCATCGCTTCGAGCGCATCAAGGCCGCGTTGGGCACGTTGTTTTGAATCGCTGAGCGGGGATTGTGCAAGCTCTTGCAATTCGTCGAGCAAGAAGCGTGGTAGCACGAGCCGACCGTGAAGGAATCCCGAGCGCATAATTCCCGCGACGCGACCATCGATGACCGACTCTACATCAAGAAGAATTGGCTGGCCCGACGACGAGTCTTGGCGAAAGCGAACATAGGGAATAACGAAGGCAAAATCGTCGCGGTTGCCGCGGAGCGCTAGAACGGCACCGAGAAAGCCGAGGCTTGCAAACAAAGTGACATCAAAGGCAAGGCGTAGTGCGCTTACTAGCGCATCGGCATTTTCCCGCTTATCCAATGCATCGCGAAATGACAGTTCGATCAGACTGGAAATTTGGACTCTTGTAAGCAACCAGGCGCAGAGCAGCCCTACAGCGAGCCCAAAAGTGGCGGTGGAAAAACCGCGCAGCGTGAAGCCTCTCATCAACGACTCGATCCATATGAATAGCCCTGCAATCAGCAAGCCGCCCAGAAGCCCAGTGGCCATCGAAACTTCAAACATCGTCCCGCGTGTGCTCAAGGCAATGGCGATTCCGGCGGCCTCGCAGATCAGCAGATAGGTGAGGCGGGCGATGTTGATGGATGGATAGGATGCCATGATTGGTGTGATAGTGGCAGTTTCCCCAATGCGTCGTGAGTTCGCAAGGTCAAAGCCGCCTGTCCGCCAAGGGGTGGCCAAATCCGGTTGTCAGCCCGAAGTCACGGTGCTAGCTTTTACCAAACCCGGTGTGTCGCATGCTCCATATGATTGAGAGGCGCAGGTGGATTCGAGCCATCCTGCTGTACGTATGTACATGCATGGCGTGTTTTATTGCACCGAGTGCCAACGCGGCGGACGGTGGCCTTGATGTGGTAAAAATTGATGGCCGCGATTTTGTTTCGGTTTCGAGCATCAAAAATTTTTACGGATTCACCACGATGTTGCAGAAAGGCAACTCCTTGATTTTGGAAATTCCGAAAAAAAAGCGGATGAGCCTTACAGTTGGCGGTAGGGAGTGCCTGATGAACGAGGTGAAATTTGTGTTCACCCATCCAGTGACGATGTCGGGGGATAAGGCATTCATCTCGCGCATCGATCTTTCGAAGCTTATCGATCCGGTTTTGCGGCCGCGCTTCATCAAGAATGCGGAAAATTTTAGCACAATCATCCTTGATCCGGGGCATGGTGGTAAGGATGCCGGTGCCACCAATTCGCTTGGTACCGAAGCGATGTACAATCTAAGAGTTGCGACTATGGCTAAGTTGCTGTTGGAGAAGCGTGGATTCAAAGTAGTGATGACCCGCGAGAGTGACCGATATCTCACGCTACAGGAACGGGTGAATCTTGCGAATGCGAGATCGGAGAATGCGTTGTTCATTAGCATCCACTTCAACGCGGGGGGCAGTGAGGCCCGCGGCATTGAAACCTTCACCCTTTCTCCCGCCGGGGTTTCGCATTACGGCAGGGATACGATTGCTTCAGATTATGCCGAGCGTGCGGGCAATGAGCATGATTCGGCAAATGTTGCCTTGGCCACGGCGGTGCATGGATCCGTTTTGCGCAAGCTTGGCACGAACACGTTTGACCGCGGCATCAAGCGCGCGCGTTTCAGCGTGCTGTCCGGTGTGAAGCATCCAGCCATTTTGTTTGAAGGTGGTTTCATGTCTCATCAGCGAGAGGCACGCCTGATTCACAACGAAAGATATCAGAAGGCGATTGCGAGCGGAATCGTGGGAGCAATCGCCAAGTACCGCAACGCCCTCAGGCCAGTCGGAGCGGTTACGAGCTCCAGGTGAAATGGCCGCAGTGCCCTGTAGGGCGATCAGCTCATGATCGCTTCCGTCATGCGCAAGGCTTGCAGGTTGGTGCGGACTTCATGCACTCGGTGTAGCATGGTTCCTTGTTGCCTTGCCCATGAGGTGATGGCTACGGTCGGCCAATCGCGCTCTTTGATGTTGGTGCTTCCGAGCATGCCTGCGATGCAGGATTTTCTGGAAACTCCGAGCAATAGCGGTCGGCCTCTGGGTGCGATTTTGTTCAAGGCTTTGAGCAGCGCGATGTTTTGATCAAGGGTTTTGCCAAAGCCGATACCGGGATCGACGCAAACGCTTTCGGGGTCGATCCCCTGAGCAGTGAGTGATGCCATGCGTTCTTTGAAAAAATCGGCCACCTCACTCACCACGTCGGCGTAGTGCGGTGCAACCTGCATATTTTGCGGCGTGCCTTGCATGTGCATCACGACGACGCCGCAGCGGCTTGTTGCGCACACATCGACCATTCGTGAGTCCGCGCGCAGGCCGCTGACATCATTGACGATGTCGGCGCCGGATTCGATGGCCGCTTTTGCGACTGTCGCCTTGGAGGTGTCGATTGAGATCAAGCCGTCCCATGCGGCGCGTAGTGCGCGGATGACTGGCGCGGTTCGCTTGGTTTCCTCATCCGCTGAAACCGGCAGCGAACCGGGTCGGGTGGATTCGCCGCCCACATCGATGATGTCCACTCCTTGCTCGATCATTACACGTGCATGGGCCATTGCGGCTTCGATGCCGAAGTGGGATCCGCCGTCCGAAAATGAATCCGGCGTGACATTGAGGATGCCCATGACCTGAGCGCGACGGCTGAGATCGACGGCTGCGCGACGGGTTCTCCAGATCATGTGAAACTGGCGGCTTGCAGCGTCCGCCTTGCGCAACTACCTTGGCTCGCGTGAGCTTTCTGGCAAACTGGAAAATTTCCAATCCGCTGCTGGCGGTTTTATCAGCACTTTGCCTTTGCTTACAGGCGCAGAGCAACGAGCTTGAGGCGGTCGATGGACCCAATGTGCGCGTCATGCGACACGAGGATGGCTCGCGCACGCTCTTCACTCGCACCCCCGACAACCGTTCACTCACCAAGAAAAAATTCAACGCCAATGGTGTCTTGGTAATGATGACGAATTACCGGATGGATTCGAACAGCAATCCGGTGAGCTGCAAAATCTACGATGGCTCGAACAACCTGCTCTACAAGGTCAGCTACGGTTATCGCAAGTCGGATGGCCAGCTTGTTGAGGAGCGGATGTTTGATGCGAGGACCAAGCGCCTGCATCCTAACAGCGGCGTAGAGATGCCGGTGCAACGGGTTTGCTATGTGTATGACGCGCAGGGCAACCGCAGCGCGCCGATCGTTTACAACCTGCTTCCTGGCAAGACATTCGAAGAAGTCTTTGGCGTGAAGTCATCGGCCTTGGATGTGAATCCATTCAAAGAGCAGTCGGGCAAATCTCCTGCCAATCCCAATGCGCGCCCGGTGAGCCGCTGAATCGAATTTTCCGATCCGTGGCCGATCCGAAAACATTGCTGCCGTGGTTGATGGGTGCCGCCATTGGTGTTGGCGGGATTTTACAGGGGCTTCATTGGCGCTCACTGGGTGAAGGCCCCGCTGGTCAGGAGGACCGCTTGAAAATTCTGCTCGAAGAAAATGCGATGCTGAAGCGCGAGAATGAATCGCTGCGATCATTGGCACAGGGTGGGGGCGAGGTTTCGGTGCCTGCTGAGGCTATTGCGCGTGTGGAAAAAGAGTTTGGCCTGCGATTTATTTCCAACCCGGTCGTGCATCGCATCGCTTCGGAGGAGCTGCGCGATCGTGTGGCTGCGGCAATCGAGAGCCGCTTCGGTCCTTCGGGCATTGATGATCGCAAAGAGGCCTACCAGTGGATTGGTTGGCTTGAGCCGGATGATGATTTGCTTTCGCAACTCACAGTTGTGCGCACGACTGGCGCGCGCGGGTGGTTCGACGATGTCACCGGGGAGGCATGGATCACCGATCGCTTTGAAGATGCCGCGATTCCGGACCAAGCGGCGATGCTGCGTTTGATTTCGCGCATTTTGTTGCATCAGCATTTTCCGCCACCGGCGGCCTACCCGGGCGATGACGCCGCACGTGCGCGTGAGGCTTTGCATCAAGGCGCGGCGGCTGGTGTCGAAGCGAGATTTCTTGCGGTCAACGCATTGCAAGGCGGCTTCATGTCGATGAAGTCGAATGTTGGAGTCGAGCAACTCTTCGCAAGCTTGCCGCCATTCATTCAAGGCCTGACCACTTTCCCGGTAGTTGAGGGCAAGGGTTATGCCGACTCTTTGCATGTGCAGGCAGGTGAAAAACTTTTGGCTGCGTTGCGCGAACCGCCGCTTACGACACGTAAAATCCTGCAGCCGGGGATTGCTGAAATTTCCGCCAAACGCATCGAGATCACCGGGCTTCCCGAGGAGCCGTATCTCAGCGAGTCCGCCGGGCAACTTGGCCTGCGGCTTTGGTTGGAGCGCGCGGGTGACGTTGGTATGGCTCACGAACTTTCATCGTCCTGGGCGGGTGACCGCTATGTGCTCGTGCCGGACGGCGAAGCATCGACAGCGGTTCTATGGGAGATCGAGATCGAGTCGGCAGAGGTCGCCGAAAAGTTGCAATCGGTTGCGCTCGATTTGATTTCCGCAGCTACCAACTCGAGTGAAGTCGCTAAGCTTGGCGGCATCTTGGTTTCCGCAGATGGGCGTCACCTTGTGGTCACGCGTCCGCGGCCGACGGCGATTCGTTTTATCAACTCGGCAACCAAGTCGTTTGCCGAAAAATTCAAGTGAGTTCGATCTGATGATTGCGAGACAGGTAATTTTTGAAGGCAGGGTTCAAGGCGTGGGATTTCGATACACCGTGAAAGATCTCGCTCGTGGGTTTGATGTCTGCGGCTTTGTGAAAAACCTCGATGATGGATGCGTCGAGCTTCAGGCGATGGGTGAGGTCGATGAACTCGATGCGTTTTTGCGCGAGATCATCGAAGAGTCGGCGATGGCGAGAAACATCCGTCATCATCACATGGCGGAGATTCCGCTGCTCAAGAATTGCCGAGGATTTCGCATCGAGCGCTAGGCCCTATGGCATGAGCGGGATCAGATCTGGTGTTCATCCCCGGGCAGCGGAACGATCGCTTCGGTGTGCGGCAGGTTCTTTTGGATCTCAGCGCGGAACCACTCGACCGCGTCGTCGTCGCCGTGAACGAGGAAGGCTTTTTTCGGGCGGACCTTTGCGATGTAGTCCATGATCGCTTCGCGGGTCGAATGGCCGCTGAAGTCAAAGGTGCGCATTTCGCAGCGCAGCTTGACCGGTGGGAAGGCGGGATCGAGCAAGACCTCGTCGCCATTTTTCGCGGCGCGGATGCGACCGCCTGGTGTTTCGGGATCGGCGTATCCGACGAAGAACAAGCCGTGTTTTTTGTTTTCCAAGACACCTTGTCGCGCGAAGACATTGGATACGGTCTTTTCTGACATCATCCCGCTCGATAGCGCGTAAATGCAGCCGTTGGTAAATGGGATCGGGCCGGTCCGCTTGCGGTTGGCACCTTCGATATCCATGTCCTTGAGAAAGCGGAACCCGGGAAGGTGGCGGCGCGAGACATCGCAGTAGCGGTCGTAGATGTGGGTCATTTTTGTGCCGAGGCCGCCGATGTAGACCGGCGTGTTGTGATGGATCAGCCCTTCGCTTTTGAAGCGGTGCAGCATGCCGAGTACTTCTTGAGTTTTGCCCATCGCGAAAACGGGAATCAGTACTGAGCCTTTGCGGTCGATCACGCGTTGGATGGCCTCGGCAAATTGGTTTTCCTCGTGGTGCCTGTCGTATCCCGGTGCGCGTTGTTGCGCCCCGCGCGTGGTTTCGACGATCAGCGCATCGACCGGATTTTCCGGGAAAAGCGCGCCTTTCTGCAAAGTGCTGTGTTCGAAATTCACATCGCCGGTGTACATCAGGCGTTTGCCTTCGCATTCGATCGTGACGCCGACCGAACCGAGGATGTGACCCGCATCGTGAAAGGTGGCGCGGACTATGCCATCGAAATCGAGGTCGAAGGGGCGCTCGATGCCGCGGTGCTCAAACGAATCGGTGATGCGATCGATATCTCGATGATCGAAGAGCGGGTATTCGGTGATACCGAGCTCGATGCGTTTTGACTGCATCACATTGACCGAGTTGTGAAGCATGGCCGAGGACAACTCGGCGGTCTCGGGCGTAAGATAGACCCGTGCGCGTAGCTGTTGCTCAAGAAAAACCGGCAGGGTGCCGACATGGTCGAGGTGGGAATGGGTGATGACGATGCCATCAACGCTGTCCTCTTCGAGAAAATCGTAGTGTGGGATTGCTTCAAGCGCCTCGTGCTTCGGGTGCATGCCCGCATCGAGCACGATGCGCGAGCTTGATGTTTCCAGAAGGTACGAGTTGGCACCGATTCCGGCGTGGCGGCAGAGGCTTTTAAAAATCATGACATCAGTGAGCGCATGGCGCTTCCTAGGGAAGCTGAAGCTCAGGGGTCATGGTGTCAATCCGCGCGCATCGTTGAATTGACCGCATGGGCGCAGCGGATAGCGTCGGCGTATCAGAACAGTGGCATCAAAGGCATCTCTTCAATTGGCCGTGATTGGCGGTGGTCCGGCAGGGCTCCGCGCGGCTGAAATCGCGGCGATGCGTGGGGTGTCGGTCACTATTTTCGATGCGATGCCATCGCTGGGGCGCAAGCTCCTCGTTGCGGGCAAGGGTGGCTTGAATCTCACGCACGGCGAATGCATGGAGGCATTCGTGACGCGTTATGGCGGCGCTGATCGGGTGTTTTGGGAAAACTTGTTAAACGAATTCAGCCCGAGTGCCCTTCGGGCCTGGGCAAAGGGACTTGGCATCGAAACCTTTCAAGCAAGCAGCGGAAGGGTTTACCCGAAGGAGATGAAAGCCGCGCCTTTGTTGCGGCGATGGATCACACGGCTGCGCGAGTTGGGGGTTCGAATTGAGACGCGTCATCGCCTTGTCGAAATCAAGCCCGGGCGTCCGCACGAGCTTTCATTTTCAAATGATGCATCGGTGCATGCCGCGGCAGTTGTTTTTGCCTTGGGTGGTGGTTCGTGGTCGCGCACGGGGTCCGATGGTTCATGGATCGATTGCTTCGCCGCGCGCGGGATCGCGTGTCAGCCGCTGGCCCCTGCGAATTGCGGCTGGGAGCATGCGTGGTCGGCGGAGACGCTTGCAGTGGCCGAGGGTAAGCCGCTCAAGAATATCGTCGTCAGCGTCGGTGGTCAGCATGCCATGGGTGAATTGCTTGTTTCAAGATACGGACTTGAAGGTGGTGCAATTTACCAACTCGGCTCCATGTTGCGTGCAATGAAACATCCGGAGATCGCGATTGATTTCAAACCGACCTTCACGCGCGAGCAACTTGTGGCAAAAATGGAATCCGTGAAGCGCGATGTTTTGGGGCAAGCACGCATTCGATGGAAACTTTCCGAAGCGGCGCATGCAATTTTGGCCCGCAAGGAATGGCATGATGTCGCATCGCTGGCCGATGAGGTGAAGCAATGCGTCATTCCGTTGAGTGGCCCGCGCCCTTTGGATGAAGCGATTTCATCGGCGGGTGGTGTGGCTTGGAGCGAGCTCGATCAAGACCTGATGCTGCGGCGTTTGCCCGGGTGTTTTGTTGCGGGCGAAATGATCGATTGGGAAGCGCCGACGGGTGGTTACCTCATGCAGGGATGTTTTGCCACTGGCACGCGCGCGGGAAATTCGGCGGCTGCTTGGTTGGAGAAAAACGCCTAATCTCGCACCAGGGTCATCACACATTCGAGATGACGGGTGTGCGGGAAGAGGTCGAAGGGCTGCACCTCGAGCAAGCGATAGCCGCCTTCCGAAAGTTGCTTCAAGTCGCGAATCTGCGTCGCAGGATCGCAGGACACATAGACGACGCGCGAGGGGTGGAAGGCGATGAGTTGTTCGAGAAACTCCGGCGTGCAGCCTTTGCGTGGCGGGTCGATGACGACCGTAGTTTCGTCCTTGGGAAAATCGATTTCCGCGAAGATCGCTTCGGCCGATGCGGTCATGAAGTTGGCATTGCCGATGCCATTGGCCGCGGCGTTGTTGCGCGCCCATTGGCATGAGGTTTCGGAAACCTCGACGCCGGCGACCTTTTCGAAATTTCCGGCGAGCGTGAGCGCGAACAAACCGCTGCCGCAGTAGGCATCGACCAGAAATTTTGCGCCACCGGCCGAGGCTTGTCTTGCTACATGGCCGGTGAATGCCGGCAGGATGAACGGGTTGTTCTGAAAGAAATCGCCGGCAAGAAACTCGAATCTCAACGAGCCGACTTTTTCCGCGGCGGTGGCCTTGAAGTCGGTTTCGACGCGGCCCTCGGTCGCACGCATGAGCACCGTTGAGCCGCGCTTGAAGCTGTGGGCTTTCGCGCGGATTTCCTCGCGGATGCGTGGCAGTGCGGCGTTGATTTCATCCATCGCAATTTTGCACTCCGGCACATCGACCAATTGCGAGCGGCGGCCATTGGCGAGGAAGCCGATTTCACCAATTTCACCGTTGTGAGGCTTGTCGAAATGTGGGGTGATCTTCGAGCGGTAGTTCCAAATTTGCGGTGTGCTCATGCACGGGTTCACCGGGAAAGTGATGCCTGCCATGTGCTTGAGCAGCTCTTCGACCTGGCGCGATTTCCACGCCAATTGTTTTTCATACGAAAGGTGCTGGTATTGGCAGCCACCGCATTCGCCGAAGAGTGGGCATTGCGGTTGCACGCGATCGGGCGAGGGGCTTAGCACCTCGACGAGGTCGGCGTGCGAACAGTTTTTGTCGTTGCGGTAGACGCGGGCCTTCACCACCTCGCCGGGCAGCGCGAAGGGCACGAACACCACCCAGCCATCGATCCTGCCAATGCCTGAGCCCAGATTGGTGAGCGAGTCGACGGTCATTTCGATTTCCTGATGATAGGCAAAAGGAACCGGAACGAATTTTTTCGGCGGGCGTTGCATGGTCGGGCGCATCATTGGGTTGCGGGGAGTGGCAGGCAAACGATTTCAACCGCGCGGGCTGTTGAGTGCGTGCAGCACCTTTACGGATTGCCATGCGGCAGCGACATGATGGACGCGTAAGATGTTCGCGCCTTGCTGCACGCACGCGGCGATGCAAGCAACTGTGCCTGCGTCGCGATCTTTGGGGTCCGAAATTCCGAGCACCTCGCCGATCACGGTTTTGCGCGAGACTGGAGCGAGGATGGGGCGGTCGAAACGCTGCAGGCGTGAGAGTTCGCGCATGACCGCGAGGTTGTCGTTGCGTTGCTTGGCAAAATCGATGCCGGGGTCGAGCACCAGCGCGTCGCGATCGATGCCTGCCCGCAGCGAGAGGGCGATTTTTTCCTCAAAGAATTCTTCCATCGATTTCATCACATCCGCCCATTGCTGATGAAGGTGCGGAACTTTCGGCTCGCCGACGCTGTGCATGATCAACAGTGCGGTATTATGTTTGGCGCAGAGGCTGGCATTTGCTTCATCCGGCAAGGCGCTCATGTCATTGAGCAGTTCGACTTTTTTGTTTGGCAAAATTTCGCGCACGACATCCGGTCGCCATGTATTGGCCGAAAGCACTGGCGGCCAAATTTGTTCGGAGTCTTTTGGTTGCAGGTCGCTCCATGAATTTTCCCAACGCTCGAGAAATCCACCGAAGCGTCTGACCTCCTCGTCGACCGTTACTGCCGCCCGGTTCGTACGCGCGCTTTCCGCGCCGACATCGATCACATCCGCGCCACTGCGGATTTGCTCCCGTGCCTGTTCGATCGCCGCATCGAAATCCAGCGTGCCATCGCCGGAAAACGAGTCGTCGTTCACATTGACGATTCCCATGATCAGCGGGCGGCGGGGGAAGTAAATCACCCGGTCGGGCAGGCGCAGGCGCATGCGTGCTTGTAGCCACGGAAAACCGAAAACTGAACCCCGAAAACGCATGACGCTTGCCCCGCGCGGCCGAGCGTCTAGGATTTCGGGCATGGCATCGACCTTCGGGCAGATTTTTCGCATTCACACCTTCGGCGAGTCTCATGGTGGCGGGGTCGGCGTGGTTATCGATGGCTGCCCGCCGCGTGTCCCACTGCCGCTTGAAGTCATACAAAGCGAGCTCGACCGCCGGCGCCCCGGTCAATCGGACATCGTCACGCCGCGCAAGGAGGCGGACAAGGCGGAAATTCTCTCCGGCCTCCACGAGGGGGTCACTCTTGGCACGCCGATTTCAATCATCGTCCGCAACACAGATCAGCGGCCGGGTGCCTATGATGAAATGGCACTAAAATATCGCCCAAGCCATGCGGACTACACCTACGATGCGAAATACGGCATCCGCGCTCCGTCCGGCGGTGGGCGTGCTTCGGCGCGCGAAACGATCGGTCGCGTTGCAGCGTCGGCGGTTGCGCGGCAGGTGCTTGCCGAGCTGCATCCGGGCATCGAGGTGCTGGCATGGGTGAAGTCGATCCAAGAATTGCAGGCCGAGGTGGATCCGGAAACTGTCACGGCGGATATGATTGAATCGAATGTCGTCCGCACGGGAGACCCCGCGATGGTCGAAACAATGATCGAGCGCATCAAGTCGATCCGTGCCGATGGCAATTCCGTCGGTGGTGTGATCGAGTGCGTGATCCGCAATTGCCCACCGGGCTTGGGCGAACCGATTTTCGATAAGCTTGAGGCGGACCTTGCCAAAGCGATGCTTTCGATTCCGGCAACGAAGGGTTTTGAAATCGGCTCGGGATTTTCCGGCACGCTTCTCACCGGTCGCGAGCACAACGATGCGTTCCGCATGGTCGATGGCAAAGTGCGTACGGCGACGAATCGATCGGGCGGCGTGCAAGGAGGAATTTCCAATGGCGAGCCGATCATCTTCCGTGTCGCGTTTAAACCGACTGCCACGATCATGACCTCGCAGGAAACCGTCACTTCCGGCGGTGAAAACACCGAGCTTGCCGGCAAGGGCCGCCATGATGCCTGCGTGCTTCCTCGCGCGGTGCCGATCGTCGAAGCGATGGCGGTGCTGGTGCTCACCGATCACTTGCTGCGCCAAAGAGCAACCGCTGGCCACTGATTCATTTTTCTCGATGTCGTCCGATTCCATCAACATCGTTACGGTCGGCCTCGCATTGTTTGTGATCTGCGCGGGCTTTGTTCTCGTGCGCGGCACGTTGCGAATTTTGCTGAACTGCCTAGTGCTAGGCATCAGCACATGGATCGGCTTTCGTGTGTGGCATCAAGCGCCGGAATTGGTGAAAGCCACATGCGGTAGCGCGGCGCCGTGGTTGGTGGCGTCCGTGCCATTCATTGCGTTTTTCGCATCGTTCATTATTGGCCGTGCGATTGTAAGATTTCTCACCAGCCCGCTGAGCAAGCGGAATGACGAGCGCCCGCCGCTCACCGCGCCGCGACTCTTGGGGCTCGGGTTTTTTTCCCTGATCCCGACCTGCCTCATCGGCTTGATCATCGCCGCGTTGATCTATCACTTCGGATCAATATCCGAGATCAAAGGCGCCGCCGGCAAATCTGGGCCAAAGTCGGAATGGATCCTGTCGCTCAAATCGACTGTTGAAAAATCGATTCCGCCGCAGTGGCTCAAGATCCTGGATCCATCGGCCGATCCCGATCGCCTCACGCTCGCCAAGGCGATCAGCCGTCAAGCGGCTTCGCCACTCAAGCCGGTGATCGACCCGAAGACCGGCAAGCCGATTCCTCGTGCGATCATCGTCGATGACCCTGAGCTTCAGGGCCTTGCGCGCGAGGGGAAATTTGGCAGTCTGCTGCGCCACCCGATGCTCACCAAAGCCCTCAATGACCCTCAGCTGAAAGCCTTTTTGAAGGACCTCAAACTTTGAGCCTCTGTTTCAGATTTCGATATTTTTCATCATGCCCTACCTCGTCACCATCGGTCTTGAAGTCCACTGTCAGGTCAAGACACGCACCAAGATGTTTTGTTCGTGCCGCACATCGTTTGGCGATGAGCCCAACACACACACCTGCCCGGTTTGTCTTGGATTGCCTGGGGCCTTGCCGGTGCTCAATCAAGCAGCGATCGAAAAAACCCTGCTCGCAGGCATGATGATCGGCTGCTCGACGCCGGAAATTTCGAAGTGGGATCGCAAGAATTATTTCTATCCGGACATGCCGAAAAATTACCAGACGACGCAGATGGATCTGCCGCTCTGCATCGGTGGTGGTGTGCCGCTTTACGACCATTGTTACCCGACTGATCACCGCAAGCAAATCGCCAACCCAAACAAGGTGGTGAAGCTCAATCGCATTCACCTTGAGGAGGATGTCGCGAAGTCGACCCACCTTGGGAATTCTTCGCTCATCGATTTCAATCGTGCCGGTACGCCTTTGATGGAAATTGTTTCTGAGCCGGACCTCGAGTCGGCCGAGGAGGCCTTCGCGTATCTGCGCTCGCTGCAGATGATCCTTCAGCAAGGCGATATTTCCGATGCTGACATGGAGAAGGGGCAGCTTCGTTGCGATGTGAACATTTCGCTGCGAAAAAACGCAAGCGATCCGCTTGGGCCCAAGGTCGAGCTCAAGAATCTCAACTCGATTTCAGCGATCCGTCGCGCGATCCATTTTGAAATCGAGCGTCAGTCGGAGGACCTCAACCGTGGAGTTTTGCAAATCCAGTCGACCCGCCGCTGGGATGATGACCGTGGTGAAACCCAACTCATGCGCACCAAGGAAGACGCGCACGACTACCGCTATTTCAGCTGTCCCGACCTTCTGCCGATCCGCACCGCGCCACTTTTGGAAAAAGTGCGCCCGCTGGTGCCCGAGCTTCCGCACGAGCTTGCCGCGCGCTTTGAAAAGGACTTTGGTGTCACCGCTTACGACGCATCGGTGCTTTCATCCGATCGTCATCTTGCGCGCTATTTCGAGGCCGCGCTCGCGCCATCGATTCCCGGAAAGAAAGTCGCCAATTTCATCATCAACAACCTCCTTGGCACGCTCAACGAGCAAGGCATCGGCATCGACGCCTGCCCGGTCGCGCCGGAAAAACTTCGCGCGCTTTTGGTATTGATGGAAAATGGCACTCTTGCCGCCAATCAGGCTCGTGAAGTTTTTGCCGTGCTTTACGTATCGCCCGACAAGGATCCTGCCGCGATTGCCGACAGCCTAGGCTTCAAAGCCGCCGATGCGGGTGAACTTGAGGCATTGGTTGAACAGGCGATTGCCAACAACCCAAGTGAGGTCGAAGCGGTCAAGGCGGGCAACGAGAAGTTGCTCAATTTCCTCACCGGCCAGGTGATGAAGGCTGCCAACACCAAGCCGAATCCCAAGCAGGTGACCGAGCTGCTGCGCGCGCGCTTGATGTGATCACGGCTGCGCCGCGAGCTTCTCAAGCCTGCTCGTCTGCCGTGGCTTTGATGTCGCTAAGCGCGGCGATGAAATCTCCAAGGATTTCCGCAGGGACCATGATCGTGTCACGGTTACCGCCGACATCCTCAGTGATCTTTACGACCATCCCGCGGGCATTACTCTTGAGGTCGAGAAAGAACACCTTGCGGTCAGCCAGGATTTTTTCGGTATGCAATAAGTCGTTGTCCACTTCAGTATGCGGGTCTTTCCGCTGTCGACGAGGTTCAGCAATCCGGCCTGATTGTCAACCGAATTCAAAGCGGTAAAAACAGCCTTATGCGTGACTTTATCCCCGAGAACCGGCCCGCCTTGGTCCTTGCACCGATGCAGGATGTGACGGATCTGCCCTTCATGCGGGTCATCGCGCGGCGTGGCGCGCCGGACTGGTTTGTGACCGAGTATTTTCGCGTACACCCCGGCTCAAAGCTCCATCCATACATTCAGCGGTCGATCACGGAAAATGCGACCGGCCGGCCGATTTTCGCCCAGATGATCGGCAGCGATGTTGACAGTCTCGTGCGGACGGCTGGCGAATTGGCGCAACTGCCCGTGGCGGGCATCGATCTCAACCTTGGCTGCCCGGCGCCGATCGTATGCCGCAAGAATGCCGGCGGCGGCCTGCTGCGCGAGCCGACAACGGTCGATGAAATCATCGGTGCTCTGCGCGATGCCATTCCCGGAAGATTCACCGTCAAGACGCGCGTCGGTTACGCGAGTGCCGATGAGTTTTCCTCATTGTTGGAAATTTTCCGCAAGCACCGCATCGACGGCCTCACCATTCATGGACGTACCGTGCTTGAGCGGTATCAAACGCCGGTGCATCCCAATTGTGTGAAAATGGCTGTCGAGTCAATGCACTGTCCGGTGATTGCCAATGGCAATGTCGTCGATGTCGAAACCGGCTTAGCCTACCATGCGCACAGCGGTGCTGCGGGTCTCATGATCGGGCGCGGTGCGATTCGCAATCCGTGGATTTTCTCGCAGCTCATTGCCACGCTCGAGGGCGGGCAATCATCGCACCCAGCACATCGCGATTTGTTGGCTTATGTGCTCGAACTCTACGACGAGCTTGCCGGCGAGGCGCGCAAGTTCATTCCCGGTGCCCATGTCCAACGCATGAAAAAAACGCTGGCGTACATCAGCCATGGTATTGAGGGGGAATTTGAATATCAGATGCGTCGCGCGAAAACACCCGAGGATTTTCATCAAATCTGTCACGCGCACCTCGACCATGATGCGCCATTGCCCGCCAAGCCGCCCGGCGACTCGAAATTGTTCTGCGGCTTCGGAGCTTTGCTTGAGTGAGGACCTCGCTTGCTTGACTAAAATCCTCCGATCTTGAAGCTCTCGAGGCGTGCCCGACGAGATTTCCGCTTCGATGTTTTTTCGCGATGCCGCGTGGCGGCGGCGATTTGACGAAGAAGTGCTGGCGGTGGCGGGGACCTTTGTTTCCAAAGCAAAAAATCTGCAACTGGAACAAGTGGCACATGATTCCTTCGAGTTTGATGGAATCGTGGCTGGGGAAGAGGCAAAGGTGGAATTCTGGCGGGATGGGGATGTGTGGGAATTTGAAAGCTCGTGTTCCTGCGATGTTGGGGCATTTTGCCATCATGCCGCTGCCCTGATCTTGCGCGCCGCAAAGGAGCGCAACTTGGCCCCGCTCGCGGGTGGTGGGGTCAAGGCCGCCGTGGCCGCGGCCTTGCCGAAAGATGTGCCTGTGGCGCTCAAATCGCCGGCTGGTTTGCCGCGTATTTCGCCGAATCCAGTTTTTGAGCTGCATGTCACCCGTGAGGCGGCCGACAAGACCTCGCGGTTGTTGTTGCAGTCGCTGGGCCAGGCCGATGCCTCCGAATGGATCTTTGCCGAGGCGACAGTGAATTACGATGGTCATCGTAGTTCACTGCGCGGCACCATGCCGCGGTGGACGAGTGAGGTGGTTTTGGCCGATGGTCGCAGAGCCTTGATCGAACACAATGCCGCTGCCGAAAATGCCGCCGCGCAGCAACTGATCGATACCGGGCTATCATCATTGCAGTCGAATTCTGCTTGGCGATTTCTCATCAACCTCAAATCACGCGATGCCCGCGACGAGGCGCCGCGTGATCGCTGGTTTCCTGACCCTGGCCGGGTGCCGGTGGATGCCTTTTGGCATCAATTTCGTGGTGAAATGATTGCGCGGTTGGAGGGATTGGGCTGGCGGGTAAGCGTGGCTGACAATGTCGGCCATCGGGTATTCGAGGCCGACCCCTCGCATTGGAACAGCGAGCTTGCGCCAGTGGAAGGCGGATGGTTCAGCCTGTCGGTAGGCTTTGATGTCGGCGGTGAGCGTCACGATCTTTTGCCGATTCTTGCCGAGTTGCTGGAGAATGATTTTCTTGAGGAAACCCTTGATCGGCCGGATCTCGGGCACATTTACGCGCCCTTGCCGAATGGTGATGCGTTGAAACTTCCGATCGGGCGGGTGAGGCGAATTTTGCATCATCTGGCGACGCTGATTGATCCGAAATTTCCCTCCAAAACGCGGGTTCATGCCCTCGACGCCGCTTCCCTCGCCGGGCTTGGCGATCTGGGCATCGATGCGCCGCCCGCGCTTGCCGAACTCTCGACGAAACTGCGGAATTTTTCCGGCATCGAGGCCGTGCCGCCAGCTGAGGGATTGCGCGCGACCTTGCGCGACTACCAGCTTGCGGGATTTCGCTGGATGCAATTTCTCGCGAGTCATGGGCTGCACGGGATTTTGGCCGACGACATGGGCCTGGGCAAAACCTTGCAAACACTCACGCACATTCTTGCGGAAAAGGAATCGGGCCGCTCGCGTGGCATGCCCAGCTTGGTGGTCGCGCCAACATCAGTGGTTCCGAACTGGCGGGCCGAGGCGCTGAAGTTCACGCCGGGCCTGCGCGTGCTCGTGCTCAATGGCCCGGACCGTTTGAAGTACATGCGTTCGATCCCGCATGCCGACCTCGTGTTGACCTCTTTTGCCTTGCTTCATCGGGATATCGAGAAACTACTAGGATTCTCGTACCATTTGGTCGTCCTCGATGAGGCGCAGAATATCAAAAACCCACGAGCAAAGGTCGCGCAGGCCGCCTGCAGGCTCAAGTCGAACCATCGCCTCTGTCTTTCCGGCACGCCGGTCGAAAACCATCTTGGTGAGTTGTGGAGCCTGATGAAATTTCTGGTGCCTGGATTTCTCGGCTCCGAGGAAGCCTTTAACACCCGCTTTCGCAAGCCGATCGAAAAGGATGGCGATGTTGAGCGCAACGCCGTGCTCAAACAGCGTGTCGCGCCGCTTATTTTGCGTCGCACGAAAGATCAGGTCGCGAAGGAGCTGCCGCCCAAGACCGAATTGGTCCATCTCATCGAGTTGCATACCGCGCAGAAGGACCTTTATGAGACCGTGCGCGCGACTATGAACAAGCGTGTGCGTGAGGCGATCGCTGCGCGTGGCGGCAGCGATTTCCAGATCGTTTTTCTCGATGCTTTGCTCAAGCTGCGTCAAATTTGCTGCGATCCGCGGCTTTTGCCGGATGAGTTTGCCAACACCATTCACGAATCGGCGAAGCTCGATTTCCTCACCGAGCTGCTTGCGGTGCTGATCGAGGAAGGTCGGCGGATTTTGATATTCTCGCAGTTCACCAGCATGCTGGCATTGATCGAGGCGCACTTGGTTCGCGAAAGTATCCCTTACCTCAAGCTCACGGGCGCGTCGAAGGATCGGGGAAAACTGGTCGAGGACTTTCAAAGCGGAAAAGTTCCATTGTTTCTTATCTCGCTCAAAGCTGGCGGTACAGGGCTCAACCTCACAGCGGCCGACACGGTGATCCATTACGACCCGTGGTGGAACCCGGCGGCTGAGGCGCAGGCGACCGATCGCGCTTATCGCATCGGCCAAGACAAGCCGGTCTTTGTGCACAAGCTGCTCTGCCAGGATACCGTCGAGCAACGCATCCACCAACTGCAGCAAGAGAAGGCCAAGCTTGCGAACGATTTGCTCGCCGATGCGGACATAGGTAGCAGGCTAGATGCCTCAATGGTGCGCGCCTTGCTGGACCCTTGAGAAAACTTTTTCCCGCATCAAAGCCCGCGGTGGATCGATGCGATTTTTTTTGCGGTCGCAATCGTGTTGTGATGCAGGCGTGCGGTGAATTCTGGCTGACGGTTGCTGCCGCCGCCATAAAGCACGGCGACGGGGATGCGATTTTTGATGAACGCACCAAGCAGCACCTCGTCTCGGTGGCGAAGGTCTTCGGCAGAGAGATACATTTGGCCGTGGCGGTCGTCTTGGTGGTTGTCGGCGCCGGAGATCCAGATCACCAGATCAGGCGAAAAGGCATCGAGTGCGCGGGCGAGGCTGCTGAAAAGTTGGTTTAGGTACATCGCGCCTTCGACATAGCGCACAGTTTCGACATCGAGCGTGCCGGCACTGTGTGCTTGGGCGGGAGTATCGTGCCTCACATGGATCGAGTAGGTGAAAACGCGCGGATCACCGGCGAGCAGCGTGGCAGTGCCGCTGCCGCGATGGGCATCGGTATCGACCACCATGATGCGGATGTTTGGCTGGCGTGATTGCAGGTCGCGGATGGCGATGGCGACATCATTGAACACCGATTGGTCGATGCCGCGGTCGCGATAGGCGTGATGCTTGCCACCGGCGAGGCAGACGCCGATGCCTTCGGTGAGCGCGGCTTGGCAGGCGAGTCGAGTGGCTTCGACTTCGCCGGCGCTGCGAGCAAAGAGCCCGGGTCCGGCGGGCAAGCCGAGCAGAATTTGTTCCTTGAGCCCAAGCTGCCCGTATTCGATGGCGCGGACATAGTCGGGCGAGTGGACGCGTTCGATCAGCCCGACACTGGCGCTGCCGACCTCGATGATTTCCTCAGGCGACAGAATGCCGCCTTCGAGCAACATGTCCTTGGAGGCCCGAAATTTTTCGGCAGGAAACGCATGGGCATTGGGCATCACCCGTTCCAACTCCTGTGAGTAAAAGCATCTCATAGCCTCCTGACAGCGAACTGCGAAAGCGCGGCCGTGGAAAGCGCAAAGTCGGTGGTGGGCATCGAGAGGGCTGTGGCTCCCTTCTTTGGGCTTTTCGCGGCTTGGTGCGGGGTGTAATTTTGCCGCGTGTTGCAAATTGTGTTCAACGAAATCAGCGCGGCCGAGCTTTCGAGTCTTGGGACGCTCGAGCAATTGGAGCTTTTGGATGAGTTCAAAGTGAGCCGGCAGGACCTTGACCAGCTTGATGGCGAGCGATTTGGCAGAATCGAGCGTGATGGTCGGGTGCTTTACCGCTATCGCGCGAAAGATTACCGGCTGTATTTCGAGATCAAGGACTCGGCAGTTGTCGTCCATCGTGTGCTGCACAAGGGGACATTTTCCGACTTTTTGTTTCGCTCAAAAATGCCGCTTGGTGAAGATGAGGCTTTGGCTGGGTCGAAGCATTTTTGGAAGCTCATCGACGAAGGTCGCAATGCGAGGCGCCTGTGAGCCAAGGAAGTTTTTGCTTCCTGTGTGAGCCGATGGCGTTCAGAGTTATTCAATGACCAAAAGGTCTTTTCACATCATTTTGGCGCTGCTCTGCGTTGCTTGCT
>JAPOLH010000031.1 GCA_029977225.1 Verrucomicrobiaceae bacterium | reverse complement strand
ACCTTGGCGATCGTGCCGGCGTGGTATGCGCTGGCTCCGAGTGTGCAGGGCTTGACCGATCGCTTCCCGATGCCGGCAGCCAACGCATGGAAGGCAATGGCGGATTTGTTGGCGAACGGGTTGGGTCAGTTGCCGCAAAGCGCGGCGTGGGCGGTCATGATTGGCGGCGTGCTTGGTATTGCACTGCCGTTGATCGAGGTGAAATCAGCCCGCATGAGGGCATGGATGCCATCGGCGATGGGCTTGGGTTTGGGAATGATTGTGGATTTTTCCAACAGTCTTGGATTTGCGCTTGGCGCGTTGATCGCCTGGGCATGGCGGCGCCGATCGGTATCGAGCGAGGCGGACTATAAAGTGCCGCTGGCTTCGGGATTGGTCGCCGGTGAATCGCTCTTTGCGGCGATCGTTGCGATTCTATGCGCAGATGCGGGGATGATGGGTTGAAGTTTCAAGTTTCAAGTTTCAAGTTTTCAGCTTCAAGAGAAGAGAAAGAAGAAGCGGATGTTCGATCGTGGTAGGGCGAAAGAGACAAGACTGCAAGAGGCAAGAAGCAAGAGGAAGAAGTGGCTTCTTCTTTGATCTAACATCCGCGATCCACGATCTGCGATCGCTGTTCTCTTACGATTCCAAACGAATCGAGGTGGAGCGGCCGTGGGCGTCGAGGCCTTCGATGCGGGCGAATTCTTCGACGACGGCGAGCGAAGCCTTGATGGATTTTTTGTCGAGGCGCACGATGCTGGTGCGGCGTTGGAATTGATCGGCGCGCAGGCCCGAGAAAGATCTGCCGGCGCCACCGGTGGGGAGGGTGTGGCTGGGTCCGGCGAGGAAATCGCCGACTGCGACGGGTGAGAAGTTGCCGAGGTAGATGGCGCCGGCGGTGCGGACTTTCGGCAGCCAGCGTTTTTCGTTGGCGGTGATGAGCGAAAGGTGTTCGGGGCAGAAGGCGTTGCTGATGGCGATGCCTTCTTCGAAGGATTTTAGATGAAGCAGAAAGGTGCCAGTCTTGAGCACATTGCGGATGATTTTTCCGCGGGAGAGGAGGGGTAGTTGTTTTTCGATCGAGGAAACGACGCGATTGAGAAGCGCCTTTGAATCGGTTGCAAATCCGACCACGCTGTCGCCGCCGTGTTCGGCTTGGGCGAGCAGATCGGCGGCGATGAAGTCGGGATTTCCGGATTTGTCAGCGAGGATGAGGATTTCGCTGGGGCCGGGAAGGAGGTCGATGGACACCGCGCCGACGAGCTGGCGTTTCGCTTCGACCACGAAGCGGTTGCCGGGGCCGAAGATGCGATCGACTGGGCGGATGGATTTCGTGCCAAGAGCGAGCGCGGCGATGGCTTGGGCACCACCGATTTTGACAATCTCGGTGGCACCGGCCTGTTTCAATGCGTAGAGCAGCGAGGGATTTACCGAGCCATCGGTCGCGCAGGGGGTGGCGGCAATGATTTCCGGCACGCCGGCAGCTTTGGCGAAACCGGCGGTCATGAGTGCGGTGGAAACGAGAGGTGCCTTGCCGCCGGGGACATAAACGCCGACGCGGTCGAAGGGTGTGAAGCGTTCGCCGACGGTGGCGCCTTCGGCGTTTTTCATCGACCAATCCTTGCGCAGGCTGTGCTTGGCGAAGGCGTGGATGTTTTTGAGGCTGCGCGAGATGGCGCTGCGGGTGGCCCGGCTCACGGATTTTTCGGCGGCCGCCATTTCCGCTTCGGTGACAAACAGCGACTTCGGTTTGAGCGTTGCTCCGTCGAAGCGTTTGGTGAGCGTGACCAGTGCCTCATCGCCTTTGGCGGCAACTTGGGCGATGATTTCGCCAACCAGATCGCGCACGCCCGCTTCGGGGATCGCGCGGCGATTGAGTCGCCTCACGAATGCCTGATATCCCGGGTCGCTGTGGCTGAGGATTTTCATGCCCGCTTATCGAGGGGAACGAAGGGGCGCAGGGTGGCGCCGGTGTAAATCTGGCGCGGACGCACGATGCGGCTGTCCGTGTCTTCCATCACTTCCTTGTAGTTGGCGACCCATCCCGGCATGCGGCCGATGGCAAACATGACCGTGAACATGTCGGTCGGGATGCCGATGGCGCGCATGATGATGCCGCTGTAGAAATCGACATTTGGGTATAGTTTGCGGGCGATGAAGTACTCGTCGTTGAGTGCGATTTCCTCGAGTTTTTTGGCGATTTCGAGGAGTGGGTCCGACTTGTGCAGTTGGGCGAGGACCTTGTCGCATTGTTGCTTGATGATGACCGCGCGCGGGTCGAAGCTCTTGTAGACGCGGTGGCCGAAGCCCATGAGGCGGCGGTTGCCGACCTTGTTTTTCACTTCGGTGAGGAACTTCGTGCCATCGTCGCCTTCCTGGTGGATTTCCTCGAGCATTTCCAGCACCGCTTGGTTGGCGCCGCCGTGGAGCGGGCCCCAAAGTGCGCAGACGCCTGCGGATGCCGAGGCGAAAAGGTTGGCACGACTTGAGGCGACCGTGCGGACCGTCGAGGTCGAGCAGTTTTGTTCGTGGTCGGCGTGAAGCAGGAAGATCAGGTCGAGCGCCTTGACGATTTCCGGATTGAGTTCGCAGTCCTCACCGGGTTGCGAGAACATCATGTGGAGGAAGTTCGCGGTGTAATCGAGAGTGCTGCGCGGATAGATCGGCGGAAGGTCGTGGGCCTTGCGGTAGGCGAAGGCGGCGATGGTGCGGATTTGTGAAATGAGGCGCGCGGCGTGGTGCGGGAAATTCATCTCGCGGTTGTCGCCGCTGGCAAGGTCCGGATAGTACGACGATGCCGCATTGATCATCGCCGAGAGGATCGCCATTGGGTGGGCGGTGTGGGGGAAGCCCTCGAAGTGGAAGCGCATGCTCTCGTGGAGCATTTGGTTTTCGGTAAGCAGCGTGGAGAACTCGGCGAGTTCGGTGGCGGTGGGGAGTTCGCCATAAATCAGAAGGTAAGCAGTTTCGACAAAACTGCTTTTTTCGGCGAGCTCCGCGATGTCATAGCCGCGGTAGCGAAGGATGCCTTTTTCTCCATCGATGAAGGTGATGGCGCTTTTGCATGAGCCGGTGTTGCCGTAGCCGGGGTCGAGCGTGATGAAGCCGGTCTTGCTGCGGAGGGCTGAAATATCCATGCCTTCCTCGCCTTCGGAGCCGGTGATGGTCGGCAGTTCGAGGACTTTTCCGTCGATGTTCAGTTCCACTTTTTTGTTCATGTGCGGCGCAATCAAGCAGTTTCAATTCCAATACGCCAGATCTCTTTGCGCGTAATTTAGGGGGCCTTGGCCAAGATTACTCGCTGACATCCGGGTAGGAGCCTAGGAGCTTGATCATCGAGCAATGCTGATGGAGCTCGGCGAGAGCATCCGCGACCTGCGGGTCTTCGCAGTGTCCGGCCAGATCGACATAGAAAACGTATTCCCAGTCCTTGCGTTTTGAGGGGCGGGACTCGATTTTCGAGAGGTTGATGTGGAAATTGTCGAAGGCTTGGAGGGCTTTGACGAGTGAACCGGGGCGGTCGTGAATGGCAAAGAGGACTGAGGTGCGGTCGTGGCCGGTGGGCGGGCAGGTTTTCTCGCCGATGACGAGGAAGCGGGTTGTGTTGGTGGCGCGGTCCTGGATGTTGCTCTCGAGCAGGTTGAGACCGTAGATTTCCGCGGCGAGCGGACCACCGAGTGCGGCGGCGCCTTGCTTGGCATGTTCTTGGGCGATTTGGGCGGCCTTGGTGGTTGAGGAAACTTCCACGAGGTCAGCGTGGGGGAAATTTTTGTGGATCCACGAACGGCACTGGCCGAAGACCTGCGGGTGGGAATAGAGCGTGCGAATTTCGCTGCGCGGGATGGCAGCCATCAGGCAATTTTCGATGCGCATCAAGATCTGCGAGCAGATGTGCAGGGGCGAATCGACAAACAGATCGAGCGTGTGGGAGACAGCACCTTCGGTGGAGTTTTCGATCGGCACGACACCGTAATCTGCAGTGCGGCGGGTGACTTGGTCGAAGACATCGGCGAAGTTTGGCTGCGGCGAATAGCTGACCGAGTGGCCGAATTTCTTGATCGCTGCTTGGTGCGTCCAGGTGCCTTCGGGACCGAGGTAAGCGATTTTGAGGTCGTCCTCAAGAGCGAGCGCGGCCGACATGATTTCGCGATAAATCGCGCGGATCGAGGTCTCGCTGAGGCGGCCTTGATTCATCGAGATCAGGCGGCGCAACAGCGCTTCCTCGCGTTCGGGTGCGTAGATTTGCAGACCGTCGCGTTTTTTCACCACACCGACTTCATGCACGAGGTCCGCGCGACGGTTGAGCAGGTCGAGCAGCTCTTTGTCGATGGTGTCGATTTGGCGGCGGATGTCGTCGAGGTTCACGGCGGTTGGTGTTTTCAGGATTCGTTGTCGTCGGAGGACTCATCGCTACCTGCGCTGGCGGCGGGACTGCCGATGGCGCTGAAGGCGAGCTGGGTTTCCGGCTCTGGTTGATCCGCGACTTCGGTGGCTTCGGGTAGTTTGATTTTGCGAAGTTCCGAGGCATTGGGGAGTTCGTCGATCGAGCGGATGCCGAAGTGTTCGAAAAACAGGTCGGTCGTTTCATAAAGCAGCGGTCGGCCGGGGAGCTCCGCGCGGCCGCCGATGCGGATCAGGTCGCGGTCGAGGAGTTTTTGGATCATGCCATCGCATGCGACACCGCGGACTGCTTCGATCGCCGCTTTGGTGATCGGTTGGCGGTAGGCGATGATCGCGAGCGTCTCCATGGCGGGACCGCTGAGGCGTTCCGGTTTGCGGCCGGGGAAGAGTTGGCGAACAAATTCACCGAATTCCGGGCGGGTGTAGAGTTTCCAGCCTTTGGGTCGTTCGAGGATGACAAATGAGCGTTGGCTGGAGGCGTAGGATTCGTTGAGCCCGGCAATTGCGGAGCTGACTTGGGCGGCGTCAGTTTGGCCCAGTGCGACCAGCCAGTCGGCGAGTGGCGCGGGTTCCTTGCCTTCCTCAATTTCGCGGGAGCGCACATCCTCCGCTTCGGCTACGCGGCCGCGAATGAGTCGGGCGATTTCGTCCGAGAGAAGGGGGTCTTGTGAGGCGATGAGCAGGGCTTCGATGATGGCGTTGAGCTCCATGATGGGGCGGCAGTTTAGTGAGGCGGGTGGGCATTACAAGCCTGCTACCGGCAGGTGGTCGAATGGATATTTCGCGGTGGTGCGAATTTTTCCCTTGATGAGTCGGGCGACAGGGGCTAACCCACCCCGCTCTCCGAGATCACAAACCATTGTTTCGATCAGACTACGGGGAGAATTCGATCATTCAGTTGAAAGCTGCGCCATGGCCGCAAAGAAAAACACCCCTAAAAAAGCCTCCTCTAAAGGAAAGGCTAAACCCGTCGCAAAGTCTGTAAAAAAAGCGGTTTCCAAAAAACCAGCTCCTGCGGCGAAGAAGAAAGTTGCAGCCAAAAAAGTCGTCAAAAAAGCGGCTCCTGCGAAGGCGGCCAAGCCAGCTCCTGCCAAAAAACCGGCTACGACCAAGAAGCCAGCCCCAGCCAAGAAGGCAGTCGCCGCAAAAAAACCTGTGGCAGCCAAGAAGCCAGTGGCAAAGAAGCCTGCCGTTGCCGCGAAAGCTGTTAAGCCGGTTGCAAAGGCTGCGCCTGCCGCGAAACCTGTGGCAAAGCCACCATTCAAGCCTGCGGCAATCACCAAAAAGCCTGCCGAGGTAGTCGAGGTCAGTGCCGTGCCAGTTGTACCGCACAGCGATTCATTTGTCCAAAAACAGCGCCAGCGTCTGCTTGATCTGAGGGATGAGCTGGTCGATTCGATGTCGGGCATGACCCGTGATACAATTCGCAACGCTCCTGAAGGCTCCGAGGCTTCGGGTAGTGGTCAGCATCAGGGCGATGCCGGCAGCGATGCGTACGACCGCGATTTCGCGCTTTCGGTTTTGGCCAAAGAACAGGATGCGCTCTACGAGATTGAGGAAGCCCTGATGCGGATCCGCAAGGGCGTTTACGGCATCTGTGAACTTTCCAATCGCAAGATTCCGCAGGCTCGCCTCGAAGCCATTCCGTTTGCCCGTCTCACCGTTGAGTGCCAAGCCCAGTGGGAGAAGGAATACGGCAAAAGGCGCTTCCGCCCCTCAAACGAAGTGGGCTTTAGCGGCGGAAAATATGCCGATGATGAAGATTCTGAGTCGGTTTCTCTTGACGAAGAGGAGGATTAAGGCATTCTCCGCGTCCCCCAAATTTCCATCCATGCCACGCGAGATTATCATCCTTGAATGCACCGAGGCCAAAGCCGAGGGCAAACCGACTTCCCGTTACGTCACCACACGCAACAAGAAGAGCCTCCGCACCCCCGGCCGATTGGAGAAGGTGAAATTCAATCCCTTCCTCAAGCGCCGTACCCTTCACCGTGAACTTCGCTGATTTTTCCCATGTCCGAGCCTAAAACCGTTCAACGCCGTATCAACTTCCGCAAGGCAAACCGTCAGATGCCTCGCAGGCGTCATGATATCCCTGCCGATCAAGTCGTCCACACCAACCCCGAGTTGCTCAGCAAGTTCACCTCGGAAACCGGCAAGATTCTGCCACGCCGCGTGACTGGCGTTTCGGCCAAGCTTCACCGCAAGATCACCAACGCGATCAAGCAATCGCGTGCGATCAATCTTCTGCCATAAGTTTTTTCATTGTTTCATTGGTTTGTGTTTTTGGCCAGTCCGCGCGAGCGGACTGGCTTTTTTCTTTGCGGTTATGCGGTGACGCTTGGCGAAGGTTTTTTAGCATCGACCGCAATGTGACTTTGTTTGTTCCATGAGCCCGAAAATGACAGCACACATCAAGAGTGTTGAAGAAATGATGAAGCTGGGCGCGGCTGCCGCGCGTCTGGCAACGGCTGGATCGGTGATAGGGCTGGTGGGTGATCTCGGCGCAGGCAAAACCCATTGGGTGAAGGGATTTGTCGCGGAAATGGGCTGCGCGGCGGAGGTCACAAGCCCGACCTTCGGATTGGTACATGAATATCGCGGCGGACGCATGCCGATAAGCCACTTTGATTTTTATCGCCTTGAATCGGCGGAGGAACTCATTGCCTTGGGTTGGGATGAGTATCTCGAAGCTGGTGGCGTAGTGGTGGCCGAGTGGGCCAACAAATTTCCATCAATCATGCCACCGGAGACCCAGTGGTATTATTTCAAGATCGACGCTGATGGATCGCGGGTCGTGAGTGATCGGCCTGCATGATTCATCACCCCCATTGATCGCTTTAATTGCAAACCGGGCAGGTGTTGAGCTTGGTGAAGAAGTCGTTGCCCTTGTCGTCGACGAGGATGAAGGCGGGGAAGTTTTCGACGGTGATTTTCCATACCGCTTCCATGCCGAGCTCGGGGAAGGCGACGACTTCTTGTGAGCGAATGTGATCCTGCGCCAGCAGTGCGGCGGGGCCGCCGGCAGAGCCGAGATAAAATCCGCCATGTTTTTTGCAGGCATCGGTCACCGCTTGCGAGCGATTGCCTTTGGCCAGCATCACCATGGATCCGCCGTGCGATTGGAAGAGATCGACATAGCCGTCCATGCGCCCGGCAGTGGTGGGGCCGAAGGAGCCTGAGGGCATGCCGGGCGGGGTCTTGGCAGGTCCGGCGTAGTAGACTGGGTATTGCTTGAAGTAGTCGGGCAGGTCGCCGGTTTGGTCCAGGATCTCCTTGAGTTTCGCGTGAGCGCTGTCGCGGGCGACGATGATCGTACCGGTGAGAGCGACGGCGGTGGTGACCGGATATTTTTTCAGTGTCTTGAGGGTTTCCTCCATGCCGAGGTCGAGATTGATCGGCACACCTTTGAATTTCCAATCGCGGAACTTTTCCGGGATGAAACGACCGGGATTTTTTTCGAGCTTCTCGATGAAGATTCCGTCCTTGGTGATTTTGGCTTTCGCTTGGCGATCGGCCGAGCAGGAGACGCCGATGCCGACCGGGCATGAAGCACCGTGGCGGGGGAGGCGGATGACCCGGACATCGAGCGCGAAGTACTTGCCGCCGAACTGCGCGCCGATACCGATTTCGCGAGAGAGTGCGAGGAGTTCCTTTTCGAGTTCGATGTCGCGAAATGCCTGGCCATGTTCGTTGCCGGCAGTGGGAAGTTTGTCGAGGTAGCGGGTGGATGCGAGCTTGACGGTTTTGAGGCAGTTTTCCGCCGAAGTGCCGCCGATCACGAAGGTGAGGTGGTAGGGCGGGCAGGCGGCGGTACCGAGCGAGCGCATTTTTTCGACGCAG
Source organism: Verrucomicrobiaceae bacterium (assembly GCA_029977225.1). Classification (GTDB taxonomy): domain Bacteria; phylum Verrucomicrobiota; class Verrucomicrobiia; order Verrucomicrobiales; family Akkermansiaceae; genus Luteolibacter. Next base: position 12,165 of record JAPOLH010000031.1, on the reverse strand, counting down.
AATTCCTTGAGCCGCTGTGGATTGAGAAGTGCTTTGGTTTCCTGATAGAGGAAGGTTTTGTTGGCGGATCCGCCGCCCTTGCTCACGAAGAGAAAATGGTAAGCGTCGCCTTCGGTGGCGTAGAGATCGATTTGTGCGGGAAGATTGGTCTTGGTGTTGACCTCCTCATACATCGTGAGTGGTGCTGTTTGCGAGTAGCGGAGGTTTTCTTTCGTGTAGGTTTGGTGGATGCCCTTGGAGAGAAACTCCGCGTCATCACAGCCGGTCCAGACTTGTTGGCCTTTCTTGCCGATGATTGTTGCAGTGCCGGTGTCCTGGCAAAATGGAAGAATGCCGTGCGAAGCGATCTCGGCATTTTTAAGAAGCATCAGTGCGACCATGCGATCGTTTTCAGAGGCTTCGGGGTCATCGAGGATTGCGGCGACTTGTGCGAGGTGGTCCGGTCGCAGTGTGAAGTTGATCGCCTTGATAGCCTCAGCGGACAGAAGCGTGAGTGCTTCGGGTGCGATTTTCAGGAAGGGGCGCCCTTCGAATTCCGATATCGAGACATGCTCGGTGGAAATGCATTCGTATTCCGTCGTGTCGGCAGCGAGGGGAAGGGGGTCCTGATAGAAAAATGGTTTCTCTGACATGGCTTGCGGATTGTTTAAGCCTGCTTGGCGGTGCGGGCAAATGGATTTGCGCGATGCGTCGTTTATAACGCGATTTCTAGCAGGTTGCGATCGGGACTAAGCAGCGCTTCGAATGTGGCGGCATCGATCATCCAGCCCCCTTGGCGGTAGGGGTTGTCGGTGAGCTTGGCGGGTTTGAGCTCGCTGCCATTGAGGCTGACCTTGTTTGGGGTGTGTGACGCGTTGCTGACCTCGAAGTGGACAGTGAGCCAGTGGTCTCCCCATGGGATGGTCGCCTCGAGACCGTTGAGTTCGAGGGGCAACACCGGATCAATGATGATGTTTTCGTAATGTCGGCGGATGCCGAGCATGCGCGTGACCACAAGGCTGAGAAAAATCCCTGGGCCGCTCGAATAGATGCGCCAGCCTCCGTGCACGCCGATTTTTCCTGAGACGATTTCATCGTAGCGCTCGGCTGCTTCGTAGCGTGATGCGACATCCGCGTCGGAGCTGGAAAAATAGGCATTCGATTGGCGCGGCAAGGCGTTGCTGACGGAGGATTTCAGATCAGCTGGATTCACCATGCCGAAGGCAGTGAGCATGGCATCGGCCTTGCCGAGGTGGGCCATCGTCTCGATGAAACGCAGATGGGCGTGGGTGTAAAAGATGCCGATCTCGCGTGAGAAGCAGGAGCTGAGTTCCGCGCGTTGGAAAACTTCGCAGATGCCACCGCGATAGGCGGATGGGCGATCCATGAGTCGTGCGCCGTCGGCGGCGAGCAGGTGTTCTTCGATCAACGAGAGGTGGTGTTTTGTCTCCTCATTTGAGAAGAGGCCTCCGAGCATCGAGCGCGTCATTGGAATGAGGCTGTGATGAATGCCGGTGAGCCTGTCATTAGGGTGAAGCAAAGGTTGCCCCGATGAGGCTGAATTTTCATCGAACAGGAAAAATCCGCAGATCGTGCCATCGATCATCAGGTGGCGGTGGCAGTCGGATTTGACGAGATCCGCAAAGCCATCGAGTCCGGGAAATTTGCGGTCGGCTTGGCGCGAGAGTTCTTCGAGTCGGCGCAGGACTTGATAGCACAAGGCGACCGTCCAAGAGCTCACGAGGCGTTCGCGGAATTCAGGTTTCGCAGGTTGAAGCGAGTCGTTCCAGTCGCCATCGCCGTAGCGTAGCAATGCGGTGCCCGGCACGCAGTTTTTGCGCAGCCATGCGATGTTGGCGGTGACATGGTCGGTGAGCGGCGAGGTTTCCTTGGTGGTCTGAGCACTGCCGGGTTGGGTCCATGCGACTTGTTCGTCGAGGATGGCAAAATCGCCGCTTGCTTCGATGTAATCGCAGAGCGCCTTGAGCGGCCAGAGCGGTATGTCGCCGTGGCAGTGAGCTTGCTGGATCCAGCCGAAGGGATCGGTCATGAACCACTGAGGCCAGTTGTTTTCGCCGATGAACTGGTGACGGTAGGTCAGCAGGATGATTTCGCGGCAGCTCGCGTGGCGCCCAAGTGCCAGCAGCATTTCCACAGATCCCTGGGTGACATCGCGTGTGCCCCATGCGCCGCCGTTGTATTGTTCGATGCCATGCGGAACTGTGAGGTGGATCATGCCGTTGTGAACGAACCACGGCAGGATGTGGTTCATCCGCGTGATGGCATGATGTTCGTGAACCAGGCCAAGCTTCTGTGAATCGTCGAGCCAACTTGATTTTTCCGTCGATTCACTTGCGAGTTGGCTGTGGCCTTCGATTTCGATTTTGAAGAATTTTACGGCGTGGGTTTTCATCACAAGCATCGCATGGCCAGTCTCGCCACCGAAGTTTTCCGCGCCGCCGAATGATGCGATACATGCCGGATCTTTGGCGCGCAGGATGAAATGCGCCTCTGGATCTTCCTTGCGAAAAAGCCCTTCGCGGTTGGCGCGAATGATTGCGCTGGCGGATTGCGGGTCGATTTCCACTTCAGCGGTTTCGTCGTACTCGTTGATTCCGGCGATCAGGCCATGCGTGATGAGAAACTCGGTGGGATCACCGAAAAGGATGCTGATGCTTGTGTTGCAGGATGATCGGGTGGGGTCGACGGAAACTTTGATTTCGATGGTGTGTGATGCGAGTTGATAGATCCAGCGGGCATCATTGAGTGACATGGCGAAGCATGAAGGCACTCCTAGTAGCTGCCACATTTCGTTGATGCGGATCCACACCCGTTGGCCGGTTGATGGAGTGAGTCCGTGGGTTTCGCGTGGAAATGACAGCAGACGGTGAAAGGACGAATGGCCGCTGCTGAGTAGCGAATTGAAACATCCGGCCATCAGTACGGTAGTGCTCAATTGCGAGGCGTTGGGAAAATCTCCAGCACTGGAGCGAAGGATGTGCGCATGCGGGCGTGGTCCAAGCGTTTCTTTCGCGCGTGTCACCACATGACTGGTGCCATGCTTAAGGAAAAACGAATGAAGCTGGCCGTTCTCATCGCGTTCGATCAGGTCCCAATCATCGGGGAAAAAGTTTCGAAGATCAGACTCCTCGATATGTTCTCCGTGGAGGACGGCGGGTTGATGAAACAGGGTCCGGCATGATTCAGTATCAGTCGTCGTTGATGGACCGTGTTGCGGATTTTTTGAGAATTCGATCAGCGAGAGGTCGTCGGGACTTGTTGGTTTCGGATGATCGGTGAGGAATGTTGCGGTGAATCTACAGGTGCCGCTTTCGTTCTGATTCGTATGGATCGTGCGACTGAGCAGCGCGCCGTATGAAGACTCGGCTTGTTTGAGGCTCGAGAGGCGGATGGCATTCGAATCAAAACAAAGAGGATGATGATGCCGATTGATCATTGAACCAAAGACCTGGCTGGCGTCTGTTGCAAATTCGTCACAGCCCTGCTCGCAGGCTTGGATGAGGTAGGGGTTCTTGCCGTTCACCTTCAGGTTTTGACGGCTGGCGATCAGCTTGCCGAAGCTTGGGTGATCGAGCGGATGGTGATCGATGTACTGGCTGGTGTACGACTCGTTGTTGCGAGCGGCGGCAGGCGAGGTGAGGCCGATATCAAGACCGTGAAGCACGCGCCATGCGATGGGAGACTTGGCGCGATTTTTTACGGTGATTTCGGTATCCCAGCCATGCCCATCGGATTTCAAAGAAATGATGGCCGTGATCTCCGTTTGCTCATCGGCATGGGTCCAGATAGTGCTGTCATCGGTGATTGAGAAGCTGGCCTCGGATCCGGGCCCGATCAGCGTGATGACGCGCGTGCTATTGGGTTCGTTTAGTTCCAACGCCACATGGTGCATTGAGCCTGCAAGCGGGCAGCCGTAGCGCAGGTTGACCATCAGGTCATTGCCATGGCGTATCGAATGAAGGTGTCCGCCTATGAAAAACCGAAAGTGAAGTGATTCTCGATCGCCAAGCGTATGAGCAATGAGCGAGTCGTGGGTGACGAGCGAACGGCGTGACGGGTTCATGAGTCGGTATGCCAGAGATTGGCATAACATACACCGATTCAAGCCCGCATGGTACAGCGGTTTATTTGGCCGGGATCACTCCTGTTCTGCTTCCGGTGCCTTGGGAAGTTTTTCGACCTCATCGAGGAGGTTGACCATGTCGACTCCGCGGCTGGCGGAGGAGTCGTGGTGGAAGCGCAGGACTGGGGTGGATTTGAGTACCACGCGTTTCATGACTTTTGATTGGATCGAGCCGTGATCGCGGTTGAGTTTGTCGATGACCGGTTGGGCGTCACCGCCGAGCACGCTGGTCCAGACTTTGGCTTCCTTCAGGTCTTGGGTGACATCGACTTCGCTGATCGTGACCAGTTTGCCGTGCCACTCGTAATCCTTCTGGACCACATTGCCGATTTCCCGGCGGAGCAGTTCGTTGACGCGATCGAGGCGGCGGGACATGACTTAATAAAAGCTGAAATGCTGAAAGAAGATGTAAGATTGTCAGCTGGGCTCTGATTTCAGCTTTTCAGCCTTTCAGAGTTTCAGCTTTTTACCTCACAGCGTCTGCGGGACTTTTTCGAGTTTGTAGCACTCGATGATGTCGCCTTCCTGGTATTCGTTGAATTCGCCGAGGCGGATGCCGCATTCGAAATTGGTGCGGACTTCCTCGACCTCTTCCTGGAAGCGGCGAAGGGTAGACATGCGGCCGTCGAAGACCGGAATGCCTTCGCGGATGACGCGGGCGTGGGCCTTGCGATGGATGCGGCCATCGGTGACGAAGGAGCCGGCGGCGCGGCCTCTCGAGAGTTTGAAGACCTTGCGGACTTCGGCGTGGCCGATGACGGTTTCGCGGGTGAGGGGCTCGAGGAGTCCGAGCATGGCTTCGCGGACTTGGTCGATGAGTTCGTAAACGATCGAGTAGAGTTTGATCTCGGTGCTTGAGGCCTTGGCGGCCTTCACCGCTTTCGCTTCGACCTTCACATTGAAGCCGAGGATGATTGCATCGGTCGAGGACGCGTAGGCAACATCCGATTCGGTGATAGGACCAGCAGCGGCAGTGATGAACGAGCATTCGACCTTATCCGATTCGATCGCGAGCACGGCTTTTTTGATTGCTTCGACAGATCCCTGAACATCGCATTTCAGGATCAGCTTGAGCATGGCCTTGCCGCCACCGTCTTTGACCATCGAGTAAAGGTCCTCGAGGCGGTTGCGGTGTTGCGGTTTGAGGCGAGCGATGCGCTGCTGTTCCTGGCGATCGGCGGCGAGAGTTTTGGCCTCGCGTTCGGATTTCATTTCCGTGAGGTGGTCGCCGACATTTGGGAGTTCCTCGAAACCGATCACTTCGACCGGCATGCCCGGGTGGGCGGACTTCACGCTGGCGCCGCGGTCGTTGATAAGCGAGCGGACTTTGCCGGCGTAGGGGCCGCAGATGAAGGGAGTGCCAACTTTGAGCGTGCCGGACTCCACGATGACCGTGGCTGTGGTGCCGCGGCCGGGGACCACGCGGGCTTCGATTACGGCGGCTCGGGCGGGTGATTTCGGATTGGCTTTGAGCTCGAGCACTTCGGCCTGGAGGCTGATCAGGTCGAGCAGGTCGCCCATGCCTTGGCCGTTGAGTGCGGAAACTGCAGCGAATTCCGTGTCGCCACCGAAGTCCGTCGTTTGCAGGCCGTGTTCGGCGAGTTGAGATTTCACGCGTTCGACATTCGCCGAGGGGAGGTCGCATTTGTTGATTGCGACGATGATTGTTTTTTTGGCCTTTTTCGCGTGCTGGATCGCTTCAAGCGTTTGGGGCATGATGCCGTCATTGGCGGCGACGACGAGCACCACAATGTCAGTGATATCAGCACCGCGTGCGCGCATGTCGGAGAAAATCGCGTGGCCCGGTGTGTCGAGGAAGGTGATTTCCTGATCGTTGTGGATCACCTGATAAGCACCGATGTGCTGGGTGATGCCACCTGCTTCGCCGGCAGTGATTTTTGTTTTGCGGAAGTAGTCGAGGATCGAGGTTTTGCCGTGGTCGACATGGCCCATGATCGTGACGATTGGCGGGCGTGGCTTGAGTTGGTCTTCCGGTTCCTCGGCGGGGGCTTCGGGTTCGGTGATGACTTCCTCGACCTTGTGGAAACCTTTTTCCTTGTCGCGTTTTTCGCGTTCGAAGGTGAAGCCGTGGATCTCGCAAATTTTTGCGGCGGTTTCCGGTTCGATCGGCTGGTTCGGAGCAGGAAAAACGCCGAGCTTGATCAGGTCGGCCATGATGTTGAACGGCTTCAGGCCCAGGCGTGAAGCGAGTTCGGGGACCAGGATCGGCGGCTTGATGATGATCAGCTTTGGATCACCGGAGTCGATTGGGTCGCTGGATTCCGAATCGGCGACAGCGCTGACAACAGGTGCGGATTCAACTGCGGGAGCCGGGATTTTGACCATGGCAGGGTCCTCTTTTTCGAGAACCTTGGATATCGATCCGAGGACTGCCTTTGGTTTGGCTGCGGTTTTGCGCACTTTTGGTTTTGCCTCCTCAGCGAAAAGGTCGAGGGCGTTGCGCTTGGCTTGATCGAGCTTGCTCGGTGCCGGGGCTTTGGCTTCCGCTTCCTGGCGTTGGCGCTCACGGCGTGAAGGTTTCTTGGTGGTCTCGAGGAGATCGAGCACCTTGTCCTGTTCGGGTGGTGAGCTATCGCTTTTTTTGGGCATCCGGCTTTTCTAGCAGTGGTGTGTGAGGTGGGCGGGGATCAGTCGTTGCTGGTGACTGCTTCTCCGCCGGAGACGAGGGATTGGGCGCGGGCGAGGATCGCATCGGCGGCCTCAGGGGTGATTTCGAGGGCTGAAGCGATGTATTCGGAGGGCATGTCGACGATCATTTCCGGGTTGAATCCGCCGGCGAGCGTGAGCTTGTTGGCGAGTTCTTCGGTGATCTCGAGTTGTTCGGCGAGCGTGTGAGCGGCGCCGCCGATCTTTTCCTTAAATTGTTCTTCCTTCGATTCGTCGCGGCGGACCTGCACATCCCAGCCCATGAGGCGGGACGAGAGGCGGGCGTTTTGGCCTTTGCGGCCGATGGCCTTGCTGAGGTCGATTTCATCGACGGTGACATGGACGATCTTGTTTTCCTCGTCGACGCTGATCGAGCGGAGTTCGGCGGGCTTGAGTGCTTCGCGGACGAACTCCTTGGGGTCTTCGCTCCAGCGGATGATGTCGACTTTTTCGTTGTTGAGTTCGCGGACGATGTTTTTGACGCGGGCTCCGCGCATGCCGACGCAAGCGCCGACGGGGTCCACCTTCGGGTCGCTGCTCCAGACGGCGACCTTCGTGCGGAATCCAGCTTCGCGAGCGATGCCACGGATTTCAACGGTGCGGTCGGAGATTTCGTTGACCTCGGCCTCGAACAGGCGACGGACGAAATTCGGATGACTGCGCGAGAGGATGATTTCCGGGCCGCGGCCTTCATTTTCAACGGCGAGCACATAGCAACGGATGCGGTCGCCTATGTTGTAATCTTCGCCTTGGACGCGTTCGCGGTTCGGCATGATGCCTTCGAACTTGCCGAGGTCGATCATCACATCGTTGCGTTCGAAGCGGCGAACGGTGCCTGAGACGATGTCGCCGGCGCGATCCTTGAATTCCTCATAAATCATTTCCTTCTCCGCCTGGCGGAGGCGTTGCATCATCGTTTGCTTCGCGGTTTGGACGGCAATGCGGCCGAAGTCTTTCGGGGTGATGTTGAACTCCACCTGTTCGCCGATGGCGGCCGAAGGGTTTTTCTTGAGTGCGGTAGAGAGGGGGACTTCGTTGAATTTGTCCGCATAATCCTCATCTGCCACGACTGTGAGTGAGGCGAAGATGCGGGTTTCGCCCTTGCGGGTGTTCACATCGGCGCGGATGTTTTCGATCGCATCAGCACCGGGAACCATTTTCCGATAGGCGGAGATGAATGCGAATTCCAAGGCGGCGACGACCTTGTCGCGGTCGATGCCTTTTTCCTTTTCGTAGTATTCGATGAGGGCGACGATATCGTTGGTCATGGCGGGCGTTGTGTGCGATCGCTGCTTCTGATGTCCGTAGACGCAAAAGAGTGGGTACGAGACCCACTCCTTTCTTTCGTCAGAAGCTGTGGGGGCAACTTTTAAGCCCTCCGTGCCGTGCTTGCAAGCTCAAACTCGGGCCTTAGAGCCTGAGTGCTTGCATGCCCCGCGGCTTTCGATTTCGGTGATGGCCCAAAGCGCATGCTCGGCGACTAACGGATGGGGGTCTTGAGCCGCTTGCCTGAGTGCGGGGAGGTCGTCGGCGGTGCCGGTGTTGCCGAGGGCGACGCAGACATTGCGGAGAAAGGCCGGGCGTTTGATGCGTTTGATGGGGGATTTGGCGAAGAGCGTGCGGAAGGACTCGTCGGTGAGGCTCAGGAAATCGCGCATTTGCATCGAGAAAACTGACTCGCGGGCGTGAAAGCTCGCCTCGCGAGAGGTGCTGGCGAAGCGGTTCCATGGGCAGGCTTGCAGGCAGTCGTCGCAGCCATAGATGCGGTTGCCGATGGCGCGGCGAAATTCATGGGGAATCGGTCCCTTGTGTTCGATGGTCAGGTAGGAAACGCAGCGGCGGGCATCGAGTTGGCGCGGGGCGGTGATTGCTTGGGTCGGGCAAGCGGTCATGCAGCGGGAGCACGAGCCGCAGTGGTCGCGGATCGGTGCATCGGGCGTGAGGTCGAGCGTCGTGAGGATATCGGCGAGGAAAAACCAGGTGCCGAGTCGGCGGTGGATTTGCATCGTCGATTTGCCGTTCCAACCGAGTCCGGCATCGCTAGCGAAATCGCGTTCAAGGACTGGGCCAGTATCGACATAGAATTTTTGCGTGCCGCCGAGGGTTTGTAATTTTTGATCAAGCTCCCTGAGTTTTTTTTCGATCAGATCGTGGTAATCGTTGTTCCAGGCGTAGCGAGCGATGCGGTAGCCGCCGGGGTGGTTTTCCGGAAAGGGGTTGTTTCCAGGAAAATAATTGAGGGCGAGGCAGATCACCGTGCGGCATCCGGGCAGGACTTCGCGCGGGTCGCAGCGGCGATGCGGGTTGCGCTCGAGCCAGGCCATCTCGCCGTGTTTGCCGTGCTCGATCCAATCGAGAAATTCCTGTGCGTGGCTTGCAGTGCCCGCTTTGGCGAAGCGACAATCGTCGAAGCCCGCCTCGGCGGCCCAATGTTTCACCTGTGCCTCGGGAGAGGTCATGCGCGGTTGGTGAAAAAGTAGCGGGCGCACTCGAGGATGCCGGTGGCGAGCTCGCTAAAATCGAGGCCCGAGGTATCGAGTTTCAGATGGGCGACCTCCTCGTAGAGTGGGGTGCGTTGGTCCATGAGGAGCTGGATTTTGGTGGCCGGGTCTTCGGTGTGGAGGAGCGGGCGGTTGCGGTTTTTGCTGGTGCGCTCGAGGATCACATCGATTGGCGCGCTGAGCCACACGACATATCCAAGTTGTTTGAGCAAGGTGCGGTTTTCCTCGCTACCGACGATGCCGCCGCCGGTGGAAATGATGCGTCGCTCGCTGCCTGCGTGATCGGTAATTTCCTTCAGCAGGGAAGTTTCCATTTCGCGAAATACCGCTTCACCCTGCTCCGCGAAGATCGCGGGGATCGATTTGCCGGCGCGTTCCTCGATCACCTGATCCATGTCCACCAGCGGGTAGCCGAGGCGTTGGTGGAGTTCACGGCCGACGGTCGTTTTGCCGCTGCCCATGAAGCCGACCAGCACGATGTTTTTCGGCGTCGGTTTTGTTTCGTTCATGGATCAAAACTAGCGATGCACCATCACGAGGGAAACTCAAAATAGGTGTTCGCAATCCGCGTAGGTCTGTGGCATGACCCCGCCATGTCCGAAACACGCATCATCCAGGCCACCGACGATGATATGAAGGAGGCTATCCGCGAGGCAACTTCGTTGTTGCGTGCGGGTGAGATCGTGGCCTTGCCGACCGAGACCGTGTATGGCTTGGCGGCGGATGCCTTCAACGCCGATGCGGTGACAAAGGTGTTTGCAGCGAAAGAGCGGCCTTCATTTGATCCGTTGATCGTGCACGTTGCCTCGCGTGGCGATTTGAAGCGCGTGGCGGTGGTGCCGGATGAAATTGCCGAAGACGTCAATCGACTCACCGAAGCGTTTTGGCCAGGGCCGCTGACATTGATTTTGCCCAAGCATCCTGATGTGCCGGATCTCGTCACAAGTGGCTTGCCGACTGTGGCGGTGCGGCAGAGTGCGCATCCGGTTTTTCGTGCGATCAACAAAGAACTGGGCCAACCGATCGCCGCGCCGAGTGCGAATCGCTTTGGAAGGATTTCGCCGACCTCCGCATCGGCGGTGATGAAAGAATTGGAAGGAAGGGTTCCTTTGATCGTCGATGGTGGTGCCTGCACCGAAGGTCTTGAGAGCACGATCATTTCCATCGAGCCGCGCGAGGGCAAAAAGCCGGTGTTGAGATTGCATCGCGCAGGTCCAGTGACCAAGGAGCAGTTGCAGGCGTTCGGCAAGGTCGAGAAGCTTAAGGAGAAACCTGGTGATGCGCCGCATGCGCCGGGTCAATTGCCGAGCCATTACGCGCCGCACACGCCGCTGATTTTACTTTCCGATCCGAGTGATTTTCGTCCGGAGCCAGGCAAGCGGTATGGCTTGATGAGTTATCGTGGCGAGGATGATGGTCGATATGTGACCATGCATTCGTGGGAGTGTGTCGAGGCCTTGAGCCCCGGCAGTGGGAAGCTTGCCGAGGCGGCGATCCGCTTGTTTTATATCATGCGCAGTCTGGATGAGGCCGGGCTCGACGCGATCGTCGCCGAACCGGTGAGCGAGACTGGGCTTGGCGTGGCGATCATGGATCGCTTGCGCCGGGCTTCGGTGAGAGAGTGAGTTTATTTGTGCGGAGAAATTTCTCTCAATCGCAGAAGCGTTCGTTCCATGTGTCCTGCAAGGCTGATTGAAGTTGCAGGTGGGCGTAATGCAAGCGCGAGCGGATCGTTCCTTCGGAGGTGTTAAGCGTGCGGGCAATTTCGCCATGCGACATGCCTTGGAGATCGAACATCGTCACGACGCGGCGATGGGCGTCGGTGAGTTTTTTGAAGGCTTCGTTGAGGCGCGAGCGGAGTTCGCGGACGATCGTTTGGCGTTCCGGATTGACGCGATGGCTGGGATCGACGAGTGCGGGATCGCAGCCGTCGTTGGAAACGACTTCCTGAAGGCTGATGCCTGAGCGGCGTTTCTTTTTGCGCAGAAAATTGAGCGTGTGGTTTACGGCGATCTGGTGGATCCAGGTGTGAAAGCTTGAGTGGCCACGGAAGCTGCGGATCGAGCGAAATGCGCGTGAATAGACTTCTTGCAGGATGTCGTGGCTGTCCTCGTGGTGCGAGGTCATGTGGTGGACGAGACCGTAGAGGCGCGAGTGATGTTTTTCGATGAGTGAGTCGAAGGCTCGGGTGTCTCCGTTTTGGGCGAGTTCGACGAGTTGTTGATCGGGGTCGTTGGTGATGTGATGCATTTCAATCGGGGGGTAGGATCCGATTGTGACAAATGATTGGCACTTCGTGACCTACGCGAGAGCGTGGCGAATTCGATCTTGGCCAAGGGGCAGTGTATGTGATTGGTTCGCGTCACGCGCCATGGCCAAGCACACCGCAAATTCCGATTACGAGGACAACGACAGCGAACCGATCCGCCTTGCGCCCGGTGACGAGGTGCGAGTCGGTGCGGCCGACCGGACATGGCCTGGCTGGGTTTGGGCAAGCGATGCGGCGGGCAATGACGGTTACATTCCTGAGGAAATTCTCAAACCGCTCGGCGACGGGCGTTTCTCGGCGATCGAGGCATTTGACCCCGCGGTTTTGAAAATCCGGCGCGGCGATTCCTTGGAATCGATGCGTCAGATTCATGGTTGGCATTGGTGCCGAAACGAAAGCGGCGCGGAAGGCTGGGTGGCGGGATACCTGCTCAGGCCCGCCTAAAATGGTGGCGAATAACGCCGATTTTATCTGATTTTCCTTGAGAATTTAACAAATTATTACTTTTTATCTAAAAAGTAGTACCATCAATTTATACCAAAGGAGGTTTGTATGAATAATAAATGGACTTGGGTTGTAGCGGCAATTGTCGTTATTGTAATACT
>JAPOLH010000030.1 GCA_029977225.1 Verrucomicrobiaceae bacterium | reverse complement strand
GTGCCCGATGGCATCGAGGCGGGCATCGACAGCTTCGAGCACCTCGCCGGCGATTCGCGCAAGTGGCTCAAAAACGGGTGGGTCGATTACCTCGCTCCGCAGTTGTATTGGCGCATCTCGCCCCGCAAACAAAGCTTCCCGCTGCTGCTCGAGTGGTGGCGCGATCAAGGAAGCCGCCCGGTCTGGCCAGGCATCGCCACCGCACGCATCCAATCGTCCGAAGACCCGGGACGCCCAGCATCGGAAATCACCAACCAAATCGACCTCTCACGCAAAATCGGCAGAGGCCCGCAAGGCCACATCCACTGGAGCGCGAAAAGCCTCGTCAACAACCGCGGCGGCATCGCCACCAAACTCGCCGGCAGCTACACGCAAGCTGCCGCCGTGCCAGCCATGCCATGGCTCAACAACAACGCGCCCGAAGCGCCCGGCGTGAGCGCACAAGCGAATGGCGATGGCACACTCGTGCGTTGGACGCCCGATAAAAGCACCGCGAAAATTGCCATTCAAACGCGAGTCGATGGCAACTGGCGCACGGTAAAAATTACCTCCGCAGGATCCGGCCAATGCTCGGTGCCACGCGCCGATGCCATCGCCATCACCGCGCTCGACCGCTTCGGCAACGCCAGTTCACCGAAGGTGCTCGGCCTGCGGTGAAGGATTCACGCAACCCCATTTGAAAATTCTGAAAACCCACCCGAATTTCCTGCTGCTTTGCGGCATCCTGCCAGCATTCGCTTGGTCGGCAATCGAACCCTTCGACCGCCCCACCTGGTGGCTTGAAGTAGCACCGGTGCTCATCGGCTTCGTCGCCTTGCTCGTCGCACAGACGAAAGGTTGGCGTTTTTCCAACCTCGCGCTCTGGCTCATCGCACTGCACATGCTGGTGCTGATCGTCGGCGGCCACTACACCTACGCACGCGTGCCGATCGGCGATTGGTTTCGCGATGGCTTCAACTTTGAGCGCAACCACTACGACCGCCTTGGTCACCTAATGCAGGGGTTCGTCCCCGCCATCCTGCTGCGCGAAATTTTCCTGCGCAACGAAGTGTTCGCACGCAAGGGCTGGTTGGCGTTTTGCGTGATCTCCTTCTGCCTCGGCTTCAGCGCTTTTTACGAACTCATCGAATGGGCCGCCGCACTGGTCTCGGCGAAAGCGGCCGAATCGTTTCTCGGCACCCAAGGCGACCACTGGGACACCCAATGGGACATGTTTCTCTGCGGCGTGGGAGCCATCGTGGCGCTGTTGCTCCTTTCTCGAGCGCATAACGCATCGATGCGCAAAATCGACCACTGATTCGCAAAATCACCCCTTCTCCGGCCTTGCATCGGCACGCCTCCGCGACTTGACTGGCGCGCACCCGAATTTTCTGCCGTGAAAGCCTACGAAATCTACTCCGCCGTCGACCCGTCAATCGTCAACCAGATGCTCGATTGGTTCCGCTCACATGACCGCAATGTGTACAAATCCGCCGTCGCGTCGCTCGCCGAGAAACGCAAACTGCGCCCGGTCTTCGTCGAGAAAAAACCAATGACCGAGCAATACGCGTGGATCCACAAAACCCTTAAAATCGGCGCCTGCAACACGATCGGCGAACACCTTATGCAAGCCTACCTGATGGCCGGACAGCAACCGCTGCTCGCGATGTTTTGCGATGGCATGGGCATCCCACACGACGGCAAAGGATCTGTTGTCGGCGAACTCCCCAAAAGCTTCGACACCGAGCGCCTGAATTCGACCATCGACAGCCTCCTCGAAAGCTTCGACCCAAAACTCGTCACGCTCTATCTACGCTGTTTCAATCTACAATCTCCCAACGGTTGGACCGAACTCAGCGAGAAACTTAATTCCGACTCAAGACTTGTCCTAGCTTGAGATCTTTTCCCTTTTTCTCTCTTCAAACGCAACGGAACTTTCAAAGAAAGGTCCCTACCAGTGAGTTGTCGCTTCTTCTCTCACTTGAAACTGAGGTCTTGAAACTTTAAACTTTTTCCATGCCCAAGGTTTACATCAAGACCTACGGATGCCAGATGAACGAACGCGACTCCGAGCAAGTCGCGCGCATGTTCGTCGAAGGGGGCTACACGGTCACGCCGACCGAAAAGGACGCCGATGCGGTGCTCATCAATACCTGCTCGGTGCGCGATCAGGCGGAGCAAAAAGCACTCGGGAAAATGGGCTCGATGATGCATGCCGGCCGCGACCGCCGACATGTGGTCTATGGCTTCATGGGCTGCATGGCGCAGTCGCGCGGTGAAGAACTTTTCAAAGCCGTGCCCAGCCTCGATGTCGTCGCGGGCACGCAAAAATACCACAAGGTTTTCGATTATGTGGATGGCATCCTCAAGCGCCGCCTCGAGGCTCGCATGGATGACCCCTCACTCTCGCTGCGCGGCGAAACGGTCTGCGACATCGAGGCCGAAGAAGGCTCGCAAAATACCATCCGCGATCACATCCCCAAGGCCCGCGAAGCCTCGGCGTTTGTTTCCATCATGCAGGGCTGCAACATGCGCTGCTCTTTCTGCATCGTGCCCGACACCCGCGGACGCGAGCGCGGCAGGCCGATTGCCGAAATCGTCGGCGAAGTTCGCCAGCTCGCAGCGCAAGGCGTCAAGGAGGTCACGCTGCTCGGCCAAATCGTCAACCTCTACGGCCGCACCGAATTTCCCATCATCGGCGGCAAATCACCCTTCGTGCAGTTGCTCGAGGCCGTGCACGAAGTCGATGGCATCGAGCGCATCCGTTTCACTTCACCTCACCCGATCGGCTATCGCGACGACCTCGTTGCCGCTTTCACCTATTTGCCCAAGCTCTGCTCTCACATCCATTTCCCGATGCAAAGCGGCTCGGACCGCATCCTCAAGGAAATGCGCCGCCCTTACAAAAACGCGAAGTTTGTCGAGATCTGCGAAAAAATGAAGGCCGCCAGACCCGGCATCGCCATCACCACCGACATCATTGTCGGATTCCCTGGCGAAACGGAGGAGGATTTCCAATCTACGATGAACACCGTAGAACGCCTGCAGTTCGACAACGCCTTTGTCTTCCGCTACTCAAAGCGCCGCAACACCCCCGCCGCTGAAATGGACGGCCAACTTTCCGAGGAGGAAAAGGAATCACGCAACCAACGCCTCCTTGATGTCGTCAACCGTATCGCCATCGAAAAAAACGCGGCACTCGTCGGTACTCGGCAGCAAATCCTTTGCGAAGGCCCCTCAAAAAACAATCCGGAGCGCCTCTCGGGCCGCACCTCGCACAACAAAATCGTCATCTTCGAAGGCGACCCCAACCGCCACACCGGCCAAATCCTCGACATCCACATCGACGAATCCACCGGCTTCACGCTCTACGGACATTTGCCGATCACGATGTGATCTTGTGATGCCTTGAAAGGCAGTGGTCCATTTGCACAGGAATGCAGGTGGATTTGCCGCTTGTGATGGCAACTTGATAAAAAAGCCCCCGGCATGCGCGATGGCAGGCCGGGGGCTGGTTGAATCTATGATCTCGAAAACTGGGAAGATTAGGCCGTGGCCATATCTTCCTGATCTTCAATCGACTCTTCAGTCTGCACGATCGGCTCGGGTTCTTCGACAGTGAATTCGAATTCCGAATCGCGATGGCATGGGAAGCCGGTGCCGGCAGGAATCAAGTGACCCATGATCACGTTCTCCTTGAAGCCGCTGAGGTAGTCGACCTTGCCAAGGGTTGCCGCCTCGGTGAGGACGCGGGTGGTATCTTGGAAGGATGCTGCCGAGATGAACGAGTCGGTTTCGAGCGAGGCCTTGGTGATGCCAAGAAGCACCGGTTCCGCTTCGGCCGGCTTGCCACCATTGGCGACAATCTCGGCGTTGATGCGCTTGAAGTTCGAACGATCGACCTGGTCGCCCCAGAGGTACTGGTCGGCATCGCCCGGATCGGTGATCTTCACCTTGCGAAGCATTTGGCGGATGATGACCTCGATGTGCTTGTCGTTGATCTCCACGCCTTGGACGCGGTAGACCGACTGCACTTCGTTGACGAGGTGCTCTTGGAGCTCTTGGGCGCCGCAAGCCTCGAGAAGATCCTCGGGCGACACAGGGCCTTCGGTGATCTGATCACCGCGCTTCACTTTATCACCATCGGTGACGATGACGTGTTTGCCCATCGGTACGAGGTGGTCGACTTGCTCGCCGGTTTCGGCGTGCGTGATAACCACCCGCTTCTTGCCGCGCACATTTGCGCCGAATGAAACCTCGCCGTCGATTTTGGAAATGACGCAGGAATCTTTTGGTTTGCGCGCTTCGAAAAGCTCGGCAACACGCGGCAGACCGCCGGTGATGTCCTTGGTGCGAGCCACCTTGCGAGGGGTCTTGGCGAGCTGGATACCACCGGTCACGGTCTGACCTTCCTTGACGGAAAGGTGAGCGCCGACCGGGATCGAGTAGCTGGCTTTCACTTCCTTGGTCTTCTCGTCGATGATGACCACCTGCGGGTGAAGGTCTTCCTTGTGTTCGGTGACGACCATGCCCTTCTTGCCGGTTTCCTTGTCGGTCTCGGTGGCAACGGTGATGCCCGGGATCATGTCGCGGAACTCGACCTTACCACCCTTCTCGGTGAGAATCGGCACGTTGTAGGGGTCCCATGTCACAACCGTGTCACCCTTCTTCACATCTTCGCCATCTTTGACGGAGATGATCGAACCAATGACGATCGTTTGACTTTCGAGCTCGAGGCCGGCCTTGTCGCGGATCGAGATCGAGCCGTTCTTGTTGAGGACGACCCATGTGCCATCGGCGGCCTGAACCGTGCGGAGATCCTTGTAAACAAGGCGTCCGGCGTTCTTGGTCTTGATGATCGGTTGTTTGAAGGTTGCTGCGGCAACACCACCAACGTGGAAGGTACGCATGGTGAGCTGCGTGCCGGGCTCGCCGATCGACTGAGCGGCGATGATGCCGACCGCTTCGCCGATTTTCACTGGAAGTCCGGTCGCAAGGTTGAGGCCGTAGCAGTTTGCACAGCAACCACGATCGGATTCGCAGGTGAGCACCGAGCGAATCTTGAGCTTTTGAACGCCGATGCGCTCGATAGCCTTTGCCTGCACTTCATTGATCACATCGTCAATGTCGACAATGCTTTCGCCGGTGACGGGATCCTTGATTTGTTCGCAGGACACGCGGCCGTAGACGCGGGTAGCGAGAGATGCGGTTTCCTCATCGCCGTCGTAAATCGCGGCGACCGAGATGCCGTTGGCAGTACCGCAATCCTGACCGGTGATGATCACATCTTGGGCGACATCGACCAGCTTGCGAGTCATGTATCCCGAGTCCGCGGTCTTGAGCGCGGTGTCGGAGAGACCCTTGCGGGCGCCGTGGGTCGAGATGAAATACTCGAGCACCGAGAGGCCTTCGCGGAAGTTCGAAATAATCGGACGCTCGATAATTTCGCCAGAGGGCTTGGCCATAAGGCCGCGCATGCCACCGAGCTGTTTGATCTGCGACTTGTTACCCCGTGCGCCGGAGTCGACCATCATGAAGAGCGGCGATGCCTTTGCTTTGCCATCGTTGTGCTCGATCTTGCGATAGAGCGCGTTGGCAATCGTGTCGGTCGCACCGGTCCAGATGTCGACGACCTTCTGGTAGCGCTCGCCGTCGGTGATGACACCGTTGCGGTACTGTTTGGTGACTTTTTCGACTTCTTCGTATGCCTTCTTGATGACCTCTTCCTTTTCTTCGGGGATCACCATGTCGACGATACCGATCGAAGTACCCGAGCGGGTCGCTTCCTTGAAGCCGAGGACCTTGAGTTCGTCGAGAGTTTCGACGGTCTTCTTCTTGCCTGCGACTTGGTAGCAGCGCCAGATGATCTCGCCGATCTGCTTCTTGCCGACGTTGTGGTTGATGAAACCAACGCCCGACGGCCAGATCTCGTTGAAGCGAACGCGACCAGGAGTGGTTTCGATGATCTTGCCTTCGCGCAAAGCGGCTTCGAGCGGCGTGAGGTCCTTGCGGTCCTTGTCCGAAAGCTCCTCACCCTTGTAGCCAAAGACCGTGTCTTTGCCGTGGTCGGGGTTGCGAATGCGGATCCACGAATGGTATTCGATCTTGCGGGCTGCAATGGCGAATTCCACTTCGGATGAATTTTCGAAAAGCGGCAGGTGTTCGGCCTTTTCGCGATCCTTCTGAGTGCGCACCGGCGCCCAAGTGAGGTAATACGTGCCGAGAATGATGTCCTGCGAGGGCACCGTGATCGGACGACCCGATGCGGGCGAGAAGATGTTGTTGGGCGCCAGCATCAACTGACGGCACTCCATCTGCGCCTCGACCGAGAGCGGGACGTGGACCGCCATTTGGTCACCGTCGAAGTCGGCGTTGTAAGCGGTACAAACCAGCGGGTGAACGCGGATCGCTTCACCTTCGATGAGCTTCGGTTCGAAGGCTTGGATCGAAAGGCGGTGCAGCGTGGGAGCGCGGTTGAGCAGGATCGGGTGACCCTTGGTGACTTCCGCAAGGATGTCCCAAACTTCGGTTGTTTTGCGATCGATCATCTTCTTGGCCGAGCGCACGGTGTGGCAGTAGCCAAGCTCCTTGAGGCGGCGGATGATGAAGGGTTCGAACAGCGTGAGTGCCATCTTCTTGGGAAGACCGCACTGGCCGAGCTTGAGGTCGGGTCCGATGACGATGACCGAGCGGCCCGAGTAGTCGACGCGCTTGCCGAGAAGGTTTTGGCGGAAACGACCGCCTTTGCCCTTGAGCATGTCGGAGAGCGACTTGAGCGGACGGTTACCGGCGCCGGTGACTGCGCGGCCGTGGCGACCGTTGTCGAACAAGGCATCGACCGCTTCCTGAAGCATGCGCTTTTCGTTGCGAATGATGACCTCCGGAGTCTTGAGAAGCAGGAGGTTCTTGAGGCGGTTGTTGCGGTTGATGACGCGACGGTAGAGATCGTTGAGATCGGAAGTCGCGAAGCGGCCGCCTTCGAGCGGAACGAGCGGGCGAAGGTCTGGCGGGATCACCGGCAGGACGGTTTGCACCATCCACTCAGGGCGCGACTTCGAAGCCGCAAAGCCTTGGGTGATTTTCAAACGCTTCGAGAGCTTCTTCTTGTTCTGCTTCGAGCGAGTGGTGCCAAGCTCTTCCTCGAGTTTCACCGCGAGTTCGGCGAGGTCGAGTTGCTTGAGCAGTTCTTGAATCGCTTCTGCACCCATTGATGCCTTGAACGAGCCGTCGCCGTAGGTGTCTTCGGCTTCACGCAGTTCGTTTTCGGTGAGCAGCTGTCCGCGCTCCAGAGCGGTGTTGCCAGGCTCGGTGACGACGTAATCTTCATAGTAGATCACGCGCTCGAGTTGACGTGCGCTCATGTCGAGCATGAGACCGATGCGCGATGGCATGCATTTGTAGAACCAGATGTGCGAAACCGGCACAGCGAGTTCGATGTGGCCCATGCGCTCGCGACGGACGCGGCTGAGGGTCACTTCGACGCCGCAACGATCGCAGACGACGCCCTTGTGCTTGATGCGCTTGTACTTGCCGCAGGCGCACTCCCAGTCGCGGGTCGGTCCGAAGATCCGCTCGCAGAAGAGTCCGCCTTTTTCCGGCTTGAAGGTGCGGTAGTTGATGGTTTCCGGGTTTTTCACCTCGCCCTTGGACCAAGAGCGGATGATTTCCGGTGACGCCACGGTGATCGAGACCTGATCAAAGGCTTCGGGGCGTTCATCGACACCGAAGAGTTCGCGAAGATTGTTATCGACATTCATGTGATGGGAAATGTTGGGGGTTATGGTTCGCGGGGCTCAGGTTAGAGGGTGAGATCATCGAGTGAGTAATCGTCCAAGCCACCGGTCATGCCGGAGCCGTGGGTCGACCCCTTGCGGCCCGGTCGGACATCGAGGCCGAGGGACTGCATTTCCTTGATGAGGACGTTGAAGGATTCGGGTGTGCCGGCTTCGAGGTTGTTGTCGCCTTTGACGATCGCCTCGTAGATGCGCGTGCGGCCTTGGACATCGTCGGACTTGACGGTGAGAAGTTCCTGCAGCGTGTAGGCGGCGCCATAGGCCTCGAGGGCCCAGACTTCCATTTCCCCGAAGCGCTGGCCACCGTACTGCGCCTTGCCTCCGAGCGGTTGCTGGGTGACGAGCGAGTAGGGTCCGACCGCACGAGCGTGGATCTTGTCGGCGACCAAGTGGCCGAGCTTGAGCATGTAAATGTAACCGACCACGACCGGGTTGTGGAATGCTTCGCCGGTGCGGCCGTCGTACAGCGTCGACTTGCCGCCGGTGGTGCCGTCCTTGCCGTCGCCGATCCAAGTGAATCCGCGACCTTCGGGTTCGCCAGCCTTGCGTGGGCGGGCGGTGCCGTTTTCGCCGCCACCGACCATGGTCACGCCGTCGACCTTCTTGGCCTCGGACATGAAGTTCCAAATGACTTCTTCCTTGATGCCGTCGAAAATCGGAGTGGCAACCTTGAAGCCGAGCGCCTTGGCAGCAACGCCGAGGTGGGTTTCAAGCACCTGACCGACGTTCATCCGCGAGGGCACGCCGAGCGGGTTGAGGCAGATGTCGACGGGCGTGCCGTCGTGAAGGAATGGCATGTCTTCTTCCGGAACGATCGTGGCGACAACGCCCTTGTTTCCGTGGCGACCGGCCATCTTGTCACCGACCGAGAGCTTACGCTTGGCGGCGATGAAGACCTTCACTTCCTTGATGACGCCGGGATCGACTTCGTCGCCGGACTCGAGCGAATCGAGCCTGCGCTCGCGATCGGTGTCGAGTTCTTGGAAGCGGCTTTCGAAGGAACCGATGATTTCCAGGATCTTGTTGCGGATTGGTGATGGGTCGATCTCGATGTGATCGTGCACCGATGCCAGCTTGCGAAGCAGGGTCTTGGTGATCTTGCGGTTCGCGGGAATGATGATTTCGCCGGACTGCGCGTTGACGACATCGAGCGGGATTTTTTCGTTGAGAAGAATGTCGGACAAACGATCGGTGAGGTCGTCGGTGAGTTTGTCGGCCTTCTTCTTGTGCTCGTCGTTGATCTTCTTGAGCGTCTTCTTCAGCTCGTTAGGATCGACCTTCTCTTGGCGCTTCTTGGCGAAGCCGCTTTGTGAGACGCGGACGTCTTGGACGATGCCGACGCAGCCCGATGGAACGCGCAGCGAGGTGTCCTTCACATCAGCGGCCTTCTCACCGAAGATCGCGCGAAGCAGGCGCTCTTCGGGAGCGAGTTCCGTTTCCGACTTCGGAGTGATCTTGCCGACGAGGATGTCGCCGGGCTTCACTTCTGCGCCGATGCGGATGATGCCGTCGTGGTCGAGGTTGCGGAGAGCTTCTTCGCCAACATTCGGAATGTCGCGGGTGATTTCTTCCGGTCCGAGCTTGGTGTCACGAGCGGCGACATCGAATTCCGAAATGTGGATCGAGGTGTAAACATCCTCTTTCACGACTTTTTCGGAGATCACGATGGCATCCTCGAAGTTGTATCCGTTCCATGGCATGAAGGCCACGAGCACGTTGCGACCGATGGCGAGTTCGCCGTCTTCGGTGTTTGGCCCGTCGGCGAGCACTTGGCCCTTCTTGATCTTCTGACCTTTCTTGACGATCGGCTTTTGGTTGATGCAGGTGCCGGCGTTCGAGCGCATGAACTTGCGCAGCGGATAAGCCATGATGCCTTTGGCAACATTCGACTTCACCGAATCCGGATCGCTGAGGAATTTCTCCTCGGAAACTGGCATGGTGCCATCGGCAGTCGTGACGATGATTTCCGCCGTGGCGGCGGCGACGATGCCATCGGCTTCGGAGACCACCACCGCACGCGAATCGCGAGCAGCCTTGCCTTCGAGGCCGGTGCCGACGAGTGGCGCTTCGGAAACGAGAAGCGGCACGCCTTGGCGTTGCATGTTCGAGCCCATGAGCGCGCGGTTCGCGTCATCGTGCTCAAGGAAAGGAATCAAGGCAGCAGCGATCGAAACCACCTGCTTTGGCGAGACGTCCATGTAGTGGACATCGGTCGGCAGCGACTCGATGAACTCGCCACCTTTTTCACGAGCGGTGATGCGCTCGGTGAGGAATCCGCCTTTTTTGTCGATCGGGTTGTTTGCCTGGGCGATGAGGAAATTTTCCTCTTGGTCGGCGGTGAGGTATTCGATCTCGTTGGTGACCTTGCCATTGCGCACTTTGCGGTACGGCGTCTCGATGAAGCCGTAGCTGTTGGTGTGGCTGTAGGTCGCCAGCGAGTTGATCAGACCGATGTTCGGACCTTCCGGCGTTTCGATCGGGCAGATGCGGCCGTAGTGAGATGGGTGAACGTCGCGGACTTCGAAGCCGGCGCGATCGCGGTTGAGACCGCCTGGTCCAAGTGCCGAAAGACGGCGCTTGTGGGTGAGCTCGGCGAGCGGGTTGGTCTGGTCCATGAACTGCGACAGCTGGCTGCGGCCGAAGAAATCGCGGACGACGGCGGAGAGCGCCTTCGGGTTGATCAGTTTTTGCGGCGTCATGCCTTCGATGTTCACATCGAAAAGGGTCATGCGCTCTTTGACCAAACGCTCAGTGCGGGCGAGGCCGACGCGGCATTGGTTGGCAAGAAGCTCACCCACCGCACGCACGCGGCGCGAACCAAGGTGGTCGATGTCGTCAATGACGCCGTCGCCCTTCTTGAGCTTGAGGATGTAACGCACGGCGGCGAGGAAATCCTCGGGCACCATGATGCGTTGATCGGAGTCGACGGTGATGCCGAGCTTTTGGTTGATCTTGTAACGACCGACGCGGGTGAGGTCGTACTTCTTCGCATCGAAGAACAAACGCTTGAGCAACGCGCGGGCGTTGGCAGCGGTTGGCGGATCGCCGGGGCGAAGCTTGCGGTAGATGTCCTTGAGCGCGGACTCCTCGTCCTTGGCGGGATCTTTGCGGAGCGATTTGAGAAGGATTTCGTCCTCACGACCATCGATCACCTCGACGCTGTTGTGGCCGAGAGCGATCAACTGGCGCACGATGCCGATCGTGAGCGGCTCGTAGGCCTTGGCCACGACCAGCTCGCCGTCGAGGATGTCCTCGAAGGGCACTTTGTGGCCGAGTTCGCCCTCGTCCATCTTGTCGCTGAGCTTGAGGTTTTCCAGCGTGTAGAAATGGGTGACGATGTCGCGGTCGGTCGGATAGCCGAGCACGCGCAGGAAGGTGGTCGCAAGGAACTTGCGGCGGCGGCGACGACGATCGAGATAAACGTAAAGCAGGTCGTTGGTGTCGAACTGCACTTCGAGCCAGGATCCGCGGTCGGGGATGATGCGGAACGAGTGAAGCAGCTTGCCGTTGAGGTGCTGTGAAGTCTCGAAGCAGATACCAGGCGAGCGGTGAAGTTGGGAAACGATGACGCGCTCGGCGCCGTTGATGATGAAGGTACCGCGGCGGGTCATCATCGGCAGCTCGCCCATGTAGACGCGCTCCTTCTTGTTGCCAGTCTCGTCCTTGAGCTTGAAGGTCACATAGAGCGCGGCGCTGAAGCTCTCGCCATTTCGCAGCGAGTCGAGCGATGTGATTTTCGGGTCCTCGATGTCGTAGGTCACGAAATCGAGCTCGATTGCTTCGTCATAGCTCTTGATCGGGAACACCTCGCGGAAAACCGCTTGGAGGCCGGTGTCGGTGCGCTCGCTGGGAGCAACTTCCTTTTGCAGGAATTCGTCATACGAGCGGCTTTGAACCTCGATGAGGTTGGGAGGTTCGATTACCTCTTCAAATTTTCCGAAATAGAGACGGTCGGCCATGGCAGTGTTTGGGGGTTCGGATGACAAGTTGAGCCCGAGCCGCGAACGGTCTCAGGCGGTTAGAATTCAGTTGATGGGAGAGTGGATCGGAATCGGCGCGAAAGCCCAGGTTAGCATTGGAATCTCGCGTCGGTTCCGGTGAGGGAAAGTTCCCGGAGCGGAGTGGCTCCGCCCCGGGAAAAATCCGTGTTTGATTACTTGAGTTCGACCTTGGCGCCGGCTTCTTCGAGCTTCTTCTTGGCACCTTCCGCAGCATCCTTGGCAGCGCCTTCGAGGACTTTTGCAGGAGCGCTTTCGACGAGCTTCTTCGCATCGGCAAGACCAAGTCCGGGGGCCACTTCGCGCACCGCCTTAATGACGGCGATCTTGTTGGCTCCGGCGTCGGTGATGACGACATCGAATTCGGTCTTCTCTTCAGCGGCCTCGGCAGGTCCGGCAGCAGGTCCGGCAGCCATGGCGACCGGTGCGGCGGCGGAAACGCCCCAGGTTTCTTCCAGTTTCTTAACGAGGTCGACAGCTTCCAGAACGGAGAGCTTGCCGAGTTCTTCTACGAGTGTGTCTATGTTAGCCATTTTGTTTGTTTCTCCAGTTCGGTATCGTCGCCCCCGAAGCCTTCGGGGATTTCAGTGCGGCAGCCGCCGCTCCGACGAGGAACCATTGTGTGTTCGGGCGGCGGCGGGAGTCGCCAACGCCTTCAGTTCAGATTGTTTATTCGGCAGCAGCGGGTTCTTCGGTTGGGGCGGCCGCAGGTGCTTCGGCACTTGCCGCTGCGGGTTCGGACGAAGGAGCGCTGTCTCCATCGGGATTGTACTTCGCTTGGACCACGCGGGCGATGCGCGAAGCTGGCTCGAGGATCGTACCGAGCAGTTGCGAGAGGACGGACTCGCGCGACGGGATGTCGGCGATGGCCTTGAGCTTCTCGCCGTCGAGTACGGCATTGCCGAGAAGACCGATTTTCATCTCGGGCTTCTTGAATTCCTTTTCAAAGTTCTTGATCGCCTTGGCGGCGGCAAAGACTTCGCTTTCGCCCATGACGAAGGCAGTCTGGCCTACAAGGTCGTTGCCGATATCGGGCAGGCCCGCTTCGGCAAGCGCCTTGCGCATGTAGCTGTTCTTGGCGACCGTGCAACGGGCACCGCCGGCGTCAAGGCGGTTGCGAAGCTCAGTGAACTGTTGGACGGTGAGGCCGGTGTAATCGATGACGATCAGGTATGGCGATGCGTTGACGCGATCCAGCAGGCTGTCGATGATGATTTTCTTGTCGGGATTCATTTTCGTGTGGCGTTACCGGTTCAGGCCGAGGCTTTGGTGTAGGTGGAGGCTTCCAGCGGGATGCCGGGCAGCATCGAGGCGGCGAGGGTCACTGCCTGGATGTAGTTGCCTTTGGCGGAAGCAGGTTTGGCACGCACCACGCTATCGACGAAGGCGCGGGCGTTTTCCTCAAGTTGCTGGGGTTCGAAACCGGCCTTGCCGATCGAGCCCGAAACATTGCCGTTCTTGTCGAGTTTGAAGTCGATGCGGCCGGCTTTGACTTCGCGCACTGCCTTGGCGGTGTCGTCGGTGACGGTGCCAGTCTTCGGGTTGGGCATGAGGCCACGGGGACCAAGCACGCGGGCAATCTTGCGGACTTCGGTCATCGCATCGGGAGTGGCGATGGCGGAGTCGAAATCGGTGAAACCGTCGAGCACCTTCTTGATGAGGTCATCGTAGCCGACATGCTCCGCACCAGCGGCGATGGCGGCTTCGGCGGCGGCGCCTTGGGCGAAGACGGCGACGCGGACATTCTTGCCGGTGCCGTGCGGGAGCGAGACCGAGCCGCGGACCATCTGATCGCTCTTGCGCGGATCCACACCGAGGCGGAACGAGAGAGTGACGGTCGGCGTGAACTTCGGTGCCGGGAATTTTTTCACCGTGCTGATGGCATCGGTGAGCGAGTAGGACTTGCCGGCCTGTACGAGGGCGGCTGCCTGTTTGTATCGTTTGCTGCGTTGTTTGGCCATTGTTCTTGGGGTTGGCAGTTCGATCGGATCCCGCATTGACGAGACCCTCCTGCGAGTGCCGTCGCCCCCTTGCGGGAAACGGCGGCGGAGATTGCTTACATGCCTTCGATTTCGAGGCCCATCTGGCGTGCGGTACCGGCAAGGATGCGGGCAGCGGCTTCAGGGTCCTTGGTGTTGAGGTCGGGCATTTTGATTTTCACCACATCCATGAGCTGGGCCTTGGTGATTTTACCGACCTTGGTTTTGTTGGCTTCCTTCGATCCCGATGCGAGGCCGGCGGCTTTCTTGAGCAGGTTGCCGGCGGGCGGACGCTTGGTCACGAAAGTGAAGGACTTGTCCTTGTAGACCGAGATCACGACTGGAAGGACATCGCCAGACTGGCTTTGGGTGGCGGCGTTGAACTCCTTGCAGAATGCCATGATGTTGACGCCTGCCTGACCGAGTGCAGGGCCGACCGGTGGTGATGGGTTGGCGGCGCCGGCGCTGATCTGGAGTTTGATGATTTTGGTTACTTCCTTGGCCATGGTGAGGGGGTGTTTGCTTTAGGGAGAGGGGTGAGTGGGTGGTTGGGGGCTGAGAGTCCAGAAAAATATCATTCGCGCTCGACTTGCCAGTACTCGAGCTCGACCGGGGTGCTGCGGCCGAAGATGGTGACCGAGACGCGTAGCTTGCCGCGCTCGGGGTCGATTTCCTCGACGATGCCGCTTTGATTCTGGAAGGGGCCGTCGGCAACCTTGACGGTATCGCCAACTTCGAAACTGATCGCCGGGCGGACGCTTTCACCGCGCTCCTTGATCTGCGAGAGCATGGCATCAACCTCGCGCTGGCGCATCGGTGCAGGGCGATCTTTGGTGCCGGCAAAACCGATCACGCCTTCAGTTTCCTTGATGAAAAACCAGGTCTTCTCGACGAGCTGGCCATCTTCGGTGCTGAGGTTCATGTTGACGATGATGTAACCCGGGAAAAACTTCTTGCGGGTTTCAGTCTTCTTGCCGCCGCGGACTTCCGAGACCATTTCGGTGGGGACCAGGACCTCGCGGATGGCATCGCCCATGTCTTCGGCTTGGGCATTGCGGAGGATGCGGTCGCGGACCTTGCCCTCCTGGCCAGAGAGCACCTGGACAACGTACCATTGGTCGCGGAAGCTTTTGTTTTCGGACATGATGTGAAGGAAAATGAGAGAATCAGGCGACCGATATCAACGGCCGAGGTTGGTGAAAAATCCGACGATAAGGATGTGCAGGAAATCCCAGAGTTGGACAAAGGCCGCCAGCAGGATCATGGCGATGAGCACCACAATTGTTGAATCGACGAGCTCCTTGTATTTCTTGAATCCCTTGGCCTTCGGATCGGAATCCCATGGCCAGCTGGCCTTGCGCAGTTCGCCTTTCACTTCTGATACAAAGCTGGAAAGCGAGGCCCACTTCAGCACGATGGCGATGAGGGAAATCGCGAGCAGGGCGTAAACAATGCCGGAGGAGATCCAGCTGCCGCCAATTTTTAAGTGCTCGAGGAACTGCATGAAGATGACTGAAATCGAAGGTTGGAGGGAGTGGCACGGCAGGAGGGACTCGAACCCCCAACACTCGGTTTTGGAGACCGATGCTCTACCAATTGAACTACTGCCGTTTTGAGGCGAATCGGGGGCACTCCGTTTTTCGCGAAGTGCCCCGGGATTCGAGAGACCGGCTCATGCTCCGGGTGGGAGCAGGAACCGGCATTGCCTGTGGTTGATTATTTGAGAATCTCACCCACGCGGCCGGCGCCAACGGTGCGGCCACCTTCGCGGATGGCGAAACGCATGGTCGGCTCCATGGCGATTGGAGTGATGAGCTCAACTTCCAGGTTCACATTATCACCTGGCATCACCATTTCAACTCCGTCCGGAAGCTTGATGCTGCCGGTGACGTCGGTGGTGCGGAAGTAGAACTGCGGACGGTAGTTCGAGAAGAACGGGGTGTGGCGGCCGCCTTCTTCTTTCGAAAGAACGTAGATCTCCGACTTGAAGTTCGTGTGACCCTTGACGGTGCCGGGCTTGGCGATGACTTGGCCGCGCTCGATGTCGGTCTTCTTCAGACCGCGGAGAAGCAGACCGCAGTTGTCACCCGCACGACCTTCGTCGAGCAGCTTGCGGAACATTTCGATGTCCGTGACGGTGGTCTTCTGGGTGTCGCGGATGCCGACGATTTCGACTTCCTCCATCTTCTTGATGATGCCGCGCTCGACACGACCGGTGCAGACGGTTCCACGACCTTCGATCGAGAACACGTCTTCGACGGGCATGAGGAAGGTCTTGTCGATTGGGCGCTCTGGCTCGGGGATGTAGGAATCCACGGCATCCATGAGCTTGAGGATGTTTTCCTTCTGGGCGGCGTCGCCGTCGAGGGCGGCCTTGGCCGAACCCTTGACGATCGGGATGTCGTCACCTGGGAATTCGTAGGAGGAGAGCAGATCGCGCACTTCCATTTCAACGAGGTCGAGGAGCTCGGCGTCATCGACGAGGTCAACCTTGTTCATGAAGACCACAAGGGCGGGAACGCCGACCTGGCGGGCAAGGAGGATGTGCTCGCGGGTTTGTGGCATCGGGCCGTCGGCAGCGGAGACCACGAGGATCGCACCGTCCATCTGGGCGGCGCCGGTGATCATGTTTTTCACGTAGTCGGCGTGACCGGGGCAATCCACGTGTGCGTAGTGGCGCTTGGCGGTTTCGTACTCAACGTGTGCGGTGTTGATCGTGATGCCGCGCTCGCGTTCTTCGGGAGCAGCGTCGATGTCCGCATAGTTTTTGGCCTGGGCCATACCCTTCTCGGCGAGCGTGTTGGTGATCGCGGCGGTGAGGGTGGTTTTGCCGTGGTCAACGTGGCCGATGGTGCCGATGTTGACGTGGGGCTTGGTGCGCTGGAATGCTTCTTTTGCCATGGTATTATTGTTTTTCTTGAGATGATTTCGTGATCGCCCTG
This sequence comes from Verrucomicrobiaceae bacterium, assembly GCA_029977225.1. GTDB lineage: Bacteria > Verrucomicrobiota > Verrucomicrobiia > Verrucomicrobiales > Akkermansiaceae > Luteolibacter. The sequence continues at coordinate 3,834 of JAPOLH010000030.1, read as the reverse complement.
GAGCTCGCGGGGGGAATTGAACCCCCGACCTCATCCTTACCAAGGATGCGCTCTACCCCTGAGCTACGCGAGCGATGTTGATGCCGGCTTCCTTGAACCCGACAAAAACACCGCGGCCGACTCGATTGACGAGGCAGAACGCGGCACCCCGGGCAGGTCTTGGGGAAGAGCGGGCGGACCTTAACAAAGCCGACCACTCTGTCAAAAAAAATCTCCGTGAAAAGAAAAATTGTTCGGATTCCTTCAAGAACGATGCTCAGGGCAGGGCGTCCGTTCCTTCGGAAACCTGAAATGACAGCCTCTTGATGACGAGGCAGGTGCCGGTTTCGCTATCGACATCGACGATCGCACCACAGAGCCGGACCCGGCCCTTGGCGACCGGGAAGCGCGTGGGCATGCCAGTTTTGAAGCGCCAGACGACCGAATCGATCGTACGGCCAAGCACCGAATCCTCGGGTCCGCACATTCCGGCATCGGTGAGGAAGCCGGTTCCGCCAGGAAAAATCGTTTCATCGGCCGTCTGCACATGGGTGTGGGTGCCGAGCACGGCGCTCACCTTGCCGTCGAGGTGGCGGCCCATGGCGATTTTCTCGCTGGTCGTCTCGGCGTGGAAATCGACGATGATCGGTCCGACGCCGGCTTGGCGCAGCCTCAAGGCCTCGTTTTCCAAGGCGATGAAGGGGTTTTCGAGCGCCGGCTGCATGAAAGTGCGGCCTTGCGCCTGCATCACGGCGACTCGGCCTTTGGCGCATTCGAGCACAACGCTGCCATTGCCGGGGGTGCCATCCGGATAGTTGATCGGCCGCAAGAGTCGGGGCTCGGTCGGAAAATAAGGCACAATGTCCTGCTGGTCCCAGACATGATCACCAGTGGTGATAACCGCCGCTCCGGCGCGTAGCAGGTCGATCGCGATTTTCGGCGTGATGCCTTTTCCGCCGGCGGCATTTTCGCCGTTGACGATGATGAAATCGAGCGATTCCGTTTGCCTGAGAATCGGAAGCTGCTCGATCACGGCCTTTCGGCCGGGTTCGCCGACGATGTCGCCAAGAAACAGAATGCGGATGGTGGCCATGTTGAAATTCAGGATGGTGGGCAGGCTTCCTGCCGAGCATTGATGGTCCGTCACCAAACGACAAACCAATTTCATTCATGAACTCCATGCTCAAACGATCGACAGCCTTGTTGATTCCCTTGCTCTTGGCAGCAGGCTTGTGGCTGTGGTGGCAGAAGCGTTCACAGGAAAATATCGTACCACAGCGACCGTCAAAGCCCCCCACCCTTTCGTCCTTAGGTCGCGCGCCCGATTGGAAATCGCTCGAAGCACATCAGGGCACCATCACGCGAAGTGAATTCGAGCGCTTGCTCACCAGCGTTTTCGTGAGCGGCGGCAGCTGGCGCGAGTTTATGGAAATCGGCGAAAATGAAGCCCGCATCCGCACAACCGATGGCGAGAACGCCGAAATCTTTGTGCTGCGATTTGCCGATGAAGGCTCTGCCAAAACGCCCGCCCGTTGGTGGCGCTTGCCGGAAGAACTGCCACCGGCGACCACAGGAAAACCGCTGGATGGATTGCACATCGCCATCGATCCGGGACACATCGGCGGCGAATGGGCGCGCATCGAAGAACGCTGGTTCGACGCCGGCGACGGTTATGCCGTTTGCGAAGGTGATCTCACGCTGCAGGTCGCCAAGCGCTTGAAGCCTCAACTCGAATCACTCGGCGCGCGCGTCTCACTGGTCCGCGACAAAGCCGAACCCGTCACGCAATGGCGGCCCGAGGCGTTGATCGAGACCGCTCGGCAAGCGAATGAAAATTCCACAGTTCCCGATTCACCGATTGCCCTACGCAAACTCGCCGAACGCTTGTTCTACCGCACGGCGGAGATCCACGCACGTGCCGAGCTCGTCAACCAATCCATCAAGCCCGATCTCGTGCTGTGCCTGCATTTCAATGCCGAAGCATGGGGCGATCCGAACCAACCGACACTCATCGATCGCAGCCATTTCCACATCCTGATCAATGGCGCTTACTCGGATGAAGAACTCCGCCTTGCGGATCATCGTTTTGCGATGCTCGACAAGCTGCTAAGCCGCAGTCACGAGGAAGAAATCTCGGTTGGCATGCAGATTGCCGATGTGTTTGCACGAGCTAGCGGCTTACCTCCCTACGCCTATCCCGCGGGCTCGACCAGCGTGCTACCGATAAGTGGTCAGCCTTATCTTTGGGCCCGCAATCTTTTGGCAAACCGGCTGTACCGCTGCCCGGTGATTTTCATGGAACCCTATGTGATGAATTCCATCAACGATCATGCACGCATCAAGCTCGGCGATTACGACGGCACACGCGATGTGAACGGAACCCAGCGCGTGTCGATCATTCGCGAATACGCCGATGCTCTGGCCGATGGCATCAAGCAGGCCTATGCAACAAGACGCGCGACCACCGCGCAGTGAGGCTTAGCGCGAATGTTGGATCGCTTCGCAAACTGCGGGAAAAATCTGACGCTTGCGACTCACGACACCGGGTGCGTGAAAGAGTGCTTCGTCGATCCGCTCAAAGGGCAACTTGGCCAGCGCCGCCTCGCGCCCCACGGCAAGGATCATGCTGTGGTGCAAGGCCACATCCGTGATGGCCATGACCGCCAAATCGTAACCGCGTGATTCCTGCAGTTTTCGCAGCACCTGCTCGAGTTCTTCGCGTCTTGCGGCAAACCCATGCAAGTCGCGCTCCTCGACCTGCGAGATGCTCACAGTGAGGCCCTGCTCGACGAATTCCTTGCGGTCGGCATTGAGAATTTCCTCCGGCGAGCCGTTGGCAATGAGCGAGCCCTGAGCAAAAAATTCTTCGGTGAATTTCGCAGGATCCACACCCGCTACGCCGCTCAACCAAGTGAGCATCTCACGATCGAGCGCGGTCGTCGTCGGAGAAGTAAGGCACAGCGTGTCGGAAACAATCCCGGCGCACAGGCACATCGCAACACCCGGCGCGGGTTGTAATCCGCGATGAAAATACTTGCGACCAACCAGCGTGCAGGTCGAACCGACCGGCTCGTTGAGATAACGGATCGGTTCGCGCGATACCAGATCGCCAGCCAAACGGTGGTGGTCGATCACCTCGGTGATCTCCGCCTCTTCAACGCCATTGACCGCTTGCGCGTACTCGTTGTGGTCGACCAGCGCGAGCCGGATGCGCGGCGGATCGACGAGATCGGATTTGGAAAGCACGCCTGTCATTTTTCCTGAGGCGGGGTCGACCACCGGAAAAAGATCTTGGTCGGTTGAGGTAAGGCGTTTGCGCAAGCGCGAAACCGGCTCGCCCGGCTGGATGGTTTCAAATTTTGTTTCCATCACATGGCGCACCGTGCGTGAACAACGGATCAGCGTCGAAGCACTCGCCGTGTCCTGATCGCAGCGCAACACGAAGACCCCACGCGACGCGGCGAGTTGACTGATTTCGGATGAGACCGGATTGCCGCCAGTGACCAGCAAGGCCCTCGCGCCATGATCGATCGCGTAGCGTTGAACGATCGGCCGGTCACCGCAAATCACGAGAAACTTTGCGATGTTTCCGTCTTTTTTGGCCTGAACCAAACGCTTCTCAACCGTGCCTTGGGATGAGGCGCCGACCAATAGGATCAGATCCTCTTCAATCGTCGTAAGCGGCTCTTGAGAGCCGAGACTTTCGGCCTTGAGTGTCTCCGCAAGGTGGGCGAGCGAGGCGTGTACGGTGCGCACGCTGAGACCTTCGGTATCCGCCGGCAAAAGCAGACGGAGCAAATCGAAGTAGCGTAAAATCCCGCGAAGATTTCCCTCCTCGTCTTCGACAGGCACGCA
>JAPOLH010000002.1 GCA_029977225.1 Verrucomicrobiaceae bacterium | reverse complement strand
CATCGACATCCGTTCCCCACCGGTTACGAGCTGGGTTGAAGTAGCGAGTGTATTGCGGATTGGGGTCTGGGCGACCGATAAGCTCCCTCTTCTGCATTTTTGGCATCCGCGAGTTACGCGAGATTTCTCTTGGTTATACAGATCCTAGGGGCGGCAGCGAAACCGCATGGGGGCGGTAATTTTTTCCATGCCGCGCAACGATTCGCCTCATGCGGTGTTTAACGAAAAAACAACCCCTCGCCCCTCGCTACTTGGAAATGAAATCCGAACCTAGCCGAGTTCATCGTTCATCTAAAAAAAAGATATGATCAAACGCACTCTGGCCCTTCTCGCTCTCCACATCGCCTTGGCCATTACCGTCCAAGCCGCAGCACCGCCGAATGTCGTGCTGATCCTGGTGGACGACCTCGGCTGGGCTGATCTCGGGTGCAACGGCGCCACCTTTCACGAGACGCCGAATATCGATGCCCTCGCCAAGAGCGGAGCGTTGTTCACCGACGCCTACGCGGCCAACCCGAGCTGCTCCCCGACCCGGGCGAGCATCCTGTCGGGAAAATACCCCAGCCGCATCGGCATGAGCTACCTTGCCGGCGTCAAGGGCCCCTACGGCAAAGCCTACAAGCTTGATCCGCCCCCAGTGGTCGGAAACATCGCGCCCGAGGACACTACCCTCGCCGAGGCGCTGCGCTCGACCGGATACGCCACCGCCCATGTCGGCAAGTGGCACTTGCAAGGCAACGGCGAGAAAGGAACCAACCACTTTCCGCAAAAGCACGGCTTCGACATCAACATCGGCGGGCAGAATGCCGGGCAGCCCGGTTCCTACCATTTCCCCTACAAAAGCGAACAAAACCCCGTCACCGATGTCCCAAACATGGAGGACGGCAAACCCGGCGACTACCTCACGGATGCCCTCACCACCAAAGCCATCGGCTTCATCAAGGACCACGCCGACAAGCCGTTTTTTTTGAATTTCTGGTACTACACCGTCCACACCCCGATCGAACCCCGTAAGGACAAGCTGGAAAAATACACCGCCAAAGCCAAATCCCTCGGCCTCGACAAATCCAAGCCCCCCTTGATTCCCGAGCATCAAAGCCTCACCCATTCCCGCCAGGACAATCCCGCCTATGCGGCCATGGTCGAAAGCCTCGATGAGAATGTCGGCCGTCTCATGGCGGAACTCGACCGCCTCGAGCTGAAGGATAACACGATCGTTGTCTTCTCCTCCGACAATGGCGGCCTCTCCACAGGCAGCGGCACGAACTACCCGGCCTGCAATCTCCCCCTCCGCGCCGGCAAGGCCTGGCTCTACGAGGGCGGCATCCGCGTGCCGCTAATCATTAGCTATCCTTCCAAAATCAAAACCGGCCAGCGTCTTGCCGAGCCCGTCGTGAGCACGGACCTCTTCCCCACCATTCTCGGGCTCGCCGGCTTGCCCTTGATGCCCAGCCAACATGTGGACGGCGTCGATCTCGCCCCGCTCCTCGAGGGCAAGACATCCAAGTTGGCCCGCGAAGCCCTCTACTTCCACATGCCCCACTACCACCACATCAACACCATGGGGCCCGCCGGAGCCATCCGCGCCGGGGATTACAAACTCATTGAAGTTTTCGAAACCGGAAAAAAGGAACTCTACAAGCTGCGCGAAGACATCGGGGAATCCCGCGACCTCGCCACCGAAAAACCCGAACTCGTCGCCAAACTCTCCCGCATGCTCGAGCAGTGGCGTAAAGACAGCGGATCAAAAATGGCGACCGTCAATCCCGACTACAACCCAGACCACGACTGGAGAAAGGAACCTTGATCCAAAACATTCACATCACCATCCATGAAACCATTTCTTCTATTTCTCGCCTTCTGTGTCACCGCGCACGGCGCAGAATTCGGCGCTTATTACACCAAGGTTGATTCCGGCGAAGAGTTCGAAAAATTCTCCCGCACCAGCGACGAGGCGGACATCGTTGTGCGAGGAATCACGGGAGAATCAGGGCGCATCGTTTTCTCCCGCGCCACCAGTTATCTGCCAGTCTGGGAGGCGGGTAAAAACCGCCATCCGTTCCAGGAACTCACCCCCCGCAGCGGCGATGGTCCCGCAACACGCCCCGACAAGGTCAACACCTACTCGGTGGCGAGGATCATCGAAAGTTCGCCGCAGCGCGTGGTCATCCACTGGCGCTACCTTCCGAAATTCTCACCCGGGAATCCCAATCCCACGAAAACCAACTTGCCTTATTACCCGAGGACGCCTGAGCCGGGAACCCAACTCGACCTCGTGGCTTCGGACAAGTTTGTCGACGAGTATTTCATCGTCACTCCGAACGGTCGAGTGGAGCGCACTTTTCGCGCAGCAAGCCCCAAGCGGGAGGACTGGACCGATCCTCAAAATCTTAACACCTTCACGCTCCAACTCTCCTCGAACGGCATTAAGGCCCTCGGCGAAAAACCGCCCGTTCGCTCCGCCCCCAAACCACCCGTTGCTGGGTCTCCGCTTGTGAAGCGCACCGTTGTTGCACCAATCAGGTGGTGGAAATTCGACGAAGGTGTGGGAGACACGACCGCCGAATCGCTTACGGGTGCATCGAGCACCATCAAGGGCCCAATGGCTTACTGGAGAAAGGGCATGTCGGGCACGGCACTCGCTTTTGATGGGTACAACACCGCGCTGCGCGTGCCGGTTGAGAATGTTCCGCTCGGCGCCAATGGACTCACCGTCGAAGCATGGGTGGCCATCGCTGCCTATCCTTGGAATTGGACGCCCGTCGTCCAACTCGGCGAAAACGAAAACTGCTATCTCGGCATCGATGCGGACGGCCATGTGGCATTCGGCATCCAATCCGGTGGCAAACCCGTCCGGGTCCAATCAGGTCAGTTCCTCGAACGCCGCCGCTGGTATCACCTCTCCGGCGTCTATGACAAAGTTGCGGGACGGCTCCGTCTTTACATCGACGGGCGGCTGGCCGCCGATCAACCCGCCCCCAAAGAGGGCATCGATCAACCCACGGGGTATCTGCAAATCGGCCAAGGGAAACCCCTGCCGCAGATGTATAATGTCAGGCAACGATTCGCCTCGCAGTATTCGTTCGATGGCCTTATCGACGAGGTTCGGATTTACGATTCACCGCTGACAACCACTCAGGTGGCGTCCTCCTGCAGAATCCTCCAACTCGCGGATGGCGCACCCGCTTCGCCCGACATCCCGTCCCGCGTTCTGCCCACCGGCCCAAGCACCGGCAAGTTCGGCGCCCATTTCACCAACCTGGAATTCTATGACACCTGGGATGGTCTCTTCCGCTTTGGTCCGCACCCCGATGTGGTCGTGGAGTTCGATAAAAACCCGAGCCGTTTTGTGTTTTGGCGGGGCATGGGATTCATCCCCATGCTCGTGAACGAAAAAGGCCATTGGTATAGCAACGAATTCAACGAGACATGGAACCGCTCCGGCGGACGGGGCTGCATGGAGCCGATGTCCGACAAGGAAGCCTTCTCAAACCATGTGAAGATCCTCGAAAACACCCCAGCCCGTGTCGTCGTCCAGTGGCGCTTCCCGCTCATTGATGTGTTTCGCGTGAAGGCCAACTACGACGAGCAGACCGGTTGGAGCGATTGGAGCGACTGGACCTACACGATCTATCCCGACGGCGTGGCCACGAAGCGCATGCGCCTCTGGAGCACCGGCCCCTACAACCACGAATGGCAGGAAGGCATGGTCATCTTTGGTCCCGACCAGCATCCCGAGCAGGTGATTGAAACCAACCCCGCGCTCTCGCTGGCCACGCTCAGCGGCGAAACCCGCGATTACTCTTGGGAAAGCGGCCCACCCAAAGGCGTCAATTACCGCGACACAAAAATCCATGTCGTCCACTTCAAGGGCGACTACAGCCCATTCACGATCGGGGAATTTACCAATGGAAATGTCTATTCTGGCGAAGTCACCGAAGTATCCGTCTTCCCATGGTGGAACCATTGGCCCATCGGCCAACTTCCCTCCGATGGACGAAATGCCAAGCACCCCGATCGCACCTCGCACTGCTCACTCACCCATGTCTTTCTGCCAAACCACAAGCAGCAAGACGGTGATCGGCCCTATCAGGAAAGGCTCCTCATGGAAGGCATGACGAAGCTCAAGCCCGCCGAGTTGGTGCCGCTCGCGAAGTCGTGGTTGAAAGCCCCGCCGATCACCGCAAAGAGTGGCTGCAAGGCCCTCCCCTACGAACCCGCCAGCCGCGAATATCCGCTGATCGCCGAGAAGGACACGATGGCCGTTTCTATCGACGCCTCCCCCGAGCACCCAGTCGCTAACCTTAGCCTCACCGTAAAAAACTGGGGCCACTCCGGAAACGCGAAGGTTTCCGTCAAGGGCACCAAGGCGCGTGATCTCCGGCAGGGAACAGTCCTAGACACAAACGGACGCCGCGAGCTCGTCGTCTGGCTCGAGATCGATGCCACCACACCAGTGGAAATTTCCATCAAAGGCGCCAAACCAAGCAATCCATGAAAAAACTAATCCGCATCACCATCACAGCCCAAGCCATCGATCCGAACGGATCATCAAGGATTCTTTGAGAAAAGATATCTCACAAAATAACATATAAAATACTTATATGAAAATACATAGAACACAGATAACTTTTCACAACATCATCGCAGCCAGTCTCTTGGCAGTTCTTCCGGTTGCTTTTGCCAAGGAAGAGGTGGCCAAAGTGGTGCCAAAGGAGGAGTCCCTTGAAGCCTACAACTCTCGCATGCAATGGTTTGTGGACTCACCGTATGGAATGTTTATCCACTTCGGCCTTTATTCTATGGTTGGTGGCGTTTGGGAGGGCAAACCCTTTGACGGATATGCCGAATGGATCCAAGGCAATGCCAATGTCGACCGTAAAAAATACGCGCAACTCACCAAGTCGTTCAATCCAGCCGATTTCGACGCCGATTTGATCGTCCGATCCGCAAAAGAGGCCGGGATGAACTATCTGGTGATCACCTCCAAGCACCACGAAGGATTCTGCCTTTGGGACAGCCAGTACACCGATTTCGATGTCGCCAGTACGCCATTCCAAGGGCGCGATATTCTTGAGGAACTCCGCCAAGCCTGCAACAAGCACGGGATCAAATTCGGGATTTATTACAGCATCATCGACTGGAACCACCCGACCCAGAAGCGTCCTTCGGAACTTGGCCAAAAGGAATGGTCGGGGTTAACCATCATCGTGGACAACCGAAAGCAGGAATATGTCGATTACCAAAAGAACCAAGTCTTGGAATTGATCCGTAAATACGATCCAGCCGTGCTCTGGTTTGATGGAGACTGGGCAAACTGGTGGACGATGCAGGATGGCATCGAGCTCTACAACGCCATTCGGGAGGCAAGCCCCCATATCATCGTCAACAACCGGGTGGCCAAGCGTGATGGCTATGAATTGGATTTTGTGACCCAAGAACAAGAACACTTCATGAACGCTTTTCCCAAGCATTGGGAAGGGTGTTACACGATGAACAAGTCCTGGGGTTACAAGAAGAACGACAACAACTGGAAGGACGCCCAAACGATTTATAACAAGCTCAAGGACATCAACGAAAAGGGTGGCAACCTCCTCTTGAATGTCGGGCCGGATGGAAATGGCCGGGTTCAGCCCGAAGCGTATGCCATCCTGAAGCAAACGGCCGAGTTGTTGAAAGCGACACCCATTCACAAAAAAACACCAAAGGTCACGGCTGTTCCCGGAGTCATCAAAAAGCAAGCTAAGCCACAGAGCGAACCCGCGATCGACGGAGCCGGGCAATGACCTCGTGATTTGCCAACTTATTCTTAAAGAGCGGCAATACTTTTCTATTCCGCGCAACGATTCGACCCATGCAGTATTGAATGAAAAAAACCCGCATCATTTGGAAATCCAAGCTCCTCTGCACCCATCGTTTACCTAGATAAGATATGATTAAAAACATACTCGCTCTTCTCTCTCTCGGCATCGCGCTGGCCACTCCTGCCCACGCCGCACCCGCTCCAAACATCGTTGTCATGCTTGTGGACGACCTGGGTTGGCAGGACGTAAAATGCTATGACATCGACGCGCCGAGCCCGATGGAAACGCCGAACCTCGACGCGCTGGCCAAGCGCGGCGTCCTCTTCCGCAGCGGCTACTCGCCCGCGCCGACCTGCGCTCCGAGCCGTTGCGCGATCATGAGCGGGAACCACCCCGCCCGGGCCCAAAAAACTCATGTTGTGGGTGGCGATCCGCCTGCTGCACACAAAAATGATAGGCTGATCACCCCGTGGTACAGCGGCCGCATGCCGGAAAACGAACTCACGCTCGCCAAGATTCTCCGTCAGCACGGCTACGCCACCGGTCACACCGGAAAATGGCACATGGCCAAGGATCACCACTCGTTTCCCGGCCCCTTGGATCAAGGGTTCGACTTCACCTCGCACCGCAGTGGCTTCGATGCCCGCGGGGTGCAGTCCGGCATGAAAAACCGCATCCAAGATTTTGCGACCGATCAGCCGGGCGATCGCTACCGCCTCGATGCCGATGGCTTCCCCACCGACCCAGTCACCACCGCCGCGCTGGAGTTCATGGAGACCCACAAGGCCAAGCCATTCTTCCTCTACTACGCGACCTGGCTCGTCCACACCCCGATCTATTCTCGCAGCAAGCCGCTCCTGGAAAAATACTGCAAGAAGTTCGGCGTGGATTTCCCGACCGACCCCGGCGAGTGGACGCTCGAGGGCCAGAAAAATCCCTACTACTGCGCCATGGTGGAAACGCTCGACCACTATGTCGGCCAACTCGTTGAATTCCTCGAAATCACCGACGACCCGCGCAATCCCGGCCACAAGCTCATCGACAACACCTACATTTTCTTCACCTCCGACAATGGGGGCATGGAGGGGGCGGGCAAGGAGGTGATCACCGACAACGCTCCGCTCGACAAAGGGAAAATGTCGGCGAAGGAAGGCGGCGTGCGCGTGCCGTTCCTCATCGCCGGCCCAGGGATATCCGCCGGCAAAGAGAGCGATGTGATGGTCAACGGCCTCGATTTTTACCCCACCATTCTATCGATGTCCGGCATCGCGAAGCCGAAGGGAAAAAACCTCGACGGCGCCGATCTCCTTCCGCTGCTTACCGGAGCGGTGAGTGATCCCTCGCTCGTGCGCGATCAACACGGCAAGCCCCGCACGGAGATGGTTTGGCATTACCCGCATGGTGGCTCCACATCCTTCCAAAGCACAATTCGCACGGCGGATTTCAAGCTGATCCGAAACTACGATATTCATAGTAGAAATATGCCGCCACTTGAACTCTACAGGCTGGCCGAAACCAAGAACGGCAAGACCGCGCGCGTGGACATCGAGGAGGCAAAAAACCTTGCCGGCGAAATGCCGGAAAAAACCGCCGCGATGAATGCCCGCCTTAGCGAAATCCTCACCGAAATGAAAGCCAGCCTTCCCTACTGGAATCCTGACTGCAAATTTCCACTTCCCAATCAGAAGCATGTTCCGACAGTCACCGGGCATAAGGTGGACGGCCAGACGGTCACGGCAAGCTTTCAGGAAAACGGCGCACGCGTGGTCCGCGCGGATGTGATCTACGCGATTCACCCCGGCGAAAAGACCGAGGAGTGGTTCCGTGCATTTGGCGAGATCGAGAACGGCGTGGTCAAAGCCACGCTTCCCCCGGAGGCCACCCACGCTTACATCAATTTGATTGATGAAAACAATTTCCTCGTGAGCCATCCCAAGCCGGTTCAGGCACCCGATAAGGGCAACACTTACGCCAACGCCGCCATCACTCTGGGAGGAACCCATGTCGAATAATCGTTCGCTTGCGGAACCCCGAATCAATCCGGCAGCTGGCGATTTCAAACCTTTCAAGAAATCAATGATCAGATTTCCGTCTGTTATCTTGCCGTTTATTCGGCGCTCGCTTTTACATCCCATGCTGTAGAGCAATCACCGGACCGGGCATCCGACCGCTTGCCTGCATTCTCGTGGGACCGCGTGCCGCAGTACATGCATATCCGCAAAGCCAAAAAGTTTACAGATGCCGAAATCAACTACTTGGCGTCGTTTCCCTTGGTGACGTTTGAAAAAACGACCGGATTCAAAGCCTTCCAATCCACCGAGGAGGGCACCCTCGCGGCGGCGAAGGCCGTGAAGAAGGTCAATCCCTCGGCCAAGATTTTATACTATCGCAATGTCATCGTGCACTACGGCACCTACATGGCCAACAGCGAGATCGAGAAGATGCCCGGAGCCTTTCTCACCGGCAGCAATGAAAAAACCAAAATGATTCGCAATACTCTACGCGCCTACGACCTGAGCAACAGACAAGTGTGGGATTGGTGGGTCGGCCTTGCGGCGGGCGGTCCAGCGTTTGATGTCTTCGGGTGGTTGGTTCATAGAAGCGCTCCTTTCTGGCTGCAACTCAGCCTGGGGCTACCCGCCCCAGACCCCGGCAAGCTGTCGCCAGCTTGACCGCGCCCGCTGCTGTTTGGCCACTCTGGAATCAACGCTGTCGCGTGGCTTTCGTGCTTGTTGATTGTCCAACTTTTGCGGGGCACGCTCCAAACGAGGTCAGCGAGATCGAATGGATCAATCACGGGACAAACTGAAGGCACGCTTCGTATGCGAGAGCGTTCGCACTCGATGCAGCCAAAGATCCTTGCCCCGATGTTCTTGCCACATGGCTGCGGCGAGCCTCAGTTGCGTAAAACGACATAACAATCCGTGAAGTGATTTGTTATGTCGTTTTCAATGGGCTGATTTTTATTCCCGCGGGTGCCTAAAAGGAAACTCCTGGCAAACCCATGGACAAACATCCCGAGCATAGGGCGCGCCCCAACTGAGAGACGCGCATTTTTCCAACAAGCCGAGTTGCTGCGCGCGGGTTTCACGCGCGCAGCGAGCGCTGATCACTTGGATTTGCTTTCTTTGACCAGTTTGGTGATTCGGCCCCACTGGTTCCAATCCTGGATGTAGAGGTCGCCCTTATGATCGATCGCGCAGCCGTGAGGAGCGGTGAAGACGCCTTCTTTCCAGTCTTGCGGTGGCACGCCGAAGTTCGCGCGCTGGGACTCGACGGGGTTGTCGCCGAGCACACTGAGCATTTTGTAATCCTTGTCGAGAAGCACGGCGCGGCCGGCGAGTTCGGCGACGAGCACGAGATTGCCACGGATGGCGGTGGCGCAAGGGCGACGCAGACCGGTGATCGGGATGTTGATGACCTTGCCGTTGAAGTCCAGGAGTTGGATGCGGAGGTTCTCACGGTCGCAGACGATGAGCAGCGGTTGCTCGGGATTGCGGGCATCGACAGTGAGGCCGTGGCAGGATCTGAACTGGCCTGGTTGCGCGCCCGGGGCACCGAACTTGCCGAGGTATTTTCCGTCCTTCGAGTACTTGAAGATGAGATTGGTGCCGTAGCCGTCGGCGACGAAGAAGGTACCATCCGGAGCTGCATCGACCGCGGTGGCATTGGTCCAACCGAAGTCGTCGCTGCCGGGTTTGCTGTCGAGTTGGAGGACGATCTTGCCGTCGAGATCGAGTTTGCAAACGCGGTTTTTACCAGCGGCGTAAAGGTATTCCTTTCCGTTCTCTTCGCGCATCGCAAGGCTGTGGAAAAGGCGTGAGGGCTCACCCCAACTGCGGACAAAGGTACCATCGGCTTCGTAAACGATCACACCATTCGGTCCATCGGTGGAGACATAAATTTTGCCAGATTTGTCGACCGCCACGCCGCCATGAGTTGAGCCGATGTACTCCTGCCCTGGAATGCGGCCCCAGTTGAGCACGGTGCGATAAGCCCAGTCCCCTTGGCCGGTGAGCGCGCCATCTTTAAGGGATGGGGCAGGAACGACGGCTTTCTCTGATTTCTTATGCCCTTCTGGATGGGCAGTGACGGAATGCGTAATGGCGAGACCGATCGCGAGACCGGCAAGGATGGTTTTGGTGGTCATCATGGTTGTTGGGGGTGCTGGGGCTTGTTGGTAAACGGAGAATTCAAATTCGGGGTAATTGATAAATAGGTGGAGCTTGAAGCGGAAGTTTTTTCGGCTGGGATTTTCTTTTTGTCGGTGGGGGCTTTGGCAGGCGATTTGTCGGGCGGCTTGTTACTATTTGGCGGTCTGCGCGACAAAAGTTCTAATCGAAATCCACGCGCCATTTAACGGTGTCGTTCTTCATGGACTCCAATGTGAGGGTGGCGAGTTTACGGTCGGCGGAGACGACCAGGCCTGATGCGGCGACCGGCTGGCGACCGTTGAGAGCGATCACAATCTTCATCGGCTCGCCAGCAACGAGCTTGGCTATGCCCGACAATTGCTTGTCGCTCCATTTCACATCGGCCAGTTCGTGGTAGCCCTGCATGATGTGACGGTCGGTGGAAACAACCTGCGGGTTTTTCTGAACCTTTCGAACTGAAAGCATGCGTGCTTCACCCGGTCTCAATTTTTGCGTCAGCATGTCGGAACCTTTGAAGGTACCCACCAAGGAGTCGTTCCAAAAATCGTAAACATGGAACTCCGCCGCAGGGTCGAGACCGAGCGCACCGTCCGCCGTATCGCCCGCCAAGGGAACGGTGATTTTTTCCTCGCGTGTCGGCAAGGTGTTGTTGAAGAGCGTGACCTGATGCCAATCGGGCGTGATGGCAAAATCGTAAACACGAGGCCAACCATCGTGGACGAACGCATCCAAGGGTCGAGCGCTGCGTGGCTCGGTCGGGTATGGAAAGGTGCGCGAAAGATCATGCAAGGTATCGGCCGACATGTCGCGGAAGGAATTGGCCAGCAGCAACCTGCTCGACGCGACATGGGCCATGGTCAGCACCATGCGCCGACCATCGCGATCGCTTCCCGTCCAGCCGTTGGACTTCCATGCGCTGGTGAGTTCTTTGGAATCCATGTCATATCCAATGACCACCCGATTCTTGTACCAGCGCAGTCCGCTGCGGCTCACGAGCTTGGGAGAAATTTCGTCGGAATCATGTTCTGTGCGCTGGGAGTCGGCGATGCCGAGAAGCAGGTCGTTGTTTGGTTGGCATAGAGCCCGTTCGTGCAGCCAAGAGTTCGGGCCGAGGCCGTCCTTCACACAACGGAAAAAACTTCGATAGAATGCTGTGGCCGTCATGCGCGGATCGGCAAACTCCACGCGCTCGCCATTTTCCCTAATCGTTTCCCAATCGGTTGTGCCCAAGCGAGCCTCGGGCGAATGCCCACGCATCGTCATCATCCAGAGGTCATCGCAGTAGTCGACCATCAGTCCGTCGATGTGACCGCGCAGGGCGCTGAAACGCGAGCGCACATAATCTTGGACGACCGGCAGAGAGTAATCGAGCCCGCCGATCGCCACACTTTTGTTCAGCAGCCAGTCGCGATGCGCCTCGCGGAAATCGAGGCTAATGAAGTTGCGATATTGCGGCGGCTGGATGACCGGTTGGATGTAAGTGAAGGTCAATGCTCCCCGCTCTTTCATGCCGGCTGCGTACTTGGCAGAAGTTTCATACGGCGCGGTGTAGAATCCATGTTGCTGCCAGCGGGCATCGTCCCACCAACCTTGGGGGTTCTGCACAGTGTAGTTATCCGGCACAAGCCGCCCGGCCGCGCGAGAATAGTTGAGGAATCCGCTCGCCTTGATCTTTTCCGCTTCCTCGACCATGCCGGAGCTGGTGTTGATTTTGTAAGCAGATTTGCTGGGGGAGTTTTGTGCGCCAGGAGTTTTCCAGACGCCGACATACCAGGCGCAAACGGTCGGAAAATCGTAGGGATTCGGTTTTGCTTGGGTCGCCTCGCGCAGCGCAAGGCCGTATTTTTCCAAGGACTCGAACGGGTTCTCCGTGGCGGCATCGAGATAAAAATTGTCCTCAGGCAGGTACAGCTCGCCAGGCGCGATCAAGCGGCCCACCGGGTCATAAGCCTCCAATGTCGCCGTGTTGCCAGTCTGAATGTGCGCCCATTTGGTGAAGTCTGCCGTCTTCAATCCGCCCAACACCAGAGAGCGGCGCTTGCCGTTTTGTTTGAGCGTGAGGAGCAGGTTGTTAGGACTGCTGCGAATTGCGTTGCGGGCGATTCGAGTGTCCCCCGCGCCCGATGGTGCATCGAGTGTGCGGACATCGGTCCATGCGTCGCCAGGAAAAACGATACCACCGGTGAGCGGCATGATTTTTTTGACGCGGATCGGTTTTGTCGTGGTGTTTTGCACGCCTGTGCGAAATTCCAAAAATCCGTCACGCAGGGCTATGTCCAGCAACAGCTTTGGTGCCGCATCACTCACGCATTCGATGCGCATGCGGTCTGCGCTTTTGTCTGTCACCCGGCGTTGATATCCCGCATCCATCGAACTCCACTTTTCCACCACGGCATGCGCGTCGCGAACGACCAAGACTTCGGATGGCATCGACAAACTGAAGACGCCGCGCTCGAGGTCGAACTCCACTTTGCCAAGCGCATCCTTCAGCACCACGGTTTCCGCCGAGGCCTGCCAGGGGTATGCTGCTGTAACGGCCGCAAGACAAACCGCGAGTACTGATTGGAGTTTCGTCATGAAACGGAAACTAAATGAGGATACGTGCTCGTGGCTTTGGTGGTGAAATGCGCCGCGCTTTGGCCGCAAGCGACGTGATCAGTGCTCCTCTGATGAAAGCCTGAAAAAATTTTCACCTATCTAAAAATTGACTGCAGGTCAGGAGAACAACTCCGTCACGACGCGCGCAGGTTTGGTGACCGGCGTGAGGGTCTGGTGAAGTCCTTGGAACATGTAGTTGAGCTTTTTGTGGTTGAGACCCATCGAGTGGAGAATGGTCGCCTGCAAGTCGTAGACGCTGACCTTGTCCTTGATCGCGCGATAGCCGATTGGGTCGGTTTCGCCCAAGCTGCCGGGTTTGATGCCTGCACCGGCCATCCAGATGGTGAAGGCACCCGGGTTGTGGTCGCGGCCGATGAATTGCATTTCGGTGCCGCCGCGGTTCTCGCGCATCGGCGTGCGACCGAACTCGCCACCCCAGACGACGAGCGTATCTTCGAGCATGCCGCGTTGTTTCAAGTCGGTGATGAGGCCATAGGTCGCTTGATCGATGCTTTGGCACTTGCGAACGAAGCCACCATTCAGCGCCTCGCTTTCGCCGGAGCCGTGGGAGTCCCAGCCCCAGTCGAAAAGCTGGATGAAGCGGGTGCCACGCTCGGCGAGGCGGCGGGCCAGCAAGCAGTTGTTGGCAAAACTCGATTCACCAGGCTGCGAGCCGTAAAGCGCGTGAATGTAGTCGGGCTCTTTTCTGATGTCGAAAGCATCGCTTGCGTGGATCTGCATGCGGAATGCCGTCTCGTACTGGTGGACGCGGGCGATCGTCTCGGGGTCCTGCATTTCCTCATGGGTTTCCTCGTTGATGCGCGAAATGGCATCGATGGCTTTGCGCCGCACATCGCGGGGAATGCCCCCGGGTGAGCCGAGGTAAAGGACCGGATCGCCCTCCGAGCGGCACTGCACACCTTGATAGACGGAGGGCAGGAAGCCGCTTCCCCAAACGGATTTCCCCGCGTCCGGATTGTTGCCTCCGGATGCGAGAACGATATATCCTGGGAGATTTTGGTTGTCGCTGCCGAGGCCGTAGGTGACCCACGATCCCATCGCGGGATGACCAAGGACGGTGTGCCCGGTGTGCATAAGGAGCTGGGCCGGAGCGTGGTTGAACTGATCCGTGTACATCGAGCGAATGATGCGGAGATCGTCGATGATCTTTTCGGTGTGAGGCAGTCGATCGCTGATCCATTGCTTGTGGTCACCTGCCTGATGGAAGGGATACTGGCTGCCGAGCATTTTCGGAACGCCTTGGATGAAGGCGAAGCTTTGGCCTTCGAGAAATTCTTTCGGGCAGTCCTGCCCGTTGAGCTTGGCGAGATCGGGCTTGTAGTCAAAAAGCTCGAGCTGGCTGGGAGCGCCTGCCATGTGCAGGAAGATGACGCGCTTGGCCTTAGGGGCAAAGTGCGCCAGATGGGCATCGAGCGAGGCTTGGTTGGCAGCATGGCCGACGGCCCCTGTCCCACCTGCCAACAAATCCATTTTTTGGCTCGAGAGCCACGCGGTGCCGAGACCCGCGATGCAAGATTTCAAAAACTGACGACGGGAGTTGAGTAGGCCGTTGTCGTGTCTGAGCTGTTCGATGACGTTCATAGCTTTTGTTCTTGGTTTATTTGGTGATGGCCGTGTCGAGGTTGAGCAGGACACTGGCGAGATTGATCATGGCCGCTTGGTCGGGAGTATCGGCCAAGGGCTTGGGGCCTGTGGCCGTGTATTGGGTGATGAGATCCTCGCGGAGCTTGGTCAGCACGGTGAGGGTCTGGTCACTTGCTGGGCGTTGGGTGGCAAGCAGGTAACCGTGGGCGATTTTCTCGCGAAGTCCCGCACCGGGTGCCTGCTCCATTTTTTGCGCAAGGCTTCGCGCGATCTCGATGTAAGCGGGGTCGTTGAGCGTGACGAGCGGCTGAAGTGGGGTGTTGGTGGCGATGCGCTGGGTGGCGCAAACATCGCGCATAGGCACGTCAAAGGTCAGCATCCCTGGGTACGGCGAGGTGCGCTTCCAATAGGTGTAGAGGGCGCGGCGGAACCGATCCGGCCCCTCGGCTGCCGTCCATTTCCAACCGTGCCAGCCCTTCACACCATCAGGTTGTGGCGGCATGACGGAGGGGCCGCCATCGCGGTTGGCGAGCAGACCCGAAACGGCGAGAGCTTGGTCGCGGATCATCTCGCCGGTCAAGCGGGTGCGTGGACCGCGGGCCAGCAGGATGTTTTTTGGATCCTGTGCGGCGAGTTCGGCAGAGGCTTTGTGATCCTGACGATAAGTGGCGGAGAGCACC
The DNA here is from genome assembly GCA_029977225.1 of Verrucomicrobiaceae bacterium. Lineage (GTDB taxonomy): Bacteria > Verrucomicrobiota > Verrucomicrobiia > Verrucomicrobiales > Akkermansiaceae > Luteolibacter. The sequence continues at coordinate 36,106 of JAPOLH010000002.1, read as the reverse complement.
ATTTCCTTGATGAGTGCCTTGAGTTTCCAATGATAATCGTCGCGGAAGGCCACCGCCAAGTAATCGAGCAATGGTTGGTTGGTCGGAGCCAAACCGGTCGTGCCGAAGTCACCGAGAGTTTGGACAATGCCGTTGCCAAAGAATTCAGAGAAAACGCGGTTCACGAACACTCGCGAGAAGAGGCTGTTTTGCGGGTGAGTCATCCACTCAGCCATTTCGCGGCGATTGTTGGCGGGTGCATTGTAGGGGTTCAGGATTTTCGGAACTCCCGGACCCATGACATCGCCTTTGTTACGGGCGTTGCCGCCGATCCAAAAGCGGGTCTCACGGGCGCTTTCCGTCGGTCGATCTAACATGACGGGGAATTTCGTTCCTTGGACACCAGCGATGTATTGATTGAGTTTGTCGATGCGTTTGCTAAGCGCCACGTGCTCGGGATCCGTCAAGAGGCGTTGCCATTCGGTGTTGGCGATGAGGTGGATTTGGAATTTCCGCAAAGGAGTGGCTTGGTTGCCGGTGGTGGGCATGCTCGACTTGAGATCGGCCACCAGTTTTTCGCCATCCACCAGCGTCAGCGGGTTCTTAAGCACGATGACGGCCTCGCGTTTTTTGAAGAGCTTCGGGTACCCGCCAAATCCGCCGCCCGAGGCATCGAGGCTTTCTTCCGGCAAGAAAGGGCCGGCCAAGCCATCGGCATAGACGAAGGAAAGCGGCACAGGCGTGCGGCTGCCGTTGGGCGCGATCTTGTGGAGAGTGATGTTCGATAGCACCGATCCTCGGAATGGGGCTTTTGCCAGATCATCCGAGTCGGGAAGGATGGTGAACTTGAGCGCGGTGACGGGAGCCATGCCCGCTGGAGCTTGGAAGGTCACGCCGTAAGTAGTCCTGGAAGTTTGCGTGCCCTCGGTGAAGAGGATGCCTTCTTTCTGCTTGAGTTCTCCGGCGCTGATCTTGAGGTCAACGAATGTCGGCAGCACCCAGTTTTGATCTTTGTTGATCAACAGCGAGCCGCGTCGATTGCGTTGGTTGAGGAGGGAAACCCGTTCCAACTGGGCATCAGTTGCTTTTTGCTGCTCGGCAGGATTGCTCGCAAGAACATGCGTGGGGAAATCATCGTCGAGATCGCAATCCTCGCTGCTGTTGAAGAAGTCCATGAAGCGGAAATAATCCTCGTGTGGAATCGGCTCGTACGGGTGGGAGTGGCACTGCACACAGCCCATCGTGATCCCTTGGAGGCTTAGCCAGTTGGTGCTGACCCGATCCATCACCGCCTCGACCCGGAACTGCTCGTCATCGGTCCCTCCTTCGGTGTTGGTTTTGGTGAGGCGTTGGAAAATGGTCGCTTTAAGTTGATCGGTCGTCGGCTTTTCGGCCAAGTCGCCCGCCAATTGATCCCGCACAAACTCGGTGTAGGGCATGTCGCGGTTGAAGGCGGAGATCAGCCAATCGCGGTAAGGCCAGGCCTCGCGGTAGGGATCTTTTTCCAGACCATAGGTGTCGGAATAGCGGGCGAGGTCCATCCACATCGACGCCCAACGCTCGCCAAAGCGAGGCGAAGCCAACAGGCGATCGACGGTTTTTGCGTAGCTGTCCGGAGATTGGTCGGCGAGGAAGGCGTCGAGTTCCTCTTTGGATGGAGGAAGCCCGGTGATGTCGAGGCTGGCGCGGCGGAGCCACTGGGCCTTGGGGGCCTCGGCGGTGGGTGAAAGTTTGTTTTTCTCGAGGTTTGCCAACACATACGAATCCATCGGCTGGCGTACCCAGTCTTTGCGCTTGGTTTCAACCGCTTCCTTTTTCGGAGGAATGTAAGCCCAATGCTCCTCATACTTTGCGCCTTGGCGGATCCATTCTTTGATCAGGTTGATCTCCACCGGCTTGAGTGGCTCACGATGGTGTTCACCGTGAGCGGGTGGCATGACGATGCGCGAGTCGGTCGAGGTGATGCGTTTGACGACCTCAGAGTTGTCAGGATCCCCGGGGATGATGATTTTTTTTCCGTTGGAAGAGATGCCGAGAGCTTCTTCGCGATAGATGAAAGAGACGCCTGCGCTTTTTTTGACACCACCGTGGCAACCGGTGCACGATGTGTTCAAGATCGGGCGAATGTCGCGATTGAACAAAACCTCGCGTTCGGCGGCGGGCAGTGATGCCGCTGAAGCGGTGAGTAAAATCAGAAGGGTATTCCAATGCGTCATTTTCATTTGGCTTGGGGTGCTGGTGGGGTTGCGGAGGTGCTGACGGGCGGACCGACGACGCGGACCTCACGACCGTGGACGGCCGTGAGTTGATCTTCGAGGGTTTTGGCTGCGGCGCCATCGATTCCGGTGCCCGCGACATAAACGGTGCGAAGGGATTTCATTCTCGCAAGCGAGTTGCCGCATGCGGCACTCACCTTGGTGCCGAAGAGGTTCAGAATTTCGAGCGATGGCAGATCCGCAATCGATTGAACAAATGCGTCATCGGCCAAGGTCTGGCTGACATTCAGGTGCCGCAGCGACTTGAGACTCGCAATGCCGGACACCGCTGCTGCATCCATCGTCGCTAGGGTGAAATCAGCCTCGATCACATGCTCACCAAACGTCTGCAGCCTCTTCATGCCATCCGCGCCGAAGCTTCCCGCTTGGCTGTAAACCACAAATCGCAGCGCATCGCTGCCCATGCTGTCGTATTTGAGCGATCCGGGGAAATCGGCAATGAAGGCGGAGATTTTCGGTTCGAGTTTCGCCTTGCTCGCGAGGATGCGTTGCTCCTGCTCGAGAGCGAGGCGTTTTTTCTCCTCCTCAAGCGCCTTGCGTTGTTCGGGCGAAACGAGGTTGGCCAAGGCTGCCTGCACCTCGGGAGTGGTCTTGAGTTCGCTGACGCGTGCCGTCTCGGACGCACCTTGAGCAATCCACCATTCGATGAACACGATGTCACCTGGCGAGAGTTGGGGTTTGTCGGAAGGCGGCATGTGAAGCTTGTCCTGCAGCGGCAGGTGCACGCGCTTCAAGATGGCACTTTTCTCAGCATCTCCGACGACCAGCCCAGGGCCTAATTCACCGCCCTTAAGCAGGGCCGCAAGGCTGTCCATGCGAAACTCTCCCTCCTGCTTGTCGGCGCCGTGGCAGTAGACGCAGTTCACCTCGAGGATCGGTTGGACGATTTGGGTGAACACCACTGGATCCTTCGCCAGCGCCTCGGCGGCGGCCTTGCGTTCGTTGAGAACCTTCGGCGGCAGTTGTTCAAGCGGGTCACCGTGGGTGATCTCGCCGCCGTGGTGGCCGGCCTTCGTCATCAACAGCACACTCAAGCCCAGACCCGCGAGATAGCCCCCACGCACCAAGGGCGAGTTTTTACGCGCCATGGTAGCCCAAAGATACCAAGCCGTGGTCGCGAGAAGGACGCCGCAAAACAAAAACGCATCCCGCTTGTGCATCTGCACCAGCTCGCCCGAGTAATTCCCAGTGAGGTAAAGGCTGTAGCCGGTGAGCAAGGCCAGCACCGAGGTACCAAAGGCAAACAGGAGGGGCCATGTCGCATCCGTACGCACCTTGCCTCGCGTCACCAGACCCAATCCCTCCAGGGTCACCAATAGAAGCAGGGCTCCGATCGGCAGGTGCAAAAATACCGGATGAAGTGCCCCGACGAAATTGATCCACAAGCCCCACACGCCAGCCGTCTTCGGATTCGCCAATCCGGGCTCCCCCAAAAACGGCAAAACGCCCAAGCCCACGGCCGAGGCCAAAAACGCCAGAATCAGGAAAGTACGCAGGGGGAATCTCATCGGTTTGAAAATGATTCACCAATATCTAAGAATTTTCGATTCATGCAATGGAAGGTTTGGGAAAAAACATGTAATATTTGGTATGATTGGAGGAAGAGGGTAAGTTATGGCTTGTTTTTACTAGGGGGGAAATGAAGAAGCGGCCTCTCAATTTGCTTCTCCATCAACCATCAATCTACTCACCCCACCCTCACCTGCTTGCGAAACTCGCGGGGAGAAGCGCCGGTGAGGCGGGAAAATGTTTTCGAAAAATGGAACTCGTCGTGGAAGCCGAGCATCTGGGCGATTTCCTCGTTGGTGAATGACTCGAGCGTCAACAGCCTGCGGGCGCGCTCGACGCGGCGTGTAAGCAAATAACGCCCGGGCGGCATACCCACGGCACTTCCGAATTTTTTGCGAAAAGACTCGTAGCCCATGCCACAAGTGCTCGCAGCCTGGCGGAGGGTATCCGCATCGGCGCCCGGCTCCGAGTGCTCCAAAAAATCGAGCGCTTTCCGAAGCCAATCCTCGCGATTCACCGCCGATTCACGAGGCTCGCCCACGATCTCCGCCAACAGGTTCTGCCAGAGACAAGCGGCCTGCAGGGCCGAGCAATCCTTGCGCTGAATCTGCCGGAAAAAATTTTCGAATGCTTTCACGCCCTTAGCCGGCGGCAGCCAGCGACCGGTCGGCTTTGAGGGATCAAAACACCCCGCCTGCCGCCATGCCTCAAATACTGGCCCACGAAAGCAAACATAAATTTCGTCCCAGCGCTCGCCAGGTCGCGATCGGTAGGCATGCGCCATCTCAGGAAAAACCATGATCCAACTTCCCGGGCCCACTTCCTCCACCGTGCCCCGCTCATCCCTATAAACGCAAGTTCCCGCCACCACATAAACCAATGCCCACTGACCAAAAACCCGCATTCCATGTCCTCCCGTTCCATCGGAATTGGCAATTGTTCCTGCCAGGCTGACCTCTCCCGGCCCCGTGGAAAACCGCGGCAATTGGCAAAGCCATGTGCGCCAGCGTGCAAGCGTTGGGAAGCTCATTCCCAAAACTTACATGCTTTTTTCCGCAGGCGATAAAAAAAGCCGATTCAAGTTTCACGCTGGTCCAGTTGACCATCGCATAGTGTGGCGCGGGCAATGCATGCCCCGGAGATGATTCCGCTGTTTTTTCCGTGACGGCGAGGCTGCAAATTTTCCACACCCTACCCCAAGCACCACGCTACGTATTTGAGCCAAATGCCCTAGTCCGCTTTGGTTGGTGATGCTTCGATTTTGAATGAAGATTTCTTGTCGCTCTTGGTTTTCACCCACACCACGAGGTCGGTGCCATCGGCGGTTGTTTGATGACCGCAGCGGAAGTCTTTGCCACGGGGGATTTTCTTGCCGTCGATTGTGATTTTGGCCGGGCGCTTGCCCCAGTTTTTCACGACGAAGGCGGGATTGTGGATCGGTGAGTCGGGGCTGGCATCGAGGCTGAACTCGAGCGTACCGGTTTTGGTGTCCTTTGTGGTGAAGAGATAGGCACGCTGGTTTTTGTCATAGGACCCACCTTCGATGCCGCTGCTCACGATGCTTGCCTTTGGGGCGGAGTTCCACGACCTCGAGAGCGGGACGAGGCTATCAATCGACTGATCGGTCATGCCGTAGAGATACACCGATTCGCTGCCCTCGGGATTGCGGCGAATCACTCCGCGCGAGGTGCAGAGTGAAAAGTGCGATGGCTTGTCGGAGACGATCGCTTTGCGACCATCATTGGGCAACTGGGCGACCGGCCAGTGGTTCCAGCAGGGGAACTTCGAATAATCCGAGCTCGGTCCGATGCCGAGCGGGATGAGCGTGACATCCGGCTCATACACGATGAACGGCTTCCATTTTGAACGGAAGTTGACGAGTTGGATGCTTGCCTGCGCGGGGTGTTGGAAATTGCGCGGACCTTTGGGGTTGTTGAACTTCACTGGCGGTCCATTCTCCCACGAGTAGGTGTGGGTTTCGCCCTTTTGGTTGGCGAGAGTGAGAGCCTTCAGATCCACCGTGTCCTCCGGTCGCATGCCGGGCTGGTTGTACAGCAGGGTTTCCTGCCATTCTCCGCCGCCATTGAAATGATTTTTGGCGACCACATGGCGCACAGCCACACCGTCCGGATAGATCGTGAAATATTCGTCGGACCAAAGCCCCCAGCCGGTGAGCGGATCAGGGTCGAGGAATTTTCCGTCGATGCCAACCGAGGCGTAGCGGGCGTGGATGACCGCGCGTGCGTCGTTGCTTTCAAGGATCTTGGCTGTGGAGAATGAGCACTTCTTGTCGGCCATGTGTTCGTAGCAACCGGTGGTATTGCTGTTTGCCTCGAGGCTCTGATCACCAGCCCACAGGCCGTTTTCGCTGACATAGCAGGCGCCGTAATTCGTCCCGCGCCAGAACACAATGCGACTGGGCGAGTTGTCGAAGCGCACGAGAATGTCGCAGTGGTCTCCCACTCTCCAGTGCCGCTCCCATTCCGGTGCGTAGTTGAGCCGTGTGTAGACCGCGCCAAACTCGCCTGGGCCATCCGGGCCGGAGGGCATGCGACGAAATTGCAGCGGCTGCGCGACCTTTGGTTGCACAGCGGCAAAGGCCTGCGCGGCATCGGCATCGGTGAGAGCACGGCTGTGGATCTTCACCTCATCGAGAAGTCCGTCGAGGAGCATCGGCGATTTGAACGAAGCGCTGTAGGCACGCTCGGTGCGAATTGGAAAGGTCTTGGTATGGCTCAAGCCCACCCACAAATCCACACTCTGCGCCAAAGTGATCGGGCCGGTGGTTTTGATTTCAGTTTCGAGTTTTCCGTTGATGAAAACCTTGAGTCCAAGCGCCGGATCATAACTGCCAGCAACATGCGTCCACTTGAGAAGCGGAAGCTTTGACCTCGAGTTGCACTCGATCCATTTTCCGTCCTTGGCAACATGAAGGCCAAGGCGACCGTCACCACCGATGCCAAAGAACCAACCCTCTTTGTGGTCGCGCTCCTGATTCGCGATCGCCGCCCAGTTCCAGGGGTATTCCTGCAATCGATCCAGGCTTCGAAGGAAAATGCTTGGCCTAGCGCTGGAGCCTTGTCGGCGGGACGGATGAGCCGTGTAGCCAACCCATCGAGCTTCAAGGCATTGCCGACGACCCCTTGCGCAAGCGTCGGAAAACCATCGACCAGATCTTGCAATTTGGCGGTCGGCTCATGAACCATTTTCCTGGCGGGATCACTGCCCAAGAGTTGCTCGAATGACCACGAGGCCATCGGCTTCGATTGATCCGGCACTTGGGCAAACGCCAGTGCGCCGAGCGTGCAAAGGGCGGCAAGAGATATCGTGTGTGTTTTCATGAAGATGGTCTCAAGGTTTTGGTGGTGCTGTGGTCGCCGTCGTCTTCCACTGCGTATCTCAGAAGAGGATCATGGTGATATTCAATCAACAGAGGCAACGTGATAAACGCGAATGACAAGGCGATGACAAATGGGCGTGACCTTATGGCTTTTTGGATGGAGCCGGTTGGACTTGCGAGCTTGGAGGTGGCGAAGCATCGGCGAGTTTGATCGTTTCGCCTTTGGTGATGAATTGCACATCAAACCACGGCGACGGAGCGGAGCATTCGCCTTCGATCCAGAATTCGGAAAAACCTTTCATGATCGTGTAGTTTCTAGCCACGACGGGCAGAGTGGCTTGGAGGTTCCAGTTTTTGTCGTAAACGCCGACCGAATCGCCGCCTTGGTACCAGAGGTATTGGTTGCTTTTCACTTCGCCTTGGATCGCAAGCGTGCCGGTACCCGCGTGGATGACCGGGTTTTTGACCGACGATGCTTTTTCACCAACCATGCGAAGGTTTTCGATGAGGATCTTCGGGTGAGCGTTGGCAGGGACTCTGCCGAAGCCGATGGAAACGCCGTGGAAGATGCCGTAGGTCGCCCCCTTCGTGGTGTAGCGCATCCCCCAACCACCGACCGTGCGCGAGGTCTCGCTGGTCGGTATGAAAATGTCCTTACGCCCGGTGAAGTCGATCGGCACAACATAGTCTTTGCGGGGGCCGACCTGGATCACGAGGAGCGCACCGCTGCCATCGCCAGTGACGGTGAGGGCAAGACCAGGGGAGTTTTGTGAGTTACCCTTGAATGCGGAGACTGGAAATACCACCTGCTGGAAAATTTCCGGCTTGTTCAAATTATCCAAGGAGACCTGGAGAGCCGAATCGACATCCTTGAACTGATGGCGACCGTGATTGCTTATCTGCGCGGCCTTGGGCTGCAGGCGGTAGGGGTCTGCGTTGGACGCCCCAGGTGTGGCGGCGGATGCCGCAGCGGTGCTACTTGTCTGCACGCCAGAGGCGGCGAGGTAGTCTTGCATGTCCTTGCTCAGCACCTCGGTAGGCGCAGCGTGTGGGATGTCCACCGCCGTGTCGGTGTAGCCGCTCATCACGCGAATGATGAATTGCGGGACTTGGGGCCCGAAGGGATTGTCCAACTTCACACGCATGCCGGGAACCACATACTGGCGGGGCAGGACGTTGGAAAATTCCTGCACCGTCGTCCAATCCGCATCCTGCTTGCCGCGGGTCATGATGGTGAAGGGCTGCAGCTCATAGCCGCTCCCAGCGCGCCGGGCCTCATAGACGATTTTGGCGCTGCGATGGCTTGAACCAGGAATCTCTTTGTAAGTCTCGGAAATTTGCTTCCGCAATTTCGGGGTGAGCTTGGGGGCAATCTCCCGCCATACTGTGAACTGCTCGGCGATCAACGGGGCGAGGCCGTGGTCACGGATGACATTCGGAAACAGGCCAAACATCGGCTCAGGTTTTCCAAAAACATATCCCGGCGTGTTGACAGTCGCGCCGAGCGCCATGGTGAAATGGTTCTCGATCGGACTTGTTGCGAGACGGCTGTCCCGTTGGAGGGCCAGCACGGCGATGCCGCTGGGGCCGCCGTGGTTGCTGCCTTTGTTGCGGGCTTTTTCTTCCCCGTTCTTTTTGAGCCGGTACATCAGATCCCACGGGTTGGCGCTGGCACTCGAGGTGTTGGAAGTCATCGGCAGCTTGGTGTTTTGGTAAACGAACATCGACCACTTGGAGAATCCCCAAGGCACATCATTGTGGCATTCCGCACCATCGTATTCGTGGTGTTGGACGCCAAGGCGGTTGAAGAACTCCGCGTAATCTTTGGCGGTGATCTCGATAAGATCCGACATACTACTCGGATAGTAGTTCTGGCCGTAGGGCTTCAGCAGACCGAGGATCTCGGTGCCTGCTTGATGCTTGGCAGGCTCTGGCCCACGCACGCAGTTGATGAGTTTCCACACCGGCTTATCGGTATCCGTGAAGGTGCATTTGACAATCTCGTCGCCGATTAGGATTTCGGTGCGAGCTTGGTAAGAAGGCAGGCTTTTCGGCCATGGCAGGGAGGTGTCCGGATCAGGAAACTTCACGCCTGGGTCGGGGCGGAAGAGAATGGTTTTGTCGGTCGCCGAAACGGGCTGTTCCAGCTTGCCCTTGCCCCAGTTGGCAAGGCGGCGGTCGGTCTTTTTCCCCTTGCCCATATACTTCGATCCCTCCGGCCCGATGCCATAGCAGAGCGTGTGCATCATCGCTCCCATGCCGTTCGCCTTGAGCTTGTCGATGAAGGCCTTCAGGTCCTCCTCGCCGCGTGGGAAGACCTTGGTGTTCGCCGAGAGCGAGTCGCGGTCCTGGACCCAATACTGCCCGCGCCAAGTATCGGTATGCATGTAGACACGGCTGACTTTCAATTTTTTTGCGTAATCGATGAGTGGATCCAAATCCTCGGGCTTCTCGGCGCTGATCATCAAGTGCGTCGTGTCCTCGGCGTTCTTGCTCCACTCCTCGGCCCATTGCTTCGCGCGCTCGTAGGTCCACTCGCCCTCGACTTTCGGGTGTGGGACATTTTCCTCCGTCCAAATGCGAAACAGTGCCTCGTTGTGCTCTTCCTCATTTTGCGGAATGAAAAAGGCAAAGCCGCCAGCCGGGTCGTTCTTGGTGCGTTTCCAGAAATACGGCCACGAGGCCGTCGCAAGAGAGCGGGCAGTGTCATACCTTCCCCTCAGGCGGATCATGTAATCGAACGCCACCATTTCCGGAAAATACTTGAATTTAAAATTCAACACAAAATTCAAAACCGGCTCGGTGCCTTGTGGGACATTCTCGATGTTTTCGAGGTTGAAGGAAATGTGTCGGTTCCCGGCATTCACCGCGAGGGTCACGCGGGTGTTGTCGGCAGCGGTGAGGATCAACTTGCCGTCCTTGGACTCAATGTTCGTGATTGGAATGTTTTTGTCATCAGGCGCCGTGCCCGTCGTGAGGTAAAACCCTTGGCCGGGATCTTTCTCACGGAGCAAATTCGGACCGTTTCCTTGTGTGAACGAAAGCGGCTTGCTGTCTGCGGCAAGGGTCATCGTCACATCGCCGCCCTTGATTGTTTGCGGCCCGGGTCCACTGGTACCGGTGGCAGTGGCGTTGATTTTTGGGGGTGGTGGTGGCTCGGGCAGTGTCACCAACTGCGGCGATTTTTGTTTGCAGGAAGAAAAGAGGAAAAGCCCTGCGGCAAGGAGTAAGAACGAATGTTTCATGGTGGTGGTGTGTTTTGAGTATGACTGGCTGCCTCAGTGAGATCGAAGGCCTCTAGGCTGGTGAATGATGGATCTGAATTTGATGATTTATTTTGGCGCGGCGACCTTCCACTTCACATCCGCAAAAACCATCTTGGTGATGTCCGAACCGGGCTTGGGTTTCAGCGCGATGGTTTTGACCTGGCTCCAACTGCCGAGTGGGGCATGAATGCCTTGGAAACGGAGTTGTTCGGGGCGAATCTCGATCGCCTGCCAATCGTTGGATGCGGTGATTTCGATCTCCGTGCTGAAATGATCGTTGGCCGAGAGGATGATCGTTTGCGGTTGGGTGCAGTAGAAACGGAAGTTCATCACGGCACCTTTGGGCGCCTTGCGTTTGGGTTCGTCAAATTGCCGGCAAGTGGTTCCAAATCTGTTGTTGAGCGGGCGCAGCGCCTTGATGCCGCCAACTCCCTCGACCGGGCCGACATCGCTCCACGACTCACTGCCATCCTCGGCATCCACGCGAGTGGCAAGGGCCTTGCCAAGCTTGGAGGGAATCGCCGCCGTGAAGTCCGTGGAAATCACGATGTCTCCCTTGTAGCGGATGTTGGCAAAGGAAAAGACATAGTCGTCGACATTTTTGACCGGCAATTTTGCCACCCATTCGTTGCCTTGTTTTTCGGCTTTGGCGTCGAGCCAGTAGCGCGCGCAGTTGTTTGGCTCCTTGAGGGCATAATAGACATCCAGAGATTCGATCTTGTCGATCGAGGCAGGCTTCACATGAATTTCGGGCAGGCCGGCGGCATCGAGTTTGATTGCCGTAGTGGGGCGTGCGGGCCAGTCGATGTGCTTGCCGAGGACATGTTTTTCAAGCCAGAGTTTGGCGATGTTTCCGAGCTTGGAGGTATCGTGATGCCCGCGAGGATGATGGGCGAAATCCCATGGCACGCCGGGTTGGAATTTTTTGAAGTTCTGCTCTCCGCGTTCGTGGCCGCCGTGGTGGTCGTTCGTGCCATTCAACCACAGCGTCGCCGCCGTGATGTAGGGCGAGTGGGCCTCGGGGGCGATCGAGGTGAGGATCATTTCCTCGGTTGGCGTTTTCGGTGGCTCGACGTAGGGGTTTTTATACATCCAAACCGCCTTTTCGCGGTAGTACGTGAGCCATCCGCTGCCGAAATAGGCCATGATGGCCTTCACGCGCGGATCCATGCCAAGATTCCAAATGATCGTGCCGCCGTAGGAAAACCCCTTCGCGCCGATGCGGGTTTTGTCGACTTCCTTTTGGGCCAACAGATAGCTCAGTGCTCGGCGTTGGAGGGCGCACCACAGGTAGTCGGGCGACTGGCTTGGCTTGGATATTTTTTTCAGATCAAACGGCGCATAACCCTCGGGGTTGGCGGTTGGTTGATCCATGTTGCCATAGATGAGGCTCTTCGGGTACTTCGTGTAGTGCGGGCGTCCTGCCCTTTTGCCGCAGTAGTCGTGAGCCAGTACTGCCCAGCCGTCGTTCACAAGATCCATGTCCAAGCGCGTGGCTGCATACCAACCGTGGATGTTCAAAAGCCCGGGGGCCTTTTGAGCGCCGGCTTTGACGGCATATTTGCAAAATACGCGAACCTCTTCGCCGTTCACATACGCGCTGATGTAGGAGTCCTTGTAATAAATGCCACCCTTCGTTTCCTCGAGGATGATCTCTTCTTTGAAGTCGCCGGCATCGGGATCATAATCCTTCCAAACTTCGGGGGGCGTGGGGTAAACGGGTTTATCCTCGGCCAAGGCTGTATGAGCGACCAGCGAACTGGCCAAGACCAGGGTGGTTAAGAGCATGCGCCCACAGACCGTTTTCGGACGGATGGCGGACTGTGATTTCATGATGACCGAAGTGGAGTTGGGAGATGCGTGGGGTGGCATGTCGTCTATTTGTTCTGAGTAGCCCTGAGGAAGCACGGCGTCGCTGATCAGAGGTCGGTAAAACCTTGGTCGGTGGGCGTATGAAAATTTTTATGCAAACTGTAGATTCAGTGGTGGCGTCGCGCCCGCCTGCGAGCAAACAAAGGCGGCCACTTGATTGGCGCGGCGGTTGACCTCCGCAAGCGGGAGCTTTTGCAAAAACCCCATGCAAAGTGTGGCGGTGAAAGAATCCCCCGCGCCAACAGTGTCGACGACCGTGGTAGGAAACCCCGAGTGATCGGAAATGTCGTCGGCTGCAATGAGCAGGCTCCCCTCCCCTCCTCGCGTGTAGGCGACGAGTCGAAGGCCGAACATCTCGCGCAGACCTTGGAGTTGGGCGTGAACCTCACCGGCGAGGCCAAACATTTCCGCGAGCACCGGCAATTCCTCGTCGCTGAGCTTGAGGATGTTTGCGCGTTGAAGCGATGCTTTGATGATCTCTTTCGAATAAAAATCTTGGCGCAGGTTCACATCGAAAATTCGCAGCGCGTCTGGGCGCATGGCATCGAGAAACTCATGAATGCTCGCACGGGAAACAGGACCGCGTTGAGCAAGCGATCCAAAACAGACCGCATCCGCTCGCGAGGCAAGATCGCGGAGCTTTGAATCGAAGCGGATAAAATCCCATGCGACTTCACGCAGGATCTCGTAGCTTGGCTTGCCATCCTTCAAAGTCACATTCACCCGCCCCGTCGGATGCGCGGGATCTGTTTGCACATGATCACCCACAAGTTTTTTTGATGCGAAAATTTGGCGTATCTCCTCGCCTTCGGCATCCGCCCCGACGGCGCTGACGGGAAACGCGCGAGCACCGAGTTGCCCGCAGTGATGACTGAAGTTCAGCGGGGCACCGCCGAGCTTTTTGCCATCCGGAAACACATCCCACAGCACCTCGCCGATGCCGACAACCAGTGGAGCCAATGCCATTTTTTAGCGCAGCCAGAGGTAAATGACGACCAAAGAGCCGAGGAGGAACAGCGTCACGATTCGTGGGTCGCTCAGCGCCGTCACCGGTCCCTTGAGGAAGGCAAGCGGGTGGTCCCAGCAAACCTTGGCGACCTCCGCTTCGTCCATCGCTGGAGTCAGCAGACTCGTGACGATGTAGATCGCAATGCACAGAACGGCGATCATCGGGCCGACGAGCATGAAGGGAATGCCCAAGCCCGATACGGGATCGGAAACCAGCCCGAGGAAATTGGGGTGAGCCAACTCGCCGAGGAACATCCGACCAACACCTGGCATATCGATGATGAAATAAATCACGCCGATCAGCGACCCGAGGTAGAGGGTCGTCATCGCCGCCTCTTTGGTTCCGCGTTTCCAAAGTACACCGAGCACAAAAACGGTCGTGACCGCGGGAGCAAAGGTCATCGGGATTTTATTGATCGCTTCAAAGATCGTTCCGAACTGATCGCCCTGCGTGGACCAAAGCATCGCAAGCAACATGATGACCGCTGTCGCAACGCGGCCGATGAAAACCACCTTATCGTCGGACGACTCGGGGCGGATGCGCTTGACCATGTCCATCGAGATCAGCGTGGCGCAGCTGTTGAGTGCCGCAGCCATGCAGCTCATCAACGCCGCAGCCATGCACGCTGCAAGGAGCCCTTTGAGACCGACCGGCACCAAGTGGTTGATCAATGCAGGCAGCATCGTGTTGAAGTCGGGGTGGTTGGTTCCCGGGGCATTGAGCAACTGAAAGGCACCTTTTTGCCAGAGCACATAGCCGATCAAGCCAGGAAGCACCATGAGGAAGACAGGCGTGATTTTGAGGAATCCGGCAAACAGCGCACCGTTTTGACCGTCCTTCAAGCTGCGTGCAGCGAGGACGCGCTGGACATGGGTCTGGTCGGCGCACCAATACCAAATGCCGAGAATCGGATAGCCGAGAAGAATGCCAAGCCATGAGAACTCACTCAGGTGGCCCTTGGAGTTCACCAGCGGGTGAAGCATTTTCATGTGATCGTCCGGCAGTGCAGCGCGGAAGCTTGCCATGTCGTTGACGCCCACGGAAGGCAACGCGTAGATCCCCAGAACGGTCACCAAGGTTGCACCAAGGAGGAGCAAAACCACCTGGATGTTTTCGGTCATCACCACGGCCTTGAGTCCGCCAAGTACCGTATACACCACCGTGAAAAGTGACAGGACGATAATCGTCCAAACCATCGGAACCCCGAGGAAGCTTTCAAAAACCTTCGCCGCGGCAAAGAGGCTGATGCCGATGTGAATGAGCAGCGCGCCCAGCAAACCGATCACCGCCATGAAGGTGCGCGCCGATGGGCAATAACGGCGCTCAAGGAACTCGGGCAGAGTTTTCACCGCCGAGTTGATGTAAAACGGCGCAAAAATCAGCGCGAGCAGGATGAGCGTCGTGCAGGCCATCAATTCGAAGTTGCCGATCACCATTCCGTCCTTCGCACCGCCGGCCGCCAGACCCACGAGGTGAATCGTGGAGATGTTGGAGGTAAACACGGCCGCACCCACCGTGAACCAGCCGAGTGATTTGTTGGCGAGGAAGTATTGGTCGGAGGAGGCGTTCTTGCGGTAACCGACCCAGATGCCGAAGACGGTGATGCCGATGAGATAGATGGCGATGACCGCCACATCGATTGGGGAGATGTTCATGGTGGAGTAGGGTGAATTGGTATGGGTTGGGTATGGGTTGCGTATCAGTCGAGATCAATGACGACCTTGAGAGTCTTGTCGGCTTCCTTTTCGATGAAGTGATAGGCTTTTTCGTAGTCCTCGAATGGGAAATGTTTGGTGACGAGGAGAGAGGTTTTCATCGCTCCCGAAGCGATCCATTCGACCGCTTGCGCGTAATCGTCTTGGCGGTACATGAGCGTGCCGATGAGGCTGATTTCTCGGTCGCCGACGGTGGACATGTCGACGCTGGGCTTCCCACCAAAGACGCCGAGCACCACGATGTCGCCGCCCTTTTGGATGTTCTGGATCGCATCATCGAGCGAGCGCTCGTGGCCCACGGCTTCGAAGGCGACATCAAATCCCTCATCGCCAAAGAACGCCTTGCACTTCTCGGCGAGCTTTTCGTTGCGCACGTTGCATACACCGTCGATGCCAGCATCGAGTGCCTTTTGCAGGCGGAAGTCGCTCAGGTCGGTGATGAGCACCTTTTTCGCGCCCCGGCATTTCGCGGCTTGCGCGACAAGGTTGCCGATCGTGCCAGCACCGGTGACGAGGACATTTTTTCCTTTGAGCGTCGGTACGCGGTTGGTGGCATGTGCGGCGACGGAGGCTGGCTCGATCAGTGCGCCCTGCTCGAAGCTGAGGCTTTCGGGAAACGGTACGATCCGTTCCTCGGTGGTGATGAACAAATCCTGCGCGCAGCCCGGAGCCTGGAAACCACGTACCTTGAGGCTGTCGCAAATGTGATAATCCCCGCGCTTGCAGGGATTGCAATTTCCGCAGACTTGCTGCGGGGCGGCAGTGGCCTTCATGCCGGGCTTGACCTTCGTCACGCCCGCGCCGACGGCTTCGACCACGGCGGAAAATTCGTGGCCTTGGATCACAGGATACGGCGTGTAGGGGTGTTCGCCGTGCCAGACATGGATGTCGGATCCGCAGACGCCGATTTTTTTGATGCGAAGGAGAATTTCGCCGGGTCCGGCAACGGGCTCTTCGGCAGTCCGGAACTCGATGTGCCCCGGTTTGGTCATGATGGCTTGTCTCATAGGTTTACTTTTTTTCCATTTTCCAACGGTTGCCGGCGCCGGAGACCAACATCACATTTCCCCACGCGGTGAAGTCGCCGGTGCGAACGATGGTTTTGGCCTGATGGCTCCGTTGTTTGAACTCGCTGTGGGGAATGGCTTCCACTTCGACGCTCTTGCCGAAGGCCTTGGAGGCCTTTTTGAAATGCGTCGGGTTGTGCTCGCGCGTTTCATGGGCCATCACGATTTTTTCAACCGAGTGGACCTTGCGCAGCTCGTCGAGCACTTCGAGCACGGTCGGCACGCCTTCACGCAACGCGATGTCGATGACCTCCACATGATCCGGGCAGGCAAAGCCAGCATCCACCACCATCATCAAATCACCATGACCTTGGCGGGTGAGCGCCGAGTCGATGTGACCATTGATCATTCCGACTTCTTTCATTTCGCAATTTGGTGGGTGTTTTTGATTTGTACGGCGTGGTGAGCGTCCCAGGATTTTTTGAATTGCTGGTAGCCCTCGCGGGTGAGGAACACCTGGGAGTCGTCCCAGAGGAGGCGCCAATCGCCATCGGCTTCGGGCCAGAGGAAGACCTGACCCCAGATCAAGCGGTTGTTGGCGTCGATGCCGGGATTTTCATCGGTTCCGTCACCGCTGATCCGGAGCATTTGATCGGCGCTGAGGATGTCTTTCGTGGCGGGGATGAGGTTTTCCAAAATGCGCTCCGAGTTGGTGGACATCACGACATAGCCGCCGCTGTGATTCTCGCGTTGGGCGGCCCAGGCGAGGCAGACCTGACCGGCGGAGACGCCACACTCGCGGGCGATTTCCTGAATGACCGGGTCGTGCATGTCCGAGCGGTGTTCCTTGAATTTGTCGCGGCTCGGGCGCTTCGGCGAACCCATCGCCATGTAGCCGGTGCAGACGATGCCTTCCGATTCAAAGTAGCGGCGGAGATCCGTTTGCTGGAAAAGCGGGTGGAGCTCCATCTGGTTGCAGACCGGGCGTTCATCCGCACTGACATCGCGCAGGAGGAGTTCCATCGTGGCGCGGGTGTGGTTGGAGGTGCCGATGTCGATGATTTTTCCGGCCTTCTTCAGTTTGCAAATTTCGGCCCAAGTCTCGAGGTAAGCCTCGTGGATGTAAGGCACGGCATCGGGGTTGCGGTGGTCTCCCGTGCAGCCGGGTGCGTGCACATTCGGCCAAGGCCAGTGGTTCAAATACAAATCGATCTCGTCGATGCCGAGATCGCGCAGAGTTGCTTCGAGCGCGGGCGCGACATCCTTCGGATTCATGTGGCCGTTCCACAACTTGCCGGTGATGAACAACTCGTCGCGCGACTTGATGTGACCGCGCTTGATCGACTCGCGGATCGACTCGCCGATGAGATTCTCATTCTCGTAAGCGCGGGCGGTATCGAGGTGCCGCCAACCGAGGCGGACGGCCTCGATCGTGGCGTCCTTCATGAGCGCCTGCGCCCAGTCCGAATGAAAAGTGCCGTAGGCCGGCGCGGGCATTTCACGGCCGGATGGCAGCTTGATTTTGCGAACGGTTTCGGGAGCGATTGGTAGAGAACTTGTAGCAGGCATTTTTCTTAACTAATGAAAATAGTGGCTCGTTGGCGACTCAAAATGCGGTTAGAGTCATAATGGGTTTTTGTGCTATCCTATCGCGTTTGTCATCCTCAAAGCGGCTTAGTCTCCTTGATACCATTTTTGATCTTGGATGCATGGGGCGGGCGATCATTTGATCTCGAAGTAATCAGACGAAACGTTGAGCACTCCGTTTTTGACGTTGATGAAGCAAGCAGTCGTTCCCGTGGGCACGGTTGCATTCGCCACCCACAGGCCACCGTTATGGGTGACCGTCGCGGGGGTTTCCACCCAAGTGCGCGTACCGGTGTGGCCGGTGCCGGTGGTCGAGACGAGGACGGCCGACTCGAGCGGCTTTTTCGAATCAAAGGTCGCCTGCACTTTGCCGCCTTCGAGCTTGGAGGATTTTTCGCGAATCCATGACATGCCGTCTTTGATGACGCTATCGGCAAACGCGAACCACTCGGGACGGTGTTCCAAATTGCCATGGCCCATGCCGGGGATCAGGCACAAGATGGACTCTTTGCTGCCCGCCATTTTGCGCGATTTATTGACCGCCTCCATCGAGAAGTGGGCGTCTTGCGGCCACGAGTGCCAGAGGATCGGCATGCGTGCGCGGTTCATGCGCAGGTTGGCATCCCAAACTTTTTGGTAGAGCTCGTTACCGCCAAGGGCACGGCCGTAGTGGTTGGGAATGACATCCAGCCCGCCGCAGCCATAAACGGGAATCGCAAACGCGTAGCGGGGGTCGATGCCGATGACGGTGGCGGTGATGATGCCGCCCCACGAACATCCACAGATGCCGACCTTGGCGGGGTTTACTTCTGGCAAGCTTCTCAGCAAAGCGGCACCGAGCGTCGCATCGGCGACGGCATGATACATCCACTGGTCTTTGATCGGGGCGGCAGAGTCACCAAAGATGCCGGGGCGCGCCGGTCCACCATTCGGGTTTTTGCCGTATCCCTTGAGCGCGGGATCGTAATCCATTTGGCCCTCCAATGATAAGCTGATGGCCGCGTAGCCCTGGTCGTTCCAATTTTTGACCCATCTCTTCGATGCAGCCCCTCCCCCACCGTGCACGAGAACCACCGCAGGCACCTTGCCCTCACTTTTTTCGGGAACCCCCAGCCAAGCAAAAACCTTCGTCGGTTTGCCCTGGTATTCCAAACCTTCGAAAAGGATCGGCTTGAGATTAGCAGTAGCATCGCCTCTCACCACCACCTCGTATTTCGGAGCCTTGGTCAATTTGCCAAGTGCTTCGACTTCTGCGCGCAAGACGTTTAAGTTGGGTGCAGTGGGCGCAGCCGCGAATAGCGCGGGGCTGGCGATGCAAAGCACCGCCAAAGTTGAGAGAGAATGTCTCATGATGATCTGGTGTGGTGGTGGCAGAACATCGCTCGGCAGCATGCGTGATTGATTTCAACCAGATGCTACCGAGCGCCATGGCTTGACGATCATTCGTCGCCGTAAACAGTCAAGCGGTTGAGGATCAGCGCGCGAGGTTTATCTCCGGTGGTTTCAAGTTTCAGGTAACGCACCGGACGACCGGGGGCATTGATGCCTGCATGGAAGCGCGTGATCGGCACAATCCACCGCGGCTCCCACTTGATGGCATGCCACGATTTCTCCCAGTTCACTCCGTCTTCCGAAGTGGAAAGGATCAGGCCTTCGGTGCGTTTTTCGCCGGGACGATTCTCAATGACGACTGCCTTGACGTTTTTGACCATTCCGATGTCGACCTTGGCCCAGGGGGTTTTTTCGTCGCCGGTGTGGAATGCGTAACCGCGTTTGGATTTTTCGCCCTTGAAGAGCTTGTCGTGATCGGCAGCCACATCATATTGCGAGCTGCTGCTGAGCTGCAATTTGGCGTTCTCACTAAGGATCTTGCCAAACTCCCAGAGGCCATCGGAGTTTGTGCGAGCATTGCCGACAAAGGTGCCTTCTTCGATCGGTTTTTCCAGCGTCAGCTCGACCACCGTGACCGGCGTGTCGCGGGCGGCCTGCTCGAGCTGAATGCTGAGCTCCTCGTCGTTTTGATTGAACACCACCGGCTTGCCATCGAGGGTTCGCGCGGATTTCACCTTGTAAGGCAGCGGGTCGAAGGCCAGCCCTTTTTCTCCCCATTCAAAGACATGGAGGAATAGCTTGTCTCCCTTGTGGCAACTGCCGCCCCATCCGCCGTTGCGATACGGACCACCGCGCGTGCCGTAGATGGCGGTGCCGTATTTCTTGAGCCATGCGCCCATCGCGTGTGCAACTTTGGCCTCACCTTCGGCAAAGGTGCCGTCGGGACGCGGACCGAAATTCAACAGCAGGTTGCCGCCACCGGTTGTGCAGCTCACCAGCATCTTGATGCAATCCTCCGGCCCCTTGAAGCCGTCCTCGCCGCGGTATGACCAACCTTGGCCGACGTGGATGCAGGACTCCCAATCGCGTGCCAGATTCATGGCGCCGATGCGGCCTTCGGGCGTATCGTAATCGCCGCGTGCCGCCTTTGCGATTTCCGGCCTGGCCGGGCCACGGTCTTCCGGGGTTTTCGGTCCGCAAAATGCCGCCGCGCGGTTGTTGACGATGAGCTTGGGTTGCAAGCGGTACATCATCGAGAAGAGCTCATCAAACTTCCACTTACCCCAGTCAAATCCGCCGACATGGTCGAACCAAACCAAATCGACCTCACCGTAGTTGGTGAGCAACTCTTCGATTTGTTTGCGATACCATTCGTCGTACTTCGCGTTGTCGCCGACGAGATAGTCCGGGTGGTACCAATCGCGGGTCGAGTAATAGAGACCAAGCTTCATGCCGTGTTTGTGGCACGCGTTGGCAAACTGCTTGACGATGTCTTTGCGGTAAGGGGACGAGGTGATTTTGTAATCGGTCAGCTTCGAATCGAACATCGAGAATCCGTCGTGGTGTTTGGCGATCAGCACCATGTACTTCATGCCCGATTCCTTCGCGAAGCGCACCCACTTATCGGCGTTGTATTTGGTGGGGTTGAACTTTTTGTATAAGTTGTCGTACTCGGGATCTTCTGTGCGCGGGATTTGAATGCCGTTGATGTCCCACGGGCGGTTGGCATTGCGCCCCCAACCGATTTCCTTCTGCGCGACCGAGCAAGGCCCCCAGTGGATGAACATTCCGAACTTCGCATCGCGGAACCACAGCATCCGCTCATCGCGTTGCTCTTTGGTTTCGTTGATTTGCGGCACTGCCGACAAATCCGCCGCACGCAGACCTGCGACCAGCATGGCCGTGGCGATATTCAAAAACATGGTCTTCTTCATGATTTTTTCTATTCTAGTTTATTTGAGAGCTTTCGTGAGAGGCGCCTGGAAACGATGGGCGCCCGAGCCCACCGCACAAGTGGCGGGGTTGTTTTCCATGCGGATAAACTTCATGCATACAGCTTTAGCGGCGGGTTTGAGGGGGACGATGGCAGGCGGATTGACCCGAAATTCGCCGCGAAGCCCCCTCACCTCGGCGGCACGGCTTGCCGCCAACGGCATCAGCAGGCCGAGCAGAATGGCAGGAAATTTGATTGGTTTCACGCGGATGGATATTCAACAAAAGTTGAGTTTACTCAACGGTGAACTATAGAAATCATGAATAAAATCGGCCTTTTGGCTATCATCCGTTTGGATGATGGGATGAAAGCGGGGGCTTGGCGCTTAAAAAACACCGCCACGTGGAGGGTCTGCCGTCCATGGGCAGAGCTTACTTCGCCCTCATCGATTTGAAGCCAAATTCAGTCTTCTGGTTCAATTTTTAGGTTTCATTCCAAGGCAGAATGCATGCTGCTTTTGGCGAGCATCACTCCGCCCAAGTGTGCCCGATGTTCTGAGACTGAACCTTCTAGAATAAAAGAGGCCGCTCAATGCCCGGCGGCAGGCACTCCTTTGAGGTAGGTGCCGTAGCCGATGATGATGGTGGAGAGAATGAGCGTCAGGATCCCCAACACGATGAGGGTGTAGGTTTTTTTCGAAGAGCCCTTCCACTCGCGGAAAATCCAACCCCATGCTGTCGAGAAAATGATGATCGATGCCATGTGCAGGGTCCATGACGAGAAGCCAAAACCATCGGGATCCGAGCCGCCCATGCGGATGTGTCCCATGGAGTAGAAGAAAAACTGAAAGTACCAGATGCTGCCGGCGAGCGCAGAGAAGAAATAATTTCCGAGCATCGGAATGCGAAGGTCGTCCTTGTCGATCTTCATCGGGGTGCCACCGCCGCCGCCATGATCGCCTCCACTGGCGACCAATCCGGCATGCTCCGGACGCGCCTTGCTGGCGAGATACTGGTAGCCGGTTTTATTTTTGAGGTTGAGCAGCACGCACCAGATGAAGTTGGTGGTGAAGCCACCGAACATCACCACAATGAGGCTGGGCAGACCGGACCAAAGTTCATCGGTACCCAGAGCGACCGAGGCTTTGCCAATCGGCTCACCCGCGGTGAGACCAAAGCTGAAGCAGGCACTCATCACGCCCGAGAAGGTGGCGACGAGCAGGCCCTTCTTGAAATCGAACTCCTTGATGGATTTCTGTTTCTCCTCGGCGGGCATTTCCTTTTCCTTGTTGGCACCCGCGAGCGCGGCCACCCAGATGCCGAGCAAGCAAACGACGACGCCAAGCAGCGTGATTTTGCCCGGGAATGTTGCCGCGATCTGGCCGATGGATTCACCCACCGGTATCTCGGGCATGAAGGTCTTGAGAATCGGCGGCAGCAGCGTGCCGAAGGCGGCGCAGTAGCCAAGCGCCACGCCCATGCCGAGCGACATTCCAAGGTAACGCATCGCCAAACCAAAGGTCAGACCACCGAAGCCCCAAAGCACTCCGAAGAAATAGGTCCACGCCAAGGTGGAGATAGGCTGGCTGCTGATCGCACCGGTGACATCCTTGGTCAGGATCGACGCAAGGAGCCAGGGGCAAATGATCCAGGAAAACACGCCGCCAACGAGCCAGTAGGTTTCCCACGACCATTTTCTGACCGCCTTGTAAGGAACATAAAAAGAGCCGGAGGCGAGGCCGCCGAGCCAGTGAAAAATGACGCCGAGGATGGGATTCATGGTGGGTGGGTGGTGGGGTTATGGGTTGTTTTATGTTGGGATCAGACCCCCGCGAAGGCAGTGGTCAGCTCTTCAATGACAGCATCCGACATGGGGCGGATGTTTCCAAGCGCCCTTGCGCGGATGATCGCGGCGGCAGTGGCTTCGAGTACTTCGAGGCGATCGAAGGCATCGAGCACCGTGCGACCAGCGACCAGCACGCCGTTGTGTTCGAGCAGCGCCACCGGATTGGCGGGGCCGATGCGCGAGGCGATCTCTGCGCCGTCGCCGAAGGCATGCTCGAACGGAATCGTTTTCACATCCTTCAGGAAAAGATAGCTCTCGGGAATCGTGCGGGTATCGAGCGCGAAATCGCTCACGCAAAATGCGGTGCCATTCACCGGCAGGGCGTTGACGATGGCGTTGACCTCCGGATGGGCGCGATAAACCGCGCGATGCAATTTCACCACGCGACTCGGCAGCAGGCCCGGCTCGCGTTCACCTTCGCGCACGATCACGATGTCGGCGAGGGTCAGCTCGCGGCGATCCACGCAGGAGGGCGTGATGAGAAAGGTGTCGGCATCCACGCGCGCGGAGAAACTCCCCCAGGTGCTCGTCACCAAGCGGTGGGCATAGGCCCGGTGAATGAATTCGCACAGCTCTTTGCGAAGTTCTTTGCCGCGGCTGCAGAGCGGCACGGCGGCGCGTTCGGGCAGTTGATTGCGCGGCTTGGCCGCCAGCGCGAGTTGCGCGTCGTCGAGATGGCGCATGCCACCGAGTTGGCAGGCATTGATCGCGGTGTCTGCAGTGAACTCCAGCGTCTCGAACCTTTGAAATGCCGTGGAGAGATCGTGACCACCAACGACGATGCCGTGGTTTTCCAGCACCACGCAGTTGGGTTGTGCCTTGGAGGCAAACTGCGCGGCAATGTGGTCGCCAAGCGCCTTGCTGCCCGGCAACGCGTAGGGAGCGAAGGCCACCTCGCCACATACATTCCACGCCTCAGGGAAGAGCCGAGTGTTTGGCACTTGCCCGCAAATGCTGAAGCTCACCAAGGACCCCGGATGCGCGTGGACGATGGCATGGATGTCTGGTCGCGCTTGATAGATGCCGAGGTGGAACGGCAGTTCCGACGAGGGCGGATGTGCTCCGTCGCAGGTGCCATCGGCGCGCACGCACACGATGTCGGTGGCAAGCAACTTGCCTTTATCGACCCGTGCGGGAGTGATCCAAATATCGCCATTCTCATCGCGCACCGAGACATTGCCGCCGGATGTGGTCGTCATGTTGTGCGCGTAAATCCGCGCCATGGTATCGACGATTTGGTCTCTGGGATGCAGAAGGGAGAAACTCATGTAACGAATTCGGATTTTCTGGTGTTGCGGTTCGCTAAAAAATTTTGCGCCTGATCATGCGCGCTTTGCCAGCACCTGCTTTTCGTAGTTCTTGACCTCGGCGATCCACGAAGCATCGCCGGGGACATTTTGGCGGCGGCAGTGTTCCTGCCAAACGGCGCCGAGCGGCAGGGTCTTTGACTCTTCCAGCAGCGCAAGGCGGGTGGTGAAATCACCGGCGTTCTCAGCCTCGCGCAGCAGCGCGGCCGGCTCGAGCAAGGCGGCGAGCAGGGACTTGATCGTCGAGCGGGTGCCGATGACCCATGCGGCGATGCGGTTGATGCTGGCATCGAAGAAATCGAGGCCGATGTGCGTGCGACCAAGGAAGCCGCCGCGTACAAGCTCCTCCATGATCGCGCGCGTGGGATCGTCCATCAACACGACATGGTCGCTGTCCCAGCGCACGCCGCGGCTGACATGAAGCAGGATCTCGGGGACAAATTGCAACACGGAGGAAATTTTGTCCGAGAGGTTTTCGGTGGGATGGAAATGCCCGGCATCGAGGCAGTAGAGGAGTTGGTTTTTCACCGCGTAGCCAAGGTAGAATTCGTGCGAGCCGACGACATAACTCTCCGAACCGATGCCGAAGAGTTTGCTCTCCACCGCATCGATGTTGAGCTTGCGATCGACCGGCACGGCAAAGATTGCATCGAGCGATGCGGCAAGTCTTTCGCGCGGCGACTTCCGGTCGTAGGGCAGATCCTTCGAACCGTCGGGAATCCAGACATTCGTCACCACCGGCGAGCCAAGCTGTTTGGCGATCTCCGCGCCAATCTTGCGGCAGGCAATGCCGTGGTTGATCCAAAATTGGCGGATTTTTTCATCCGGATGCGTGAGCGTGAGACCGTCCGATGCGAGTGGGTGGGAAAAGTAGCTGGGGTTGAAATCCATGCCCAATCCCCTCGCCTTGCACCAATCGACCCAACTTTGGAATTGGGCGATCGTGTAGGCATCGCGATCCACGCGGCCGCCCGAGAGATCGGCGTAGCAGGCGTGAAGATTCAAACGATGTTTGCCGGGAATGAGCGAGAGCGCCTTGTCGAGGTCGGAGCGGAGTTCGTCAATCGTACGGGCCTTGCCGGGATAGTTGCCCGTCGCCTGGATGCCGCCGCCGGAAAGCGTCGAGCCATCCTTTTCAAACCCGCCGACATCATCTCCTTGCCAGCAGTGCAAGGAGATCGGCGTTTGTGCGAGAGTTTGAAGAGCTGCCTCAGTATCGACACCGAGGGATGCGTATTGCTGGCGGGCGTTCTCGTATTGGCTCATGATGTATGAAGGCGGGTTTGGCTGATGCACGAAATGACGATGTGTAAGCTCTCAGACTATTTCATTGCCTCGCATGAGGGAATCTGAAACATTTTTTTAATATACAAAATATGACCCAAAAATTGCGCGACTATTTTATCTATATCCCATCGACACCGGAGCGGGCCCGTTGGGGAGTCAAAGTCCTTGGTTGTGGCGTCGCGCGGGTTGACTCCCGCCAGAAGTATCCCCTGCCCGGTCACCCATCGGATCATGATTTTGACCCTAAAATAGGGCGCACCCTGCAAACCCTTCAGATCATTCATTTGATCGAAGGCCAAGGGTGGCTGGAAACCGCGACGCGCGGACGGCAGCGGGTTTACTCCGGCTCGGCGTTTTTTTTGCTGCCCGGCGAGTGGCACCGCTATCGCCCGGATCCCAAAACCGGATGGAAGGAGCAATGGGTGGAGCTGGATGGATGGGTGGTGAGGCGATTGATCCAGGACGGCATCCTCAATCCGCGGCAATGCGTTTTTCATGAGGTCGGCGCCACCGGCATTGAAGAAGTTTTTGGCAAATTGCATGCCATGCTCAGTGGCAAGCAAACACACACCGTGCCCGAACTCGCCAACGCCGCTCATCACCTGCTCGGCCTGTGCGCGGAATTTCCCAATGCCAGCAAGAATCGCCCGCGATTCTCCGACGTGGTGCGCCGCGCCGAAGCATACCTTGCCGCACACCGCGGCGAAGCGGTCGACCTCGAGGCACTCGCGTGCAAACTCGGCGTGGGGTATTCCTATTTCCGAAAAATCTTCAAGGAACAGACCGGCATCCCGCCATGGCAGTATCTCTTGCGCTCAAGACTTTCGCGCGCACAACGCATCCTCGCATCGAGCGACGAGACCTTGGCCTCCATCGCAGATGCCTCCGGCTTCAGCTCTCCTTTTCACCTCTCGGCCGCCTTCAAAAAAGCGTACGGCGTATCCCCGGACAATTGGCGCAAAAAAATCAAGGGATCACCACACGGCTGAACTGTTCCATCCGCTCATGCGGTGGGCGTGCGCTGGGGCATGCCCACCACTTCAGCAGCGAGGACGATGGAATTACTCCTTCGTGGAAAATCCGGCCCTAGCCCAATCGGCGAGGTCGCCGTTATTGCCGTCACCCGCATCCTCGACCACGAGTTGGATGGCGCGGGCGCCGGTGGGGATGGGGATATCGAAATGCCAACGACCGGCCTTGTCCCAGGTGAGCTTTGGCGAGCGGGCGCTTTCAGAAAGCGTGCGGTCTTCGCGAACGATGCAAACAATGAACTCAACTGAGCCGGATTTTTGTTTGCGTTGCTTGTCGTCGAGTCCTACCACCGCGACAAAGCGGCGGTATTCGGGCTTGAGCGGATAGGTGATGACCGAGTTGGCATGGGTGCCGATGCCGCGCTCGAAGCGCTCGCCACCGATGGTGAGCACGGAGCCGACAGAGGTTTTGTCTTTTTGCACTTGGCCGGAACCGGCGCTTGCTTCTTGCGGCTCAAGATCGGAGAGGTGGATCTCAGGTGCTGGCGGCAAGGGGCCAAGATCGGGGATGCTCGGAGTCGTGGCTTTGATGCTCACGGGGGCGCCGGATTTTTGACCCGACCAGACGGCGACTTCATACACATGCTCGCGGCCCGGCGTCGGACTCGAGTCGACATAGCTTGCTTGATCGACGAGTACCGGCTGACCGCCGTCGCGGCGAACGATCCAAAGGTGATTGGATTTTTCCCAGGCGAGCTCCACGCGGCCGTAAGCGGCGGATTTGACGGCGAGGTTCTTCACCGAAACATTGGCGATCGCGGCATCGGCGGTCTTTTCAAATTTCAAGGACCAGGAAATGCGACGCGAGTCGGGCGACTTCAGGGTGAGGCGGACGAGTGAACCGCGTTGTTGGATTTCGGCGGTGACGCCAGCCTTGGTGGAGGCTTTGTCGAGCGTGACCATGGCCGCCTTGCTTGCATCGCCGGATGCGAGAATGCGAACTTCGTAGGGATCCTTGGCGATGACATCGCTGGAAGCCGAGAGGGTTGATTTCGATGCCGACCATGCCTCGTCACGCAGGTCCATGAGGCCTTGGGTAATGTGGCGGGAGCTGCCCAAAATCTGTGGATTCGGGCGCAGAGCGACGAGCGAGATGATCTTACAAGAAGCCGGAGCGATGCTGGTTTCGAGGCGATCGCTGAAAGGTGCCACGAGGGTGTTCGACCAGTATTCGTAGCCCACCCAGGTCTCGCCTGCCGGGAGGTCGAGCTTGTCGATGGTGCGCGAGATGTTGCCCGGCGCGTAGGCATTCCAATGGAACAGTGAGATCAGGTGACGGTTGGGTTGTGCGGGGTTGGCCACATGCCACACCTGCGGCAAGGCGGTCTCGAACAAATCGAGCGGACGCGCATTGAAGTTGTGCGCAGGCAGGGAGCGGCGGAGCAAATCCACTCGTTCGGCCGGCAGGTTTGGATACCATTCGCTGCTGGCATTGAGCATGCCGCTCATGGCGACCCAGGAAACGATGGTGCGGGCCTGATCGATTGGGACCGAAGCGCGGATATAGACCGGATCGGGATCGTTGTGCCAGATGCGGTTGTGGAAGAAGTATCGGTTCGAGCCGTGGATCGGCCCAGCTTGAAGCGTGCTCCAATCCGGTCCGTTGTCGGGTCCGACGCGCATGGCATCGACATTGCCGATGGCACCGCTGAAGGAGCGCATGTTTTGCGGCGCACAACAGCCGAGGATGTAGGTGCCATCAGCGCTTCCTTTGCGGAGTCTGGCAAAGGCCTGCTGATAGGCCTCGTAGGGTGTCAGCTTTGGGTTGTGAACGGTGGCGATGCCGAGATCGTCGGGTTTATAGCCATTGGCGATATAGGTTTGCGCGGCGGCAAAGCCGGTCCAAAGACCGTCGAGTTTGAGGAAACGATATCCCCAATCCTTCGTGGTGAGTTTTGCGATACGCTCGACATAGTCTTGCACTTTGGGGTTGGTGAGGTCGAGCGAGCCCCCGCCCCAGCTGGTGAAATACGGCGTTCCGTCAGGATTTTTCGCAAACCAATCGAGCTTGTCTTGGAACCAGGGGTCTTCGTGATCGCCAGAGAAGGGCATGTACCAAATGCCTGCCGTGAGGCCCTTCGAGCGGATGTAATCGGCGGAGGGCTTCATGCCGGAGGGATAGGGGCCTTTCGGGTTGACCCTTTCAAAGACCTTCGCCGGGCCTTTGCGGCGCTCGCCGTCCTGCCAGTAGTCGTCGATCTGGACATAGTTGAAGCCAAACGGTGCAAGTTCCTTGGCAGCGAAGTCGGTCACCACGCGGATGTTTTTTTCATCGCCAGCGCCGCCGTGCGGTTGGCTATACCAGGTGCAGTAGCCGGCCATACGAGGCTTGAGGCGGATGTTGTGAACTTTGGCGGTAGCGTCTGCCCATTGCTCGAGGCCGAGGCGGGCATCGGCGAAGAAGCCGATAGCGAGGGTCTCACCAGAAACCGTTTTACCGGCAGGCAGCAGGTAGCGGCCGTAATCGTTTTGCGCGGCAAAGGTCACGGCATCGCCGTTGCGGCCTGAGAACAGAATGCCATCGGCTTTTTTGAAAGTGGTGAAGCCGGCGACCATGCCGCGGCGCGTGGCAGGGTCGGCGATGGCGAGAAACACATGACTGCCGGGATGTTGGTCGACCCCGGTAAGACCCGTGGTGCCTAGAGTGGCAAGTTTTTGGGCGGGAATGCCGAGGTCGAGCTTGGCATCAAGAAAGCGGTCGTTCTTCAGGTTGGTCCCCTCTTTCGGTTCCTGATGCATGGATTGCACCAAGGCGAAGGGCGAGTTTTTGGCGATGGTGACGCTGAGAAGTGGGCGTTTGTCGGGGCGGAACAAGCGCAACGCAGTGCCTTGCACTGTTGCGGTGGCCTGCCCATCGAGGGGGCGCGAGACGAGTTTGGCAGGTCCGGCTTGTTTCGATTCGATGATGAGTTCGCCATTTTCAAAACGCGCTTCGATGGCGGCGTTAGAGACCGAAGCCACAGGCGCGGCATGGCACGGCGCGACGATGGTCAAGCCCAAGGCGGCAAGGGTGGTGAGTGTGGTTTTATTCATGAGAATTGTTGATGTGAATGGGCAACGCATGCGGGAATGTTTTGGAGTTTCGTTGTCTCGCTCCTGGTAATGATTGCGCCTCGAGCCATAGCGATAGGTGGCAAATTCGCGTGGGATCTTGAATTCCGAAAAGCCTTTGTCTACTTCATAATCGACGTTTGGCGTTAGGAGACATCAAGGCTCAGAAGAGAAGACCAAGCCGGGCGGCGATCAGTCTTTGACGACGTCTCAAAAGGGTTTCGCCAATGTGATTTTCACAACGGTCGCGTTCGTGTCGGAGGCAGCACCAGGCAGGGTGAGCGACAGCTTCTGGCTTTTCTGCTCGAATGCGATTTTCTGGTCGGCCGCTTTGGGCGCGAGGAAGGAAACCGCAGCGACTTTCGGGGTCACGCCTTCGACGGTGAGTTTGCCGTCGGCGGGCCACTGCATCACATGCAGGTAGAGGGTTTTTCCGTCCTTCGAGAGGTTCGCATCGCCCCACGACGGGCGACCTGGAAGCGGGTTGGCCTGCGTGCCGTAGATCGATTCGCCGTTGTCCTTGATCCACGCGGCGACGCCTTGGAAAAGCTCGAGCGCCTTGGGGTCGACCTGGCCGTTGCCCATCGGACCGAAATTCAAGAGGTAGTTCCCGCCGCTGCAAACGGTGTGGACGAAGCGGTGGATGATTTCCTGCAGGCTGTGGTAGCGCACCGGGCCGTGGGCCTTGTAGCCATAAGAGGTGCTCACGCTGTCGGGCGATTCGGTGGTGAGGGAAAGTTTGTGGGGAGGCACCTCTTTGTCCTCGAGCGAGACATAGTCGAAAAACTCGAGTTGCCCGAACTTCCATTCCTCCTTTGGCCAGTAAAGGAGTCGCGGGAATTGACGAGGCAATCGGGGTTGTTTTTGCGCACGATTTCTAAGAGACGCCTGCCTTGCTCGGGCTTCATCGATGCCGGAGTGTCGAACCAAATTAGGTCGATTTTGTAGTTTTTCATCAACTCCTCGACCTGCGGATACGCTTTCTTGGCGAGGTATTCATCCATGGTTTTATTGTTCGCCACGAAGTCGGCGGGAAGCTCGGGGTGGATTTGCCGGATGGCTTCCGTGTTGGGAAATGGCGCGCCCGGCTCACTCCAATCGAAAGCTTGCGAGTAATACACGCCGAACTTCAGTCCGTGGCGGTGGCAGGCCTGCTCGAGCTCTTTAATGATGTCTCGCTTGAAGGGCGAGCCATCGACAACATTGTAATTCGTGACACCCGATTTGAAGAGCGCGAAGCCATCGTGGTGCTTGGAAGTTATCACCACATACTTCATGCCGGTTTCCTTGAAAGTCCGAGCCCACTCATCGGCATTGAACTCCTGCGGGTTGAATTGGGAAACCACCTCCTCGCGATATTCCTTCAATGGAATGCGGTGGGTCATCATCGCCCACTCGGCATAGGGTGGGCCGTCGGAGTTGCCCTTGTATTTTCCAGCCAAGGTGGAATACGCGCCAAAGTGGATGAAGACCCCGAGTTTGTCATTGCGGAACCACTTGTTCAGCCGCGCCTCGGACTCCGGTGGATGGCGCAGGTCTGCGGCAAAGCGCTTTTTGAACGAGTCGGCGTGGGCCTGCTCGGGGTTGTCCGCGCTTGGCACCGTCTCGGCAATGGCGGGTTGGCAAAAAAGCGCGAGCAGTGCGGGCAGTGTGGCAGCGATGGAAAAAGCCATCTGCGGAATATTTTTGATCATGACTTTAGTCCTCGTCGTTGGCTTGGGGCGTTTCGAATTTTGAATGAGGTTTTCTTGTCGCCTCAGATTTTCACCCACACCACAAGATCGGTCCCCTGCCCTTTTCGATAGCGAGAGTATGCTGTTTTCATAATGAGGTGGTTGGTTTGGCATCTCTAAAAAAAATGTGCACTGGGGTAGCGGCATCTATCGCGAACCCGACGATGAGTTTGCGGTCGACGCGGCAGCTTACTGATTGGCAGCCCCTCCGAGCGTGATGGCAGCATGGGTGCCCTCTGGTAACATGGTGGCTTAGATCATGTTATTTTTTGGGCGAAGGTGGTGGTGTTGGCGGTTGGAGTTCCTGGCCCCAGATGGCCGCATTCGAAAGGTGAAGGTAGGTGGGTTTTTCCGCGGCGACATGCAGGCGAAACTCCTTGCCTTCGCGCTCTTCGGGTTTGAAGCCGGTGAGGTCGAGATTCCATGACTCTTCGGGTTTTTCGGATTTCCAAATGGTTTCCCATTCGCCCGAGTCTGCGAGGCGCTGGAGCTCAAGCCCCTCTGCGCGCTCCATGTATTCGCGGCGGTTGACGATCGAGATCGCCGCGATGCGGACTTTGTTTGGGAAAGCGATTTTCACCCAAGGGTGCGCTTCGATGTCAGTATGAAACGCGAAGGGAATCGTGCTGATGGCGGGGTCGAGAAATTTCACGGGGCCCTCCGGCGGCGTGTGTGGTGTGTTGCTGCTTGCGGAGGCGGTGGCCTTCGGTCCGATGAGCGTGCCGTATTTGGCCGGGTCGGCGGCGACTGCAGCGAGAAGCTCCTCTCGGGCCAGTGGGAAGCGGCCGAGGATGAGCTCATAGCCACCGATATTGCCGGCGCTTAGCGGGCCGCTGATGGAGAATACGACGAAACGCCCCTTGAGGTCCTTGCGTAATCCGTAGCGCTCGAGTTTGCGGTCGTTCGGGGCACTGGGCTTCAGCTCGATCACGGCATCCGCCGGACGTTTGAGGATCGCCATGCTCTTCGAGGCTTGGCCGGGGTCGGTGTTAGTGACGCGGACTTCGATTTTGCCGGCCTTGTCGGCCGCCAACCCGCGCTGGGCATAGAGGAGGCTAGAGAAAACAATTTCAGAGCCCATGTCGTAGACCACATAAAATGGTCCAGGCCCCTTGCCCGCGTAGTCGGCGCCTTGATTGTTGGGCGTGCCGATGTCGGCGAGTTTGACACTGCCATCGTAGAGGTTTTTGACGGCCCATTTGGTGTCGTATTCCGACGAGGCGGAGGCCGCGAGCGGGGCCCAGTAGATTGTGCCATCGACCATCGGCGGCAGCGGGTGCTCGGGGATGTCGATGCCGAGGACTTCGACTTTCATCGCGGCGAGGCGGTTTTCGAGGGCGTGGATTTCCTCCTCCACGCGGCGCTTTTTGTTTTCGGGGAAGCGGGTCTTGATGAAGGTATCGGCGGCCACGGGGCTGACGGTGGTGTCCCATGCGGCGAGTTGGACGATGTTCGGGAATTTGGAAATGAATTCCACCGAGCGGTCGGTGACCTCGGTGCTGTTGAGGTTGATCTTCCGGAGCTTGCGGAGCGGGGAGAGTTTGGCGACATCCTGGTCGTCGGTGTCGGTTTCCTGGAGGCGGAGTTCCTCAAGGTTGGCAAATTCGGCGATGGCAGGGAACGCGGCTTCCGAGATTTTGGTTTTGCCCGCATCGAGCAGGACGATATTCGCCTTGATCGGATCGAGGCTGGCGATGAGCGCGTCGGGGTTTGGGGCATCGGAGGCGATGAAGACATTCAAGGCCGCGGAGTCCATCGAAGAACGGCGCACCGCAAGATTGGGAACTTTGGCCAACGGTGCGCCGGCCTTGACGACTTCTTCCCATGTGAGCATCGGCACTTCGGGGGCGGCGACTTGAAAGCCGAGGTTCTTTTCGAGCAACGCAAGGGCGGCTGGCGGCGGAAGGTCTTCGACGAGCGGTACGCGTTCTTTGGCACCGCGGTCGATCCACCACGAAAGGAGTTCGAGCTCGGAATCGGTGAGCTGGGGCTTCCCTGCGGGCGGCATGTGTTCCTTGTGATCGAGCGGCAGGTTGGCTCGTTCGATCATGAGGCTCGCAGCGGCGTCACCCGGCTTGAGCGCAGGGCCATGTTTGCCACCGGCAAGGAGCAACTCCATGGTGTCCATGCGGAGATCTCCATTGTTCTTCGCAGGGTTGTGACACTCCACACACTTGGACTCGATGATCGGCTGGATCGCCGCTGCATAAATCGCAGCATCCTCCTTGGTGCCTTTGTCGATGGGAAGCGGCTCGGGTTTTCCACCAAGAACCACAGGTAGGTGGGCGGTGAGGTAGTCTTCGCCGTGGGTCAGCGATCCACCGTGGTGACCGGTGATGGAAACAAGAACCAGCGATGCCATCAGGAGACCCGAATAAAGCGCCCTGCCAAAGCGGCCGGAGAAGTGATGAGCGAAGAGCATCCACACGCACACCGCCGAGGTGGCGATGCCAAACCAGCGGTGATTGAAGAGCAGCTCCCCGCTGTACTCACCCGGCCATGTGAGCATGGTGCCGACAGCGGTGGCGGCCAACGCCGAGAGCGCGCATAGCCAAAGTAACACGCGCGTGGCCTCACGAAAATCGGAGCGGACAATCCAATACAGGACCTGAAGTGCGGTCAGCGCAGCGAGAAAACCGATGGGAAGGTGGACGATGAGCGGGTGGAAACGCCCGATGAAAAGCATCCATTTCTCGGGGATCGGTGGTGCCGGCGCAATGCCTAAAAACACCAGTGCGGCGGTGGCCAAACCCGCCAAAACAAAACCAAGGGTTGCCCGCACAAAGCGGGAGGGGGTGGTCATAAAAAAGCGGGTCGAAGATTTACGCCAGGATGTCGTGAACGACGTGCCCGTGAACATCGGTGAGACGGAAGTCGCGGCCTTGGTAGCGATAGGTGAGGCGTTGGTGATCGATGCCCATGAGGTGCATGAGCGTCGCGTGGAGGTCGTGTACATGCATCGGCTTGTCGATGATGTTGTAGCAGTAGTCGTCGGTCTTGCCGTAGGTGATGCCGGGCTTGGTGCCACCACCGGCGAACCACATCGTGAAACAACGCGGATGGTGGTCGCGGCCGTAGTTGTCCTTGGTGAGGGTACCTTGGCTGTAGGTGGTGCGGCCGAATTCGCCGCCCCAAATGACAAGCGTGTCGTCGAGCATGCCGAGGCGCTTGAGGTCCTTGACCAGAGCTGCCTGCGGCTGGTCGGTATCTTCACACTGCATGCGGATTTGGGCAGGCAGGTTTCCATGCTGGTCCCAACCGCGGTGGTAGAGTTGCACGAAGCGGGTGCCGCGTTCGGCGAGGCGGCGAGCCATGAGGCAGTTGTAGGCGTAGGTCCCCGGGATTTTGACATTCGGCCCGTACATATCGAGCGTCTCTTGAGATTCCTGCGAGAAGTCAGTGAGCTCCGGCACAGCGGTTTGCATGCGGTAAGCCATTTCGTATTGGGCGATGCGGGCGATCACTTCGGGGTCCATGCTTTTGCGGGCCTCCTCGTGATTTTGCCGTGCGAGCTGATCGAGCATGCGGCGGCGGTCGGTGCGATCGATACCGTTGGGATCGTTCAAGAAAAGAACCGGATCGCTTCCACTGCGGAGGTTGATTCCTTGATGTTCGCTGGGAAGAAACCCGGAACCCCACAGACGCGAGGAGACGAACTGCGCGTTACCCCTCCCCTGACTGATCATCACAGTGAAAGCCGGCAGGTTTTCATTCATGCTACCAAGGCCGTAGCTCACCCAGGAGCCGAAGGACGGACGGCCGGGCAACTGGTGGCCGCTTTGTAGGAATGAGACGCCGGGCTCGTGGTTGATCTGCTCGGTGAAGACCGAGTGGACCACGCAAAGTTCCTTCGCGACGCTTGCGGTATGCGGGTAGAGCTCGGAAACCCAGAGCCCGTCTTGATTGTTGTCGTATTTTTTGAATTGGAAAATCGAGGGCGCGACCGGCAGGCGGGATTGGCCAGAAGTCATGCCCGTGATGCGCTGGTCGCCGCGCACGGATTTCGGAAGGTCCTTGTCGAACTGGTCTGCGAGCTGCGGCTTGTAATCGAAGATGTCCATCTGCGATGGGCCGCCGTGCTGGAAGAGGTAAATGATTCGCTTGGCCTTGGGGGCGAAGTGAGGCGAGCCGAGGAAGCCCCGCTCAAAGGGGCTCGGTGCGGCCGCATGCAGGTTATTGTTGAGCATCGAGCCGAGCGCCATGCCGCCGATGCCCTGCGCCATTTTTCCGAAAAACTGGCGCCGGCTGATGTTGAGTAGAAACTCTTCGAGAGGATGGTTCATGATGAATTCGATTGGGGTTAATCGCGGGTAATGGTTTCATCCAGGTTCAGGATGGTCGACATCGTGAAGGACATAGCGGCAAGTTCGGCGGGCGGTAGGGATTTGTCCCTTGGGGTCTCGCCGTAGGAGAGGAATTTCTCGGCATTGCCGGGGTCGGCGGAGAAGCGCTCGAGGTTTTCACTGCTGAAGGAAATCCAGCTTTGGAGTTCCTCATCCTTGGGACTGCGGCCGGTGGCAAGGCGGAAACCGCGGCGCAATCGTTCCGAGAGTTTTTCCTCCCATGCTCCGTTGATGTCGGTGAAGAGGCGCTCGGCGAGCTTGCGGGAGAACTCGAGGTAAGTCTCGTCGTTCATCAGCACAAAGGCTTGGAGCGGAGTGTTGGTGAGGGCGCGTTTGGTGATGCAGGCTTCGCGGCTTGGCGCGTCGAAAAGCTCCATCTGAGCGGGCGGCACCGATTGTTTCCAGAAGGTGTAGAGCCCGCGACGGAAAAGTTTGTCGCCCGTATGCCTCGTGTAGAAGCCATAGTTGCCGATCTGGTTCATGGATTTCTCCTTCCAGATTTCGGGTTGGTAGGTTTTGACGCTTGGGCCGCCGATTTTCGCGTTGAGGAGGCCGGAGGCGGTGAGGGCATGTACCAATTCATGGGTGAGCAATTGATAAGTCAGCGTATCGCCCAAATGCACTTCGTCAACCTCTGGGTAAAAAATAGCCGAGGCTTTTTGACGTTGGTCACGCACAATGCCA
>JAPOLH010000029.1 GCA_029977225.1 Verrucomicrobiaceae bacterium | reverse complement strand
ACCGCACCGGCAGCCGCGGCCGAGGGGCCGAATTCTTTGGAGATTCCACCGCCTGCGCTGAATAGCGCGATGTCGACATCGTTGAATGATTCGTGGGTGAGTTCCTCGACAACGATTTCCTTGCCGCGGAAGTTCATCCGTTTACCCGCCGAGCGTGCCGACGCGAGAAGTTTGAGTCCGCCCAGCGGGAAATTCCGCTGTTCGAGACACAGGAGCATTTCAACGCCGACGGCACCCGTCGCGCCCACGATTGCCACATGAGGAGGATTCATTGCTTTGGCCGGCGGATTGAGCCGGGCCGCGGAGCATAACAAGTCCGCCCCTCATGGCAAACGATTCGTGAGGCCTTGTGACCGGATCGCTTCCTAAGCCGCTCAATATTGCTGGATGAAGAGCGAGTAGTTATCCGCATTGCGCACGCGTTTGGCCATGTCGAGGTTCACATTGCAGCCATTGGAGACGTACAGCAGCATGGGCGTGTTGAAGCCGCGGCTGTTGCGGGATTGCGATTGCTCAATGTAGGCAAAGTCTTCAGTGCCGGCGGCATTGTGACTCAGCTCGTGGGCGATCACGCCTTCGGCTAGAAACCCACCGTTGATCTGAGACTTGTTGAGACCGAGCGAAGCGTTGCCATGACTTCTGGTGTGTGCGGCGATCGACATGCGGTCCTCGAATCCGGCCAGGCTACCTTCGAAAAGGTTGATCGTGTATTTACGGCTACGGGCTTTATTGTCCATGAGCCTGATGTGCTTGAGCACGGCCTGACGGCAGGCTTCGTCATTGGAACCGAAGACGTAGGTGAGATTTTGTTGCGCGTTGGCGTCATTCGCCTCGAGGCTTTGTTTGGCACGGGTAATTGAATTCAGAGTGTTTGCCCAAAGTTTTTGGGTTTGTGCCGCTTCGGAGGGACTGGCGTTGAGCACGGTCGGTTCCATGCCCGGAGTGATCGGTGCGCCGCCGCCGCTTTGGTTTTGGCAGGAGGTGAACGAGGTGCTGATCACAGCGGTAAGAACGAGGGCGGAGGAACGGATGCGTTTCATAACTTTTTTGGGATAGTAAAATAATAATACGCCTAATTATTGAATCAATCATTAATCCCGACATTTTCGCCGTCGGCGAAAATTTCAGGCATACCCATGAGTGATGCGACTTATGCGTGGTACTCTTGAATGCTTTGTACCGTGAGATCCCTTTCTTTGAGTGAGCGAATCGCCTTCACCGAAGCTTCGGCTGCGGCGAGGTTCGTCGCGTGGGAAATTTTCTGCGCGATGGCGGTGGCACGGATTTGGACTTCGTCGGCGCGGGCCTCGTGGCCGCTTGGCGTGTTGATGACGAAGTGGATCTCGCGGTTTTTCATCATGTCGATGACGTTTGGGCGCGCTTGTTCGGCGAGCTTGAAGAGGCGGTTTGATGGGATGCCTTCGTCGCTGAGGCGGGTGTGCGTGCCGCCGGTCGAATAAATCGTGAAACCGAGTGCGGCGAGGTCGCGCGCAACGGCTACGGCGCGGTCCTTGTCGCGATCTGAGACCGAGAGGAAGACATTCCCGGAGGTTGGCAATGGGTTAAAGGCGGAGATCTGCGACTTTGCGTAGGCCATGCCCCAATCGCGGTCGACGCCCATCACTTCGCCGGTTGATTTCATTTCCGGGCCAAGCACGATGTCGATGCCAGGGAAGCGGTTCCACGGGAAGACTGCTTCTTTGACCGAGAAATGCGGTGGGATGATCGTTTCGGTATAACCGAGGTCCTTGAGCTTGTGGCCAAGCATCACCTTGGCGGCAAGTTTCGCGAGCGACACGCCGGTGGCTTTCGAAACAAATGGCACGGTGCGCGAGGCACGGGGGTTCACCTCAATGACATAGAGTTGTTCGTCCTTCACGGCGAACTGGATGTTCATCAGGCCGATGACCTTCAGCTCGCGTGCGAGATCTTTGGCGGCGCGGACGATTTCCGCTTTAATCGCATCGTTCAGCGAAAAGGACGGGATCACGCAGGCTGAGTCGCCCGAGTGGATGCCGGCCTGTTCGATGTGTTCCATGATTGCGCCGACGACCGAGGTTTCGCCATCGCTGATGCAATCGACATCGACTTCGGTCGCGTTGTCGAGGAAGCGGTCGACCAGCACCGGGCGCTCGGGTGAGGCAGTGACCGCTTCGCGCATGTAGCGCGAGAGTTCGTCGTCCGAATAAACGATCATCATCGCGCGGCCGCCGAGCACGAATGAGGGGCGGACGAGCACCGGATAGCCGATGCGGTTGGCGATGGTGAGGGCTTCATCCTCGTTGGTGGCGGTGCCGGCATCGGCTTGCTTGAGCTTGAGCTTGTCGAGCAGGGCAGAGAAAAACTTGCGGTCTTCGGCGAGCTCGATCGACTTGGGCGAAGTGCCGATGATGGGCACGCCGTGGCGTTCGAGATCGGCGGCGAGGTTGAGCGGTGTTTGGCCGCCGAACTGCACGATCACGCCGAAGGGTTTTTCCTGATCGCAAATGTTGAGTGCGTCTTCAAGCGTGAGCGGTTCGAAGAACAACTTGTCGGAAGTATCATAGTCGGTGGAAACCGTCTCGGGGTTCGAGTTAACCATGATCGCCTCGTAGCCGAGTTCCTTCACCGCGAAGGCAGCATGGACGCAGCAGTAGTCGAACTCGATGCCCTGGCCGATGCGGTTGGGTCCACCGCCGAGGATGATGATTTTTTTCTTCTCTGTTTCGCGTGCTTCGTTTTCGTCGCCGTAGGTCGAGTAGAAATACGGCGTGTAGGCTTCGAATTCCGCGGCGCAGGTATCAACGAGGCGATAGGTTGGAATGATGCCGGCCTTTTTGCGTTCGTCGCGCACGGTGTCTTCATGGATGCCGCGCGACTTCGCGATTTGGCGGTCGGAGAAACCGAGCTTCTTGGCGCGGCGCAGGTCGGTCGCGGCGAGAGCCTTGCCTTCATCGGCAATTTCCTTGAGGTGCTGGAGGAACCACGGGTCAATTGCGGTGGCGGCGTGGACTTCTTCGATTGACCAGCCGTTTACGAAGGCGGTTTGCAGCCAGAAGATGCGCTCGGCATTCGGGATTTGCAGCTTGCGGGTGATTTCTTCCTTCGTTGCGTTTTGCGGCTCTTTGCTGTCGAAGCCAAAGCCCCAGCGACCGGTTTCCAGCGAGCGCAGGCACTTCTGCATGCTTTCTTTGAAGGTGCGGCCGATTGCCATCGCTTCGCCGACCGACTTCATCGAGGTCGTGAGCACCGGGTTGGCGGTGGGGAATTTTTCGAAAGTGAAACGCGGGATCTTGGTGACCACATAGTCGATGGTAGGCTCGAACGAGGCGGGCGTTTCGCGCGTGATGTCGTTGGGCAGTTCGTCGAGCGTGTAACCAACGGCGAGCTTCGCTGCGATTTTGGCGATCGGGAATCCGGTGGCCTTCGACGCGAGCGCCGAAGAGCGGGAAACGCGCGGGTTCATCTCGATGACGATCATGCGACCGGTCTTCGGGTCGGTTGCAAACTGGATGTTTGAACCACCGGTCTCGACGCCAATTTCGCGGATGACCGCAAACGATGCGTCGCGCATGATTTGATACTCGCGATCGGTGAGTGTTTGGATTGGCGCGACCGTGATCGAGTCGCCGGTGTGCACGCCCATCGGGTCGAGGTTTTCGATCGAGCAGATCACCACGCAGTTGTCCTTGCGGTCGCGCATGACCTCCATTTCGAATTCCTTCCAGCCGAGCAGTGATTCTTCGATGAGGACTTCGGAAACCGGCGATAGGTCGAGGCCGCGGGTGATGATTTCTTCAAACTCCTCGCGGTTGTAAGCGATGCCGCCGCCTTGGCCGCCAAGTGTGAAGGCTGGGCGGATGATCAATGGAAAGCGGCCGATTTCCTCAGCCACTTTGCGCGCTTCTTCCATCGTGTGGGCGGTGCCCGAAAGCGGCAGGTCGAGGCCAATCTTGAGCATTGCCTCCTTGAAACGTTGGCGGTCCTCGCCCTTGTCGATCGCATCGGCATTCGCACCGATCATGCGTACCTTGTGTTTGTCGAGCGTGCCGGACTTGAAGAGCGACATCGACGTGTTGAGCGCGGTCTGGCCGCCGAGAGTCGGCAGCAAGGCATCGGGTTTTTCGCGGATGATGATTTTTTCCACCACTTCCGGCGTGATCGGCTCGATGTAAGTGCGATGGGCAAACTCCGGATCGGTCATGATCGTTGCCGGATTGGAGTTTACCAAAATGACCTCGTAGCCCTCTTCCTTGAGTGCCTTGCAGGCTTGGACGCCGGAGTAGTCGAACTCACAGCCTTGGCCGATGACGATCGGGCCGGAGCCGATGACGAGAATTTTGCGGATCGAGGTATCTTTGGGCATGGTGGGTGCGGGTGGTCGGCCTTGCGGGGCCGGCTAAATTGGGCGGTGTGTGGCAGGGAATCCGCTGCTTGTAAAGGGTGGGATTGTTTCTCGTCTCAATTTTCCGGGAGCGGGGGCAGGAGAGGGGCGTCGGGGTTAAAATCGGGCGGTAGGGAGTCCTGGAATTCCGGCTGCATTGAGCCACTGCCATCGCCTGGACCGCCCCGCGGCATCCGAGCGTAGAGGTCGCTCGGCCAAGCCTGCACGGCCATGGTCTCACCCTTGTAAATGAGCGAAACCGTCTGGCCATAGTATTTCACGGAGGCAAAGTGTGGATCGGTCCCATCGTCGAGTCTGGGGATGGTGTAGATCATGCGTAGCGATTCTTCGCCGCCGACCCAATCGAAGGGCAGGGTGGTCCAAAGTTGGTTGACCCATGAATTGTCCTCCAGCTGGACGATGTCGCCCTTGGCGTTGCGATTGAAAAACACGACCGAGACCGCGAGCTCGGCGATGTCGATTTCCTCGGTGGGAGCTTTTTGAACCGGAATGGTGAGGATCACTTGCTCGCCATTTTCATAGTTGGAATTTTTGAAAATCCGCACGCGTCCGAGCGAGAGTTTGCCGAGCATGGCATCGGGCTTGTCGAAGCCGTCGCGCAGCTTTCTGGCGGCGAGATCGTAGTATTTTCCCGCTTGGGAAATGCCCATTTCGAAGATCTTTTGGTAATTTGTGGTCGCGACATCGTAGACGCCCATCTGCTCGTGAACGAGGCCGAGTTCGTAGCGAATGTTTGGGCTTTCGGGGGATTGGCTGGCGGCCTCTTCGAGCTTAACGATGGCCTTACCCATGTCACCGGCGACGCGCGCTTCGCGGGCCTCGCGAAAAAGTTTTTCGGCACGTGGATCCGCGATTTCCGGCTCGCGCACGGGGGTGGGGTCGGGTCGGCGTGGAGGTTCGGATGCAATCGATTGCGGCGGCGGAGTCGGTGTCGGAGTGACCGCCACGATTGCTTTGCTTGGCGGCTCGGGCCGCGTGGCATCGGGTACCCGCACGACCACCGGTTTGGCCACGGTTTTTTCGACGATTTTGACCTTTTGCGATTCCTCAAAGCGAGTTGCCAAAGCCATGCCTGCGACGAGCAGCTGCGCGATCGCCATCAGCGCGAGGCCGCAAAGGGCCATGGTAAATGCCGGAACCGTCCCGCTTGGGGATGGTTGCGACGATGCGTGCGGCATGCGCGGACGATGGCGGCGGCCGTCGCGCGTGTCAATGCGGCGGCGGGATCCACAGGCGGTTGACAACTACCGCAAGGCGGCGTTGCCGAAGGCGGTTTTCTGGCTTATAGCTCCCCCCAGCAATGAATCCACCCTCGCCCCTGAGCTACTGCCCGGACCTGCTCCACTATCAACGCCGTTTGACCCGCGAGGTGAAGGTCGGAAATGTCGGCCTCGGTGGCTTTAATCCGATCCGCGTGCAGTCGATGATCACTTCCGACACCCGCGACACGCCCGCCTGCGTCGCCGAGGTGCTGGCACTCGCCGAGGCGGGCTGCGAAATCGTGCGGATCACCGCCCAGACGAGGATCTATGCCGCCAACCTCGAGAACATCGCCCGCGAAGTCCGCGCCGCTGGCTGCGAAGTGCCGCTGGTGGCGGATATTCACTTCAAGCCGGATGCCGCGCTCGAGGCTGCCAAGTGGGTCGAGAAAATCCGGGTGAATCCGGGAAATTACGCCGATAAGAAGAAGTTCGAAATCCGCGAGTATACCGACGCTCAGTACGAGGAGGAGCTCGAACGCATTCGTGAGGAATTTTCGCCGCTGGTGGAGCTTTGCAAAGATCGGGGCCGGGTGATGCGCATCGGCACCAACCACGGATCACTTTCGGATCGCATCATGAACCGTTACGGCGACACGCCGCTCGGCATGGTCGAAAGCGCACTGGAATTCGCGCGCATCGCGCGAGACCACGATTACCATGATCTGGTATTTTCGATGAAGGCCTCCAACCCGAAGGTGATGATCGAGGCCTACCGTCTGCTCGTTGCGAGGCTCGATGCCGAAGGGTCTGATTGGAACTACCCGATCCACCTGGGTGTGACCGAGGCTGGCGATGGTGAGGACGGCCGCATCAAGAGCGCGATCGGCATCGGCTCACTGCTCGCCGATGGCATCGGCGACACCGTGCGGGTTTCGCTCACCGAAGACGCCGTGCACGAGATTCCCGTGGCGAGGGCGCTGGTGGAGCCGTTTAATGCCAAATGTGGCTTGGGCTTGAGGTCTCAATCAGAAAAAATCACTACCCCCGCCACCAAAGATTTTACCCCTTCCTACGATCCCTTCAATTACGAGAGACGTCGTAGTTCGGCGGTGACGATCATGGGTCATGAGCTTGGGGCGGGTCACACGGTCCGTGTGTTCACCACGCAGGAAAAATGGAATGCTTTGGCTCACAAGATTTCCTCGATGGGGGATTACAAGCCGGAGATCATTGTCGAAAAATCCGGCGTGGCTGAAATCGACCCGACCGATGACATTGCGGTGGCGGCAGTGAATGCAAAGTCCGACCCATGCCTTGTGACAGTAGCCGATGGCACCGAAATGGAGGTCATTGCCGCGTTTCGTTTGCTCGCTTCAAAAGTCGACGCACAGCATCCGATCCTGCTCAAGGATGTGCTGCAAGCACCAACGGAAAACAGCGATTTTCTGCACGCACTTTTGCCTGCCGCGCGCAACATCGGATCGCTCCTCTGCGATGGCATCGGCGATGCGGTGCTTGTTCGCGGCGAGGCCGCGCCTGGCCAATCAATGCGCCTTGCTTACAACATCCTCCAGGCCGCCGGCACCCGCATTTTCAAGACCGATTATGTCGCCTGCCCTAGCTGCGGACGCACGCTCTTCAACCTTCAATCGACCACTCAAAAAATCCGCGCGGCCACCGGTCACCTCAAGGGCGTGCGCATCGCGGTGATGGGCTGCATCGTCAACGGCCCCGGCGAAATGGCCGATGCCGATTTCGGCTATGTCGGCGGCGCACCGGGCAAGATCAACCTCTACGTCGGCAAGACCCCGGTGAAGTTCAACATCCCGGAAAATGAAGCGGTCGAGCGTCTTATCGATCTCATCCGCGAGCATGGAAAATGGATCGAGGCCCCCGCGCTTGCCAACACCGAAGCTTGAGCCGATGGCGGATTCCGACACACTGACATTGACGCGCCAAAGCA
Source organism: Verrucomicrobiaceae bacterium (assembly GCA_029977225.1). Lineage (GTDB taxonomy): Bacteria > Verrucomicrobiota > Verrucomicrobiia > Verrucomicrobiales > Akkermansiaceae > Luteolibacter. The sequence goes on along the minus strand of JAPOLH010000029.1, from coordinate 13,682 downwards.
CCGAGCTCGATGTGCCGTGGAATGTCATCGTGCACGATGACCCGGTGAACCTCATGGGCTATGTCACCATGGTACTGATGAAAATTTTTGGCTATGACGAGAAGCGCGCGTCGAAGCTCATGATGGAGGTTCACCAACTGGGGCGTTCGGTCGTGTGGACTGGTCAGCGCGAGCGCGCCGAGATGCACACCCAGCAGCTGCAGGCGCATCAGTTGAAGGCCTCGATCGAGAAATCGGCATGAGAATTTCGCCAACGGTCATGGGCGCTCTGCGGATCGATGCGGAAGGCGAGGCGGATTGGCATTTGCTGAACATGATCATCACCGATGCGGTGTCTTGCGATCGCGGGCTTGCCGATCGTTTGGCCGATGCGATCGATGATCGGGAATTGGCTGATGATTGGAACGAGTGGGTGGTGCCGGAGCTTGAGGAAGGCTTCGAAGCCGAGCTGGCGTTTGTGAAAATGACCATAGAAACCGCGCGGCAAGAAACATCCGGCGGAGTGGGGCCCTTGTGGGTCGTTCCGCGCGAGGCGCAACGGTGGTATGGCGCGCTGAATCAAGCCCGCATGGCGCTCGAGGCCCGTTATCATTTTGGCCCAAGCGATGGCGTCGACTTCGAAAAGCTGCCGCTCGAAAAACGAGGTGCCTTCATGCGCTCGCAATTTTACTGCGCCCTCCAAAGCGCCATGCTCGAGCATGTGATGCGATAGGCACGGCGGGTGTTTGATGAATCGCCAAAATTTTGGCGATCCGCTGTTTTTGAGCATTGCCGTATTATCAAGAAGTGTTTAGGAATCGGGGAAGAAACCCCGTATCGCCCGGATCGGGATTTTCATGGTTTTTTACGCATTTTTCCTGTGTCCCAATCCCTCAAAGTCCTGATCGCCTGCGGTGGCACGGGTGGTCATTTGTTTCCCGGCATTGCCGTGGCTGAGGCGATGCGCGCGCGGGGGCATGAGGTGCGGCTTTTGATTTCTGAGAAAAAGGTCGATGCCGAGGCCTCGGCGAAGTACCCGCATTTAAGCTTCGAGACCGTGCCGGCGGTGGCCAAGCCCGCGACTTTTTCGCTGCGGATGCTGCCATTTTTGTGGAAACTTTGGGGTTCGATCCGTCGTTGTCGTGGGATCCTGCGCGGCTTTGGTGCGGATGCGGTGCTGGGCATGGGTGGCTTCACCTCCTTGCCGCCGGTGTATGCCGGTCACAAACTGGGCCTCAAAACTTTCGTGCACGACTCCAACGCACGTCCGGGTCGGGCCAATGTCCTCACCAGCCGTTTTTGCACGCAGGTGTTTCTTGGTCTCGATGCTGCGAAAAGTTTCTTCGGCGGCCGTACCACCGTGCTCACCGGCACACCGGTGCGGCCCGAGATCAAGTTGCGTCCCACGCGCGAGGAAGCTGCCGCGCGGTTTGGATTGGATCCGCAGAAAACGACGATTCTGGTGACTGGTGGTAGCCAGGGCGCGCGGCGCTTGAACGAGCTCTGCGCGGGCGCGGTGTCGAAACTTCCCGATGGCATCCAAGTTTTGCACATTGCCGGCGCGCTTGATTTTGACCGCGTTTCGCAGATTGCCGGTGCGCGCGACAATCATCGGGTGCTGGGATTTTGCGATCAAATGCCAGCCGCTTATGCGGTGGCCGACCTGATCATTTCCCGCTCGGGTGCCTCGAGTCTCACCGAGGTGTCCATCGCCGGGCTGCCATCGATCCTCGTGCCGTTTCCCTATGCGGCCGACAACCACCAGACGCGCAACGCCGAGGTCTTCGAGCGCGCAGGTGCGGCAAAACTCGTGCAAGAGCGTGATCTCGACGAAGGAAAACTCGCCGCGCTCGCACTTTCGATTTTGAATGACCCCGCCACATCCGAACGCATGGCTGCCGCCGCGCGTTCGCTTGCCATTCCCGATGCTGCCGAGCGAGTTTGCGCGGCGATCGAGGCCACTTTTTCAAATCCATGAACGAACTGAGTCAACGCCTGATGGACCCCACGCTGCCGCTGCGCGTGCACCTGATCGGTGTCGCGGGATCGGGCATGAGCGGTTTGGCTCTGTTGCTCATGGGCATGGGGCATCGCGTGAGTGGATCCGATCGGGTGACCACCGCGGAAACCGAGCGCATGCAGCGCGAGGGCCTGATGTTTTCATCGCCGCACACGGCCGAGGCGGTGAAGGATGCAGACCTGGTGGTTTATTCTTCGGCGATTCGCCCGGAAAACCCATCTTATGCCGCTGCCAGTGCCGCGGGCATTCCCTTGTTGCGACGCGCCGAATGTCTTGCGGCGATTTTGCATACTCGCAAGGGAGTGTTGGTCTCCGGCACCCACGGCAAGACGACCACCTCATCGATGACCGCTCATGTTCTGCGCGAAGCAGGTCTGCAACCGAGTCACTATGTCGGCGCAGAAATTCCGATCCTCGGCAGCAATGCCAAGTGGTCGCAGGATGGCGAATACATGGTCGCCGAAGGTGATGAAAGTGACGGCACGCTCGCGATCTATCGACCCGAGCACGCGGTGATTCTCAACATCGAGGCCGAGCATTTGGATTTCTATCGCGACCTCGATCACATTCGCGAGGTGTTCACCAAAATGGCGAATCAAACGCGCGGCTCGCTGGTCTATTGCGCGGAGGACCCCGTCGCGCGCGAGCTTTGCAGCAAACGCGCAAACACGATTTCTTACGGCTGGTCCGATGCGGATTTCACAGCAAGCGACGTGCGCGACTTGCGTGGATCATCGGCGTTCACCGTGACCAAGCGTGGCAAGGTGCTGGGCGACATCGAGCTCGGCATTCCCGGGCGTCACAATGTTCTCAACGCGCTCGCAGCCATCGCATTGGCCGACGCTTGTGGTGCGGAGTTCTCGCTGGTCGCCCGCGCACTTGCGGCGTTTGCCGGCGCAAAAAGGCGATTCGAAACACGCTACCTTTCGGCAAATTTCCGCATCGTCGATGATTACGGGCATCATCCGTCGGAGCTTGCTGCCACGCTTCAAACTGCGCGCTCGCTCAATCCGAAAAGGCTCGTCGTGCTTTTCCAACCGCACCGCTACACGCGCACGCAAGCGCTTGCCGACGATTTCGGAAAAGTACTGCAGGCGGCCGACCTGGTTTTCATCAGTGATGTCTATGCCGCCTCCGAGACGCCGATTCCGGGCGTGTCGGGTCAGACACTTGTCGATGCGATGGCGCGTCATGGCAAAGTGCCTGCGAAATTTTTGCCACGCTTGGACAAGGCGCATCATGTGGTGGGCAATGCCCTGCAGCCCGGCGATTTGCTCATCACGCTCGGCGCAGGCAATGTGCACGAGGCCGGCTCGCGCATCGCGAGGGACCTCAAGACGCTCGAGGAAATCAAGGCGCTCGCGCCGAGCGGCGGCATCGATGGAAAACTTTACGAGCCGATGGGCCGTCATACGACTTTGCTCGTCGGGGGACCCGCGCAATTCTGGCTCGAGCCGCATGATTTCGAAAGCATGGCCGCGATGGTCGCATATTGCCGCGAGCGTGGCATTCCGGTGCGTGTCGTCGGTCGCGGTTCCAATTTGCTGGTGCGTGATGGTGGGATCCGCGGCGCGGTGATTCATCCGAGTGGCGGAGCATTTTCCGAAGTGAGCGTTGGTGCGAATGGGGAGATCACGGCGGGTGCGGGCGTGCGGCTCAAGAAACTTGCCAGCGTCGCAGCAGCAGCAGGCATTGGCGGCTTTGAATGGATGGAAGGCATCCCAGGAAATGTTGGCGGCGCACTGCGCATGAATGCCGGTGCGATGGGCATCGAAACATTTGATCAAGTCCGCCGCGTCACCTTCCTCGATGAAGATGGAACGATCCGCACGCGTGAACGCGATGCAGTGATCGCCCACTATCGCAATGTGCCGGAGCTACGCCGCAATTTCGCCTTGCAGGCGGTGTTCTTTGGCGAACCCGACACGCCGGAAAACATTCAGTCGCGTTGGAACGAATCGCGCGGCAAGCGCAAGTCGTCCCAACCGGTGATGGCCTCCGCTGGCTGCACTTTCAAAAACCCGCAAGAGATGCCCGCCGGCAAGCTCATCGACACGCTCGGGCTCAAGGGCAGCAACCGCGGCAAGGCTGCGGTCTCGGATGTGCACGGAAATTTTATTGTCAACCAAGGTGGCGCCACCGCCAGCGATTTGCTCCAGCTCATCGATTCGATCCGCAGCACCGCGCGAAATGAACGCGGCATCGAGCTTGAAACCGAAGTGAAAATTATCGGCGACGACGAAGCCCAATTTTAAATCAAAATCTCAAAGACCAATCATGCGTTTGGAATCGATCAAAATTGCCGTGTTGATGGGGGGGCCGGGTTCGGAACGCCAGGTCTCGCTGGCATCCGGTGCCGCGGTGCTTAAAGCCTTGCGCGAGCGCGGACTAAATGCCGAACCGGTCGATGTGACCTCGACCACGATCGATCTTCCGGCCGGCACCGGCCTGGCATTCAATGTCATTCACGGAACCTTCGGTGAAGATGGTCGTTTGCAAGAAACACTCGAGGCGATGGGTGTGCCCTACACCGGCGCTGGCGTAAAAAGCAGCCGCACGGCATTCGACAAAAACCTCGCAAAGGCCGCCTTTGTTGCCGCCGCTGTACCCACGCCGCGCGCGGAGATCATCGATGTCTCTCAAGGCCCGCGACTTCCATCGTTTGCCGCGCCATTTGTTGTCAAACCCCCGCGCGAAGGCTCCAGTGTCGGCGTTCACATTGTGCGTTCGCAGGATCTTGCCCAGGCCGCCATGACCGATGCAGCGAAGTATGGCGATGACATCCTTGTTGAGGAGTTCGTCGACGGCATGGAGCTCACCGTTGGCATTGTCGATGATCAGGCATTGCCCGTCGTGCACATCATTCCGCCAGAAGGCGTTTATGACATGGCCAGTAAGTACCCGTGGCTTTCCGGAGCAAAAGGCAGCCAATACATTTGCCCGGCCGACCTTGATGCCGAGACTACCCGCGCGGTGCAGGAAGCGGCGCTTGCCGCGCATCGTTCGCTTGGTGTGGAAATTTACTCGCGCGTCGATGTTCTGCTCGATGCAAACAATCGCCCCTTCGTACTCGAGGCCAACACCATTCCTGGCATGACCGAAACCAGCCTACTACCCAAGGCGGCGGCTGCGATCGGCATTTCCTTTGGCGACCTTTGTGTACGCATCGCCGAGCTTTCATTGGCATTGAGATCGTAACCCAACGACTGAAAAACAACCCATACAGCCGCCATGAAAAACAAAAGCACCTCAAGCCGCCGCCACTCGCGACAAAATGTGTTGCAAGTCCGCGTGATGACTCCGCGCATCGCATGGCTCGGTCTGCTCGGGTTTTTTGGCAGCCTCGCGAAGATCACCTGTGTTTTTGCAATTCTCGCCGCCCTCGGTTGGGGCGTGTGGCGCGGTATGCAGGTGGCCTTTTACCGCAATCCGGACTTTCGCTTGCAGGTGATTGATCTGAATTCAAATCCGGCGATCGATGAACTCCGCGTCGCATCGGTGATCGGCATCGACTTGGCATCGAACCCGAGCCTCTTCGATATCGATGTGTCAAAAGCCACCGAGCAACTCAAAGGTCTGCCGGAAATTACTGATGCGAAAATTGAACGTCATCTGCCCGACACGCTCGTGGTACGCGTCACTCCGCGTGTGCCCAAGGCGTGGATCCGTTGCAAAGCATCGGGCATCAGCGAGGTGCGCAAAACAGGTGGTATGTTGGTTGACCAGGATGGTGTCACCTACCAATGCCCCGAGAGTCAGATTGGATCAGCGGCGCGCCTGCCTGTGATCGACTTGTCCGATGAAGATGCCGAAAAGCCCGCCGCAGGAAAGCGTATCACACAACCCGAGCTTGAGCGCGCTTTAGCCTTGCTCAAGGCTGCCTCCGACGCCGATGCGCAGGCAACGCTCTGGATCGATACGATACGCCAGGTCAACAAGTGGTCGCTCGAGTTGGTGACACGCGAAGGCACAACGGCAGTTTTCAGCCTTGGCGACCACTCGCGCCAGATCGAGAATTTGCGCGCGGCCCTTGCCCATGCCGGCAGTCGCGGCTATGTGATCGACACCATCAACCTGATTCCCACGCACAACATTCCCATCACGATTCGCAGTGAGACAAAGCCACCGAAAGCAATCCCAGTTGTGATCGACGAAACAGCGGCTCTCGATCGCGCGGAAGAAAAAAAATCCACTGCCGCAACGACTCGCAACTGAACCTCTCATTCGCCCGCACAACCATGGCTCGACGCAGCAAAATTCATGTCGGAATCGAAATCGGCACCAGCAAGACCTGCCTTGTGGTTGGGGAGGTTAAGCCTGACAGCGCCATTAAAATTCTTGGCATCGGCGAGACAAAAAGTGCCGGGGTGCGAAAAGGCGAAATTTTTGATTATGCGCAAACGCGCGCCTGCCTGCGTGACGCTCTTGCCAAGGCGGAGGACGCCGCTGATGTCGAGATCGGCAGCGTTTACCTCGCGGTCACGGGTGCGCACATCCAGGGTGTGAATCACCGTGGGACCTATCGCTTGCCGGATGGCGAACCGGTCGTCGGCCCGGAGCATGTCGAGGAAGCTCGCACCATTGCCCGCGAAGTCCAGATCCCGGCCGACCATGTCTACATTCACCCGATCATCCGCAACTATTGGCTCGATGGACTCGAACACTCGACTTCCCCCGTCGGGCTTTTCGGTAAAACCGTTGAGGCGGACTTTCATGTGGTCCACGGTATCGGTACCCGCATTCAAAACAGCATCAAGCTGGTGAGAGAAATGCCGCTTGAGGTTGATGACATTGTTTTTTCGCCGATTGCGACCGCGCAAATGGCCCTCAACCGTGACCAGCGTGAACGTGGCGCTTTGGTGATCGATATCGGCGGCGGCACCACCGATTATGCGCTCTACATTGGTGGCGTCATCACCGCATCAGGTTGCATTCCGGTCGGCGGCGATCATGTCACTAACGACATCCACCTCGTCACCAATTTGCCATTTTCCAAGGCCGAGCAACTCAAGGTCACCGAAGGCGACGCATCGGGAGATCCGGCCAGGTCGGTCGGCACGGCGCGGCTTCACGATGATCGCGGATTCGCTGAGGTCGAGGTGAGTCGGGCGGTGCTCAACGAGACCATCCGCCAACGACTTGAGGAAACTCTTCGCTTGGTGTTGCGGCAACTCCCAGATGGTGCCGTCGAAGCGATTGGTGCAGGCGTCTTCCTCACCGGCGGTACAAGTCTCATGCGCGGTTTTGACGAACTGGCCTATCAGGTTTTCGGTCGCGATATTTATCGGCCCGAATCGCCGGAGATCAGCGGCATTCAAGCTAGCTTCCGCGACCCGCGCTATGCGACTGCCATCGGCTTGATTCGTTATGCGTTGATCGTCGAGGCTGAGCGGGTTTCTCCGCCTGGTTTTTTTGGCCGCATTGCCCGCATGTTTTGGCCCCTCGGTAATTGAGAAAATTCAAGTCATTCCCCAAACTGCACCCTCGAGCACCCATGATTTCCCACTCGCGAGCCAGCCGCCAAATTATCGACCCCGCATCGGTCAAAGTCATCGGCATCGGTGGCGCTGGTGGCAACTTACTCGAACGCATCGCGCTGGATGGCATGGATGCGGCGGGTCTGCTTTTGTTGCATGCCGATGCTCGCGTATTGGCATCTTGTGTGACTCCAGAGAAAATTCATTTGGGCAAATCGCTGCTCAAAGGTTTGGGTGCGGGTGGCGATCCCGAGCTTGGCGAAAAAGCTGCACTCGAGGTTGAGGCGGATCTGCGCCGCGCGATAAAGGGACAGCAGGTCATTTTTGTATGCGTGGGTTTAGGCGGCGGCACGGGTTCGGGTGCGGCACCTGTAGCAGCCCGCATCGCACGCGAAGAGGGAGCCTTCGTGGTTGTTTTTGCAACCATGCCATTTGCTTTCGAAGGCAAACGCCGCCGCGAGCAAGCGGAAGTGGCCATTCGTGAGCTCTCGGCTCTCTCGGATGCGCTCATTACCTTTGATAACAATCGCATGGGTGAATTGGTGCTCGCGAAACAGGGTGCCCATGATGCTTTTGCCGCTACAGACCGCATCGTTTGTGAATCGATTCGCTCAATCATTCGCATGGTCACGCGGCAGGGGTTGATCCATCTCGGTCTCGACGAAATGATGAGAGCGCTCGGCGATGGTCGTTCGCATTGCCTTTTTGGTTGTGGCACTGCCGCAGGCAAAGATCGATCCAGCGCCGTGTTGCGTCAGGCCCTCGCGAGTCCGCTTCTCGATCAAGGCGCCTTACTCAAGAAGGCTGATACCGTGCTCGTTCACCTATGTGGCGGAGAGGACCTCACTCTGCTCGAAATCGAGCTACTCATGCAGAGTTTGCAAAAATTTGTGCCCTTGGATGCCAACTTGCTCTTCGGCGCAGCGGTCGATCCTGCGATGGGTTCATCGTTAACGCTCACACTCATCAGTTCACTGCCCGAAGGAAGTATCGAGGTTGCTTCCCGCGAATCATCGGAAAGCGCGACGGCTTTTGAACCTGCTCCAATCGTGTCGCGCGAGCCTGAGATAGCACCAACTTTCGAGCCCGAACCCGCCCCTGCGCCTATGCCCGTGCAGCCTGCATCACCAATGGAAGATGACTTATTTGTCGCTCGCCACGTTGAACCTGAGCCGCTGATGGAGCCCGCCCGTCTTGAATCACTAGATACAGCTCCCGAGGAATATCATCACGAGCAGGAGCAGGAAGTAGATGTCGCGCCCAAACCCGCCGCCCCCGCCAGACCTTGGAAAAAATCTGCGGACTCACAAGCCGGGGAACAGCAAAAGGTAAAACTCAGCGTCAAAGCCTCAGGAGCACAGAGCGAGCTCTCGCTTGATTCGGTACCGCGCGGTCGCTTCGAAGGTGAAAATCCAAATGTCTTTGAGGGTGAAGACCTCGACCTTCCTCCATTCCTCAGGAAGAAAAAATAAGCGGTTCGCTTGATTTCAATTGCCCTTCAAGATCCAAAAAAACCCGCCGGGCTCGAAGCACGGCGGGTTTTTTGTTGTTAGAAACTATGGCAATGAAGCGGTGTTCAGAGACCGCGAAGCGTCTCTTTGACCGCGGCGAAGTCGGGAAGATCCTTCGGATGATTTTGAACCTCGGCGTAGCGTACAGTTCCGGTCTTATCGATTACGAAGGCCGACCGTTTGGCCACACCGCCCATGATGAGGTTGGCTTCGGGCAAAAACTGATCGTAGGCCACACCGTAGGCTTTCGCTACCGCGTGCTCGTAATCGCTCAGAAGGGGAATGGTGATACCTTCTTTTTCCGCCCATGCAGCTTGCGCGAAGGGATTGTCGCCGGAGATGCCGAAAACTTTGGCGTCGAGCGCTTCGTATTCCTTGATGCCTGCCGAGATGTCGCAGAATTCGGTGGTACAAACGCTGGTGAATGCCATTGGCACAAACAGGAGAACAAGGTTTGAAGAACCGATCAGCTCGCTCAGCTTGACCAGTTGAGGGCCCTCGGGGCCTTTGGTGACGAGGGTGAAATCAGGGGCTTTGTCGCCGACTTTGATGGACATGTTGGATGGTGGTTAGGGGTTGGACGCGGCGAATATGGGACAGTTTCGCCTAGCGCGCCACGGGAAATTTCAGAAAGGTGCCGTGGAATTTTTCGAAGCATGTGATGCTACCCGCGGACTTCCAACTCAATGCGCCGCCAGCCAGTTTGGGCCGGTGCCATGCTCGACCTCGATCGGCACGCCATTGGGAAGAGGTAGAGCGGTCTTCATGGAATCGAGGATCTTCGGGACAAGCTCCGCTTCCTCGTCCGGCGCCAAATCGAAGACCAATTCGTCGTGCACCTGGAGCAGCATTCGGCTTTTGTACGAGGAGCCTAGTATTTGGTCGATGCGGATCATGGCGAGCTTGATCATGTCGGCGGCCGTGCCCTGGATGGGGGTGTTGATTGCTCCGCGCTCGGCGTTGGAGCGGATGTTTTGGTTGCCGGAGTTGATGTCGGCAAAGTGGCGGCGGCGGCCGCTGAGGGTTTCGACAAAGCCGCGCTCACGGGCATCGGCAATGGTGTTTTCCATGAAAGCCTTGATGGCCGGATATTCACGAAAGTAGGCCTCGATGATCGATGCCGCTTCCGCGCGCGGTATGGCAAGGCGCTGGGAGAGGCCGAAAGCCGAGATGCCGTAAATGATGCCGAAGTTGACCATCTTGGCGGTGCGGCGCATGTCGTTGGTGACGGTATCGTTAGCGACGCCAAAAACTTTTGCAGCGGTGATCGTGTGGATATCGGCGTTGTTCTTGAAGGCCTCGATCATTGTCGCGTCGTTGGCGAGTGCCGCCATGACGCGCAGCTCGATCTGCGAGTAGTCGCAGGAAAGAAGCGTGAAGCCCTGTCGCGGGACAAAGGCCTTGCGGATGCCGCGTCCAGCCTCGGAGCGAACCGGGATATTTTGCAGGTTGGGGTCTGATGAGGCGAGGCGGCCGGTGGCGGCGACGAGTTGGTGGAAATGGGTGTGAATGCGCCCGGTTGAGGGCACAATGTGATTAGGCAGCGCGTCAAGATAGGTCGATTTGAGCTTCGTGGCTTCGCGCCATGCGAGGATGTCGCCAATGATCGGATGCTTGCCCTCAAGGGTGCTGAGCGTTTGCTCATCGGTTTTGTACTGGCCGGTTTTGGTTTTCTTCGCCTTGTCGATGAGCTCGAGGTGGTCGAAGAGAATTTCGCCGAGTTGTTTGGGCGAGGCGATGTTGAAGGTTCTGCCAGCGTGCTGCTGGATGCTCTGCGCAAGCCGGTCAATTTGCTGTTGCAGTTCGACGCCGATCGATGCAAGCGCACCGGTGTCGATCGCGATGCCCTCCATTTCCATGCGTGTGAGTACCGGTAAGAGCGGTGCTTCAATTTTCTCAAGAATGCGGTCTTGTCCGGACTCGGCGAGTTGTGCGCGAATTTTTTCGGAAAGTCGCCATGTCACATCCGCGTCCTCGGCAGCATACTCGGCCAACTTTTCCAATGGGATCGCCGCGACATCAAGGTCCTTGGAGGATTTTCCCTTCGCAGCAAAAGCGAAAAGATCATCACTGCCGGCATCCTCCTTCGCGCCCTGTGGCGAAGCGATATCCGCAAGCTTGATCGGAGAATAATTCAGCAAAATTTCCGCCAAATAATCCATCGAGTGCCTGCGATCGGGCGCGACCAAGGTATCGGCAAGCATCGTGTCAAAGAAGGGCCCAACGACTTCAATGCCGTGGTTGTGAAGCACAGCGAGATCGTATTTGAGATTGTGACCGATCTTTTCGGCGGGGCCATTCAGCAGCGAACAGAGCTTGGGCTTGAGTTGCTCGTCATAGGGTAGATACCACGCCTCGTGGGCCGACCATGAAAATGCGATTCCAAGCAACTTGGCCTCAAAGCGATCAAGCGATGTGCTCTCGATGTCGAAGCAGAATGATTTTTGTTTTTTGAGTTCGGCGAAAAGCTGGGACTGAAGCTCGCTGGTATTGGCAAGATGGTAGCGGTGCGCGACATCGCGAATGGTGAGGCGAGTCTCGAAAAGGGTGGGGGTGCTTACCTCATTTTGCGCGGGGCCTTTTGACGATGCGCCATCACCAAATAATCGCTTGGTGAGCGAGCGAAACTCGAATTCGTTGAAGAGTGACTTCACGGCTTCGTCATCGCGCGGGCACAAGGCGAGATCGTCCCAGCTCACTTCGACGGGCACATCGGTAATGATAGTGGCGAGCTCCTTCGACAACAAAGCTTGATCGGAATGAGTTTCGACGAGTTCTTTTTGGCGGCCTTTGAGTGCGGTGGAATTTTCGATCAGCTTCTCCACCGATCCAAACTCCGCGATGAGCTTCTGCGCGGTCTTCGGCCCGATGCCGGGCACGCCGGGAATGTTGTCCGACGCGTCACCCATCAGGCCTAGTAGGTCGATGATCTGATGGGGCTCGGCCACACCCCAGATTTCCGGCAGTTGCGCCAGACCGATCACCGCATGCTCGTCGCCCTTGCGGCCGGGCTTCCACATGAATGTGTGCGGCGAAAGCAGCTGCGCGAAGTCTTTGTCTGGAGTGACCATGAACGACTCGAAACCTTGGGTTTCCGCTCTCTTGACCAATGTCCCGATGATATCGTCGGCCTCAAAGCCGTCGATTTCCAACACCGGAATGTGAAATGCGCGGCAGAGGTTTTTCACATGGGGAATAGCAGCAGCAAGTTCCTCGGGCATTTCATCGCGCTGCGCCTTGTAGGCAGGGAAACGGATGTGTCGTGGCGTGGGTGCCGAGGTGTCGAAAGCCACTCCAAGATGCGTTGGGTTTTCCTTTTCGAGAATCGCCAGCAGCGTGTTGATAAATCCGTAAAGCGCCGAGGTGTTGACGCCCTTGGAGTTGCGGATCGGCGATTGGATTAGTGCGAAGTGAGCGCGGTAAATGAGCGCCATGCCGTCGAGCAGGAACAGCCGCTTGTTGATGGTTTCGGTCATGATGGGCAGTGTGAAATGATTTGTCCGCACGGGTCAGGCCGTCGGCTCGATCTCCAGCATCGTGCAAATGTGCCGGGCGGTGAGCTCTCCCATGGTGCGGCATTCAAAAAATTCGTCCGTGCCGTGCATGCGGTTGAGCTCGGCCGCGAGCGTGCCGACATGCTCGCGCGGCGCAAGCTCTTCACGGCTCATGATGCCAAGCAACACCCGCAGCCGCACGCTTTCCACTTTGGCGCGACGAGCCATTTGCGAATGCTCCTCGGCAACATACTGATCGATGGTTTTCCGATTCAAAACCTCAAACGCTAGCCGAGTCACCTCGCGGTTCGACCGGTAGCGAAACGCAAGGTAGGTGCTGCCCCTGCCTTCGTAGGATTGCTGGTCGAAGTCGATCGCCCGCACGCGATACTGGACCTCCTCAAAGTCAGGCGTGATGTCGACAACGTAGTTGACGCTGCGCATGTCGCCCAGCAGGCGAATGAATGTGCGCTCGTTGAACTTGGTGAACTCCTTGGCAATACGTACCTTGTTCAGGCCGGGTTGGTTGAGGTATTCGCGTATGAATGTGTCGCCAGGTACGCCGGCAATGTGCTCTTCGATAAGTGTGTTGCCATTCACCAGATAGTTGATGCGGTTAGGCGAGAGAACATGCTCGAGCTCGAGTCCGTAGATGCGTGAGGCATCGGCGTGTTTGACATAGAAGTAGTCCGAGTTGTCGTTGAAGAGATTGGTGACGCGAATGCGAAATGGCCTTGAATTTCCGAAGTCGCCATAATCAATCCGATCGACCACCAAGTGCCCGTGCTGCTCCGCATGGCGCCCGAGTTTCAATTCCGTGTAAATCGCGATCAACCGAGGCCGCAGCTCCGCAAAAACTTCCTGCGGATACATCACCGTGAGCCATAGCGTTTCGCGTCCGCGCGGATCCTCATAAGGCACAGCACCGCTGAAGCGCGTGAGTTCGTTGTAAATGATCGGTATCTCACGCTGCCGGTCGAACTGCTGCAGGTATCTCCGCAACTCGTCGGATACTGGATAGCGAACCTTGCGTTGGGCGATCATGTGGCGATCCTAGGCGCGCCTCCCGGCCCAAACCAGCGCGCATTTGCGGCGATACCCTTTGAAATAAAGGCTTCGAGAGGGGCGAAAATTTTTTTCAGAAAGGTATTGACGTGGGGTGGGTGGAGCAGATAGCTTCGCGGGCCGCCACAACGGAGGG
>JAPOLH010000028.1 GCA_029977225.1 Verrucomicrobiaceae bacterium | reverse complement strand
CAGGCCCAGCGTGCAAAACCAGATGATGCCGGTGACCGGCTTGCCGTAATAAAAGCGGTGCGCGCCAGTGAAGCCGAAGATCCACAACAGGTAGCCGATCGTCTTGCTGTGCGTGTCGTTGAGGGTGGTATTCATGCCATGAAGATGAGGCAAACTTAAAGGCGTGGCCAATGAAAACAGCAACGCGCATCCGTATGTTTCGGCAAGACCCAGCCAAAGACCCCGCGATCCAAGCCAGAGCGGCGCTCATTTGTGCAGGATTTCTCTTCACTGCGGGACGATTGGGGCTTAGAAAATCTCCGTCATGCCCGTTTCATCAAACCGTCCTGGAAAACTGATGGCCGCCAACCGCGGAGAAATCGCGATCCGCATTTTCCGCGCTGCCAACGAACTCGGTCTGCGCACGGTCTCGATCTTCGCCGAAGAGGACCGCTTTTCGATTCACCGCTTCAAGGCCGATGAGGCGTACCAGCTCGACTCGTCGAAGGGTCCTGTAGGCGCTTACCTTGATGTCGAGGGCATCGTCGCGCTCGCCAAGCAGAAGGGGGTAACGATGATTCACCCGGGCTACGGATTCCTTTCGGAAAACGCGCAGTTTGCGAGGGCCTGTGCGCGTGAGGGCATCACTTTCATCGGACCATCGCCGGAGTTGCTGGAAAACATGGGTGATAAGACCGCGGCGCGGACGCTGGCGCATCGCTACAAGGTGCCAACGCTGCCCGGCACCGAGGAGCCGATCACCGATCCCGACGAGGCGCTCAAGGCTGCGCACGAAATTGGTTTTCCGTTGATCATCAAAGCGGCCTTCGGCGGTGGTGGCCGTGGCATGCGGGTGGTGGAAAAACCCTCGCTTTTGCCCGCGCTTTTGAGTGAGGCACAAAACGAAGCGCTCAACGCGTTTGGCAATCCGGCAGTTTTCCTCGAGCGCTACATTTCCCGTGCCAAACACATCGAGGTCCAGATCCTCGGAGACAGGCACGGCAATGTCGTGCACCTGTACGAGCGCGATTGTTCGGTGCAGCGCCGTTATCAAAAAGTCGTCGAGGTCGCGCCCGCGATGAATCTCGATCCGAAGGTGCGCAAGGAGCTTTGCGACGCTGCGGTGAATCTCGCCAAAGGCATCGGCTACAACAACGCGGGCACCGTCGAGTTCCTCTACGACATGGACAAGAACGACTGGTTCTTCATCGAGATGAACCCGCGCATCCAGGTCGAGCACACCGTCACCGAATGCGTCACCGGCATCGACCTTGTTCGTTCGCAAATCCTCATCGCCGGCGGGGAGTCGCTTTTCGGCCCGGAGGTGGCCATTCCGCCGCAAGACGAGATCCCGTGCAATGGCTTTGCGATCCAATGCCGCGTCACCACCGAGGATCCGGAAAAAATTTCGCGCCCGACTACGGCCGCATTCTCAACTACCGCTCGGCCGCCGGTTTTGGCATCCGCCTCGATGCCGCTTCGGGCGATGCCGGTTCGGTGGTCACGCCATTCTACGACTCGATGCTGGTAAAGGTCACTGCGATGGGCCGCGATTTCCCGATGGCGTGCCAGCGCATGGACCGCGCGCTGCGCGAGTTCCGCATCCGCGGCGTGAAGACCAACATTCCGTTTTTGGAAAATGTCATTGCGGATGAAACCTTCCGCAGCGGTCAGGCCCACACCAAGCTCATCGACACCAAGACCGAGCTGTTCCGTTTCCGCCCGCGTCGCGACCGCGCGACACGCACACTGTCGTACCTTTCCGACATCACCATCAACGGCAATGCCACCGCCAAGGGTTGGAAGCCCGCCGCAGCACTGCCCAAGGCGAATGTGCCCGACTCGCTAGTGATCGAGCATCACGCGGTGGTGCCAAAAGGCAGCCGCGATTTGCTTCTCGAGCTTGGCCCCGAGAAATTTGCGCAGTGGATCCTTGCCGAGAAACGCTTGCTCATCACCGATACGACGCTGCGCGACGCGCACCAATCGCTCATCGCCACCCGCATGCGGTCCTACGACATGCTGCGCGTCGCCGAGGCGATTGCCCATCGCGTGCCACAACTTTTCTCACTGGAGATGTGGGGCGGCGCAACCTTCGACACGGCCATGCGTTTCCTCAGCGAGTGCCCATGGGAACGCCTGCGTCGCTTGCGCGAAAAAATCCCGAACATCTGTTTCCAGATGCTCTTCCGCGGATCCAACGCGGTCGGCTATTCCAATTACCCGGACAATGTCGTCGCCGGCTTCGTTAAGCATGCGGCGGATTCGGGCATGGACATCTTCCGCATCTTTGACTCGCTCAATTACCTGCCCAACATGCAGGTCGCGATGGAGGCCGCGCGCGAACACGGCAAGGTTCTGTGCGAAGCCGCGATTTGCTACACCGGCGACATCAACGACGAGAAGCGCGACAAGTATTCGCTCAAGTATTACATCGCCAAGGCCAAGGAGGTTGAGCGCATGGGTGCGCACATCCTCGCCATCAAGGACATGGCCGGCCTTTGCAAACCGATGGCCGCAGAAAAACTTGTCGCTGCGCTCAAACAGGAAATCGGCATTCCGATTCATTTCCACACGCACGACACCTCCGGCCTCAACGCCGCATCGGTGCTTTCTGCATCCGACGCTGGAGTCGACATCGTCGACCTCGCCATCGCATCGATGTCGGGCTCAACCTCGCAGCCAAACCTCAACTCGGTATCGGCCGCGCTCGCAAAAACCGAACGCGATCCGGGGCTGGACTTTGATTCGCTCAACGAATTCTCCGATTACTGGGAAGAAGTGCTCGGCTTTTACAAGCCCTTCGATTCGGCACCGCGCGCCGGCACCGCCGAGGTCTACGAACACGAAATGCCCGGCGGCCAGTACACGAACCTTCGCGAGCAAGCGAACGCGATGGGCCTCGGCCACCGCTGGCGCGAAATCGCCCGCACCTACGCCGAGGTCAACCAACTCTTCGGCGACATCGTCAAGGTCACACCTTCATCGAAAGTCGTCGGCGATATGTGCATGTTCCTCGTCACCCGCGGCATTCGCGCGGCCGATGTGCCAAAGCTTAAGGCCGGCTCGATCGACTTCCCGGAGTCGGTGATCGACATGCTTTCCGGCGGCCTCGGTCAACCCGACGGCGGCTGGCCAGCCGATGTCCAGAAGGTCGTGCTCGGCAACAAAAAGGCCACCACCAAGCGCCCCGGCGAGCTTGCCGAGCCGGTTGACCTCTTCGAAACCCGCGCAACGCTCTCGAAAAAACTCGGGCACCCGGCCAGCGAGGACGATCTCTACTCGCACCTGATGTACCCGCAGGTGTTTGCCGACTTCAACGCGTTTCGTGCGAAGTACGACGATCTTAGTAGTTTGCCGACCAGTGCGTTCTTTTACGGGTTGCAGATCGGCGAGGAAATTGAGGTCGAGATCGATCCCGGCAAGATCCTCATCATCAAGCTCATCTCGATCGGGGAGGCGGATTCCGCAGGGCGCCGCGCGCTTTTCTACGAGCTCAACGGCATGCCGCGCGAATCGGTGGTGCTCGACAACTCGCTCAAGTCGGTGTCGAAGGCGTCCCGCGTCAAGGGCGAGCCAGGCAACCCCGCCCAGGTCTGCGCGCCGATGCCGGGCATGGTCACCGAGGTCGCCGTCTCGACCGGGCAGGAAGTGAAGGCTGGCGATAAGCTCGTTGTTCTCGAGGCGATGAAGATGCTCACCACAGTCAGCGCTTCTGCCGATGGTACGGTAGGAGAAATCCTCGTGCTGAAGGGTGATCAAGTCGACAGCGATGACCTGCTGGTGAAGCTGGTGACCGCATGAAGCACGATCATTTTCCGATGAAAAATTCGCAAATCAAATTCAAGGCCCGCCGCTCGCCTCTGGCATGCGGGGCCTTGGCTTTTGCAATGTTTTCATCTTGCACTGCGCCATCGACAAATTACGCGCAGGTTCCGCGGGATGAGTTGATGCCCGGTTCGCTATCGGATCCGATCGAGCCCTTCAACCGTGGCATCTGGGAGTTCAACCGCGGGCTCATGCACGGGGTATTGCACCCGCTTTCCGCCGGGTACCGCGCTTTGGTTCCTGCGCCGGCGCGCAAGTCGGTGCGGAATTTTTCGCGCAACATCACTTATCCCGGCCGCTTGCTGAACCATGCGCTACAAGGTCGCTGGGTCGGTGCTGGCGATGAGTCGTTGCGTTTTCTTTGCAACACGACGGCCGGCGTTGGCGGTCTGTTTGATGTCGCCAGCCGCTGGAACATCGGGCGATCCGAAGCGGACTTTGCTCAAACTTTCAATCAATGGGGTTGGAAGCCGGAAAACTTTGTCGTGCTGCCATTTCTTGGGCCAAGCAGCGATGCTGAAACCATTGGACTCATCGCCGACAAGGCTACCGAGCCGACGACTTACATCACAGCGGTGCGCGGTGTCTCTGGCTTTTGTACCTTTAACCGCTTGAGTGAATCGGCCGACGATGCCGCGCGTTTGCTAAGTGCCGAGGCCGATTCCTACGTGCTGGCGAAGGCCGCGCTTTCCGGCATCGCGAATGCGAACATCGCCAACCACCGTCATTACGAAGCGGCCGATCAAGCGACGCTTGAAACTCTCGGCGTCGCTGCGATCCGTTGTGAGTCATCGTCGTTTCCTTTCAAAGGTCGGGTGATGAGCGTACGCATCGCATCGACCAACAAATCGCTCAAGTTCAACTGCTGGATGCAACGCGACGCTGCGCCGCTCGTCTTTGTGATGCCGGGCCTTGGGTCGCATCGTCTTGCTCTCACGGCACTCGCGGTGGCCGAGCACCTTTACGCGAATGGATTTTCGGTGGTTACGACCAGCAGCGTATTTCACCCGGAATTCATGAGCAACGCATCGACCGCTGCGCTGCCGGCCTACGCGCCAGTCGACAGCAAGGATCTGCTCGTCGCCATCAGTGCGATCGATAAGGATTTGGAAAAGCGCCACACGGGTCGCATCGGCAAACGCGCAATCGTCGGACTCTCGATGGGTGGCTTCCAGGCATTGCAAATCGCCGCGCGTGAGAAATCTCAAAACAAGGATCTGCTCGTCGCCGACCGCTACGTGGCGATCAACAGTCCGGTCGATCTTAAGATCGGAGCCGGATTCCTCGATGCCTTTTACAAAGCACCGCTTCAATGGCCACAAGAGGATCGCCGTGAACGCATCAATCAAACCACCGCAAAGGCGCTCATGATGCTCTCGCCCGGCCCGCGTGCGCAGACTCCGCCCATTACCTTTGGTGGCAGCGAATCGAAATACCTCATCGGCCTCAACTTCCGTTTCATCCTGCGCGACGCGATCTTCAGCAGCCAGTCGCGCCACAATCTCGGCCAGATCCAAGCGCCGCTTTCGTCATGGAGCCGCAACAGCGCCTACGATGAGATCAGCCACTGGTCCTACAGCGCTTATTTCCATAAGCTCGTCGTGCCGTACTACGCAACCCGAGGCATCAGTGCGTCAGAAATCCTGCACGAAGCTGATCTGCGCAACAAGTCATCAGAGCTGCGCTCAAACTCGAAAGTGCGAGTGCTTTCGAATCGCAATGATTTTCTGCTCGGTCCTGACGACATGGCGTGGCTCCAATCGACATTTCCTGGAAAAAAACTCACGATGTTTCCGAATGGCGGACATCTTGGCAACCTGAGTAGCCCGCCAATGCGCGCTGCAATCCTTGAATCTCTCAAGGGTTTGCACTAACGAAACAAGCGCTGCTGCATTTTCCCTTGCCGAGCTCCGCCGGTGGCGTTGGACTTGCCCTGATGATTCGTGCGTTGAATGCATGTTGCCTCATGGTGACCCTGTTCTGCCTTGCCCCCATGGTGGACGCGCAAACGGTGAAGATGAACCTCGCTGATGGGTTTGATTTTCCGGTCGGAAAACCCAACGCCGATGGCTATTACAAATCACGCGGCCTGCGTTTGCGCTCGCCGCAACATTTTGGTGAGGACTGGAATGGCCGTGATGGCGGTGACAGCGACCTTGGAGATCCCGTTTATGCGATTGCTGATGGTGTTGTGACTTTTGCCCACGATGTGCGCACCGGGTGGGGCAAGCTGGTGCTCACGCGTCACGCCTATCGCGACAAAGAAAGTGGACAGGTGAAATTCATCGATACCCTCAATGCCCATCTCGATACGATGCTGGTCAAGGTTGGTCAAATGGTGAAACGCGGTCAGCAAATCGGCACGATTGGCACCAATTACGGCATGTATCCCGCGCACCTGCATTTTGAAATGCGGCACAACATCAACATCGGTGTCGTGCGCAACAGCGTGCCTGCGGACATGGTCAACTGGGCCGATCCCACCGATTTCATCAATCGCCACCGCAAGCTCAATCGCGAGTGGCGCTCGGTCTCGGTACCGGTTGGCACCTATGAGGAATACCGCGGCTTCAAAGGCCTTTGAGCGGTCAGCTACTTCGCGCCGAAGGTGAGGTTGATGCCGCGACGCCCCCAAGCCTTGTTGATTTCTTCGCTGAGCTGTTCGTAGCTTCTTCCATCGAGCAGCACGGCGAGCGCATCCTCACCGGTTTTGCCCTCGCGCAGGGCTTTGAGAAACGACTTCATGCGTTTGGCATCGCCGCCTCCATCCATCTGCAGAAAGTAGTGGGTGATGAGCAAACTGCATCCATAATTGATCTGCGGATCCCGCATGAAGTTGCCATAATCCTGCAGCATGAACTCTTTGAGGTTGGCGATGTGGATGTTTTCCCCGAGCGCACGGCCGCCGGTGTTTTTTGATCCGTAAGCGGTGGTGTAATCGATGATGTCCTTGTGGTTGCCACGCACGCTGAAAGCACCGGAGCGATACGGCGTCACGGCGACATACTCGGCGAGGCCTTCGGTGAACCAGCCCATCGAGCCTTCGGCAAAATAAGGGTGAGGCGTGAGCTGATGGGTGAGTTCGTGTGGTAGCGTTTTGCTGCTCTTGTCGCGATCAAGCATGTAGCCGCTGCCCACTTTGCGCACGCCGAGGCTGTCGAGCGGCACCAGCACCAAAGCGCGTCCGCCAATGAACACACCCGCCGATCCCTGCATGCCTCCAGCCGCGACGTAGTCTTCGTACAATTCAAAAAGCCGGATCTCGAGCTTGCCATCGGTTTTGTCGCCGCCATCCAAGGCAAGTGGCAAACTGCGGCAAAATAAATGCGTTGCTTCAAACATCAGCGCAAAGCCGCGCACGACTGACTTTGAGAGCCGCACATCGCAGTGATACCGGTAGTTGGCACTCTCATAGATGAATTTTTTCTGCTCTGCATCCTCACTGATGATCGCAATCTCCGGGTCCTCGGCAATCTTGATGCGATCGGGCCTCTCTGCATCGAAGTTGAGGCCTTGCGCTGCTACATCGGTCGATGATGTAGCTTTGATGCTCCGCGCGTAATCCGCGTCCTCGGTGGAAAGTTTTGCGAGCGGGTAGGGGAGCCTGCGGCCGTCTCTGAGCTCGAGCAAAACCTGATCACCATCAAGCCCGCTCATGCGTGCCTCGATTTTACGCCCCTGCACGTCCGTCCATGTACGCATTTCATCCCCAGCATGACAAATGCCTGCGATCAGCAAAAATTCCAGAGCGCGACGGGGGGAGATCATGTTTTATTGAGCGTGCTCCTGCGGTCGGCGGCAATCCGATTTTGCCGATCTGTCGGACATCGCGTGGCCCCCTCGGGAAAGTATTGGAAAAGCGGCGGGCATGGGCATCATCGGGCGTGAACATGGATGCAGCCAATCAAACGGGCGATCATGCCGAGGCCGAAAGCTCAGGCTCGAAGCCGCACAACTTCCGCCGTGATCTCGTCGTACTGATGAAAGTACGGCTCAACATTTTCGTTCTCATCACGACTTTCTTCGGGTTCATCCTCGCCTCGCGCGGGATGTCATTCGATTGGATGAAGCTGCTGCACACACTTCTCGGAACGGCTGCTGCTGCGTTCGGCTCCGCTGCTTTCAACCAACTGATGGAGGTTGATCTCGACGCGCGCATGAAGCGCACCGCCGACCGCCCGCTGCCCGCGCGCCGCATGGATCCCTTGGCGGCCTTCGGCGTCGGATGGATCCTGTCGGCGATCGGCATCATCCACCTCGCGGTCAAGGTCGGTCACCTTGCCGCTTATTTCACCGCAGCAACCATTGCGATTTATGTCTTTGTTTACACGCCGCTTAAGCGCATCCATTCGTCGAATACGCTGGTGGGCGCGATTCCCGGTGCGATTCCGCCGCTGATTGGTTGGGTCGGTGCTGGCCGCGGCCTCGGCTGGGAAGCGTGGTTTCTTTTTGGCGTGCTGTTCCTTTGGCAACTGCCGCACTTCATCGCGATCAATTGGCTTCATCGCGCGGAGTACGAAGCGGCCGGATACAAAATGTGGTCGAATGGCGATCTCACCGGCAAAAAAAGCGGACTGCTTTCCGCGATGTTTGCGATCGCGCTTGCTGCATTTTCGGTCATCCCTGCTTTCGTCGGATTCGCCAACATCCTATGGACAGTCGGTGGCCCGTTGATGGCATTGATCATGGCGGCACTCGCCTTCGGCTTCGCAAATGACGGCCAGCGCAGTTCCGCGCGGCGCTTGTTTTTCTCGACGCTGCTCTACTTACCGCTGGCGCTGACGCTGCTGGCGCTCGCATGGAAAACCCGAGCCTGATCCGCATGAGCAAGTTGATCGCATCGACCCAGCGGTTGCTGAGTGATCTCGCCGGCCTCACATTTGCTGATCCGGTTGCCTGCGTGTACAACCCGCTGGAGTACGCATGGAAGCCGCATGAATCGTATCTTTCCCGTTATGGATCCGGCAAAAAACGTGTGCTGTTTCTGGGTATGAATCCTGGGCCCTTTGGCATGGCGCAGACCGGCGTGCCATTTGGCGAAGTAGATGCCGTGCGCAACTGGCTTGGCATTTGTGAGGATGTGGAAAAACCACAAAAAAAGCATCCCAAGCGTCCGATCGAAGGCTTCGCCTGCAAGCGCTCGGAAGTGAGTGGGCGTCGATTGTGGGGGCTTTTTGCTGAGCGATTCGACAAGGCGGATTCATTTTTTAAAGACCATTTTGTGATGAACTACTGCCCGCTGGTGTGGATGAGCGAGACCGGTGCCAACCTCACGCCGGACAAACTACCCGCCAGCGAAATGCAGCCGGTCGAACAGGCATGCCTCAAGCACCTCGTTGAGGTGATCGAATTACTAAATCCATCGTACTTGATCGGGGTTGGCGGATTTGCCCAGGATCGCCTCACGCGCGCTGCCGCGGCCTGCGGCAGCAAGGCGACAGTCGGCAGAGTGCTTCATCCATCACCTGCATCCCCAGCCGCCAACCGCGGTTGGGCCGAAGCTGCCACCCGCCAGCTCACGGAGCTGGGCGTTTGGTGATTGCGTCGTAGTGCGCTACCTCACGGTTTCGATCATGCATGTTCCAATCGCTGCTTCGACATGGTCGAGCATCAAAGTTTCAGCTCAAATTCTATCGCGGGAAAAACCCTGCCATTAAGTCGGGGCTCGAATTGATGCTTGCCGGCGTGATAGACGCGGGTGGTGACCTGTCGGAATGAATGGGCGCCATGGATTTCCCAGCTTTCGCCTGCGGCGAGATCTTTCACGCGGCCTTTGAAGACTTTGGGCGTGAGGGTACCGTTGGCTTTGCGGTGGTGGATGGCGTAGTCGAACATCAAGCGCAGCGATTGATGCGAGTGGTTGCGGATCACGATTCGATAGCCGATTTTTTCGCCGATTCGGATGGGACTTCCTTGCAGATTGAATGATTCGATTTCGAGCGAATCGGCCGAGCCGTAGCCGTGTAATTTGAGCGCAGCGGGATGGCCGTTCTTGAGTAGCGTGCGGCAGGCGTGGCGCGAAAGTTTATCCAGATGCGGATCATGCGGTGCTGATTTGCGCCAGCGGGCGAGGGTGTCGATGACCAATTTGGCATTTCCCTTGCTGAAATCGTTGAGGTGGTTGGCGACCGAGAGCCGCACATAATCGCTCGGGTCGCGGTGGAGTTTTTCCAAAAGATCCAATGTTTGGTACGGTGAATCTAGTAGTTCGTAAAGATTGCCGCCCCATGGCAAAAATGGCCGGCTGCCCTCGGACACGAGGCGGCGCACATGTTCGTTGGGGTGATCGCACCAGCGGTGAAGTTGCCGCATGGTTTTTTCGCGGTGATGCCGAATGAATGGGCGGATGGCGAATTCGGCAGTGAAGCGCTGGGTCATTTGCGCTAAGGCATCCATGGATTCGGCAAAATGCCCAAGCCCGCGGCGCGCGACGATCTCAGTAAGCGGCCATACGGAAAAGCCTCGCAGGCCGCGTTTGTCCTCTCCTGCAAGTGCTTTGACCATCACCGCGAAAAGCGCCGGGGTTTCGAGTGGCAATGCCGCTTCAAGATGATCGGCCACCGCCTGCATGCGCTGCTTCAACTCGAGTGGAGCCAGTTTTTTCTCAAGTCCGCGCGTGAAGGTTTTCATGTCGAAGCCCGGATACACACGATGGATTTCCGCCGCGATCTTGCGGGCATTTGCGAATGAAAAGTGTTCCTTGAATGGCTCCATCACCAATCGGGCTTCTGCTGGCGCACGGCTTCGTAGAGGATGATTGCGACTGCGGTCGAAAGATTGAGGCTGCGAGTCCCGCCCGGCGACATCGGGATGCGCAGCGCGCGATCTCCGACATCGGCAACCCACTCGGCGGGTAAGCCGCGCGTTTCCCTGCCGAAGACCAGATAGTCGCCGGGCCTGAACTTTGCTTGCCATGGATTCGCGCTGGCTTTCGTGCTCAATAGCCAGAAGCCGGCATCGCCATCGGCGGATTTTTTCAATTCATCGAACGACTCCCATACGCGCAGGTCGACTTCGCGCCAGTAGTCGAGACCGGTGCGCCGCACATGTTTGTCCTCGAGTGAAAAGCCAAGCGGCTTGACCAAATGCAGCGTCGATCCCGTGGCCAGGGCGAGCCTGCCAGCAGCGCCCGCGTTGTGCGGGATTTCCGGTTTGACCAAAACGATGTGAAACATGGTCGCGGGAAATCAGGACTGCCTGCGGCGGGCAAGCGTGAGCGAAAGCCCGAGCGCACCGATGAAGATGAGATAACACGCAAGCAGCTCGAGGTACCCTTTGCAAATCCGCGGAATGTTTGGCGAATAGGCCTCGCCGAGCGATGCCTTCCAAAACGCCGAGCTGCCCATCACGCGGTTGAACACATAGATGATCAAGAGAGCCGCAGCGATGAGCCCCGCGCCGGCGTGCTGACCAAGTGTTGCGATGAAGTGGGCCACCACGCGTCTGTGTCTGAATGCCGTGAAGATTGCAGCCAAGGCAAACGCACCTGCGATCCATGCTTCAGGAAAACGCAAGTGGAGCATCCCGGAAACGAAGTCTTCGATTTCACCCGCGAAAGCAGCCATCAGCCCAAGGCCCAATACGCGGCACACCGGGCGATAGACGCCGGCATGCGGTGAGGCACCGAACATCATGACCGCCGATGCCGCTAGCAGAAAGGCTTGAAGCAACTCGACCGTGCCGCGTTCAAGTGGAGCGGAAGGGCGGTTTGGCAACCAGGCGGGCAGAAGGATCGCCACCGAGCCGGCACTGATCAGCAGAATGCGCAGCAGGGTTCGCGAAAAAGACGGGTTCCTCTGGGGCTTGGGCGGCGCGTCAAACATCACATGCGTTTTATCGCCCTCCGCATGCCTAGGCAAGGCTGCAGCGATGGCAATCTGGGCGGTGGGGCAGAGCAAAACCCACCCGAAAAATCAGCCTCAGCGATGGTATAGGCGGCGTGAGTTTAGCGGTAAACATCACGCCGGTGGCGTATTCGCACCACATAAACCACCAACTTGTGATCCTGAATATCGTAAATCACCCGATAATCACCAATCCGGATTCGGTAGGTGTGTTCTGATCCTACAAGCTTTTTGCATCCGCTTGGCCGAGGGTTTTCGGACAATGATTCAATTGCGGAAATGATCTTGGGTAACCATTGACGGTCGATGCCACGCAGGTCCTTAGTCGCAGACCTCGCAAATTCAATTTGCAAGGAGTCCATCGGCAACCAATTGCTTTTTAACATCCTCTAAGGAGATCCGATCCTCATCACGCCTTTCTGCGACGCAAGCCAAGTCGGTAACATCCTCCATGAGGCCCTCATAGTCGGCAATTGGGATTACCACGGCCACCTTCTCGCCTTTTTCATCGGTAAGATACTGAGTTGTCATTATGGTGATGTTCTTAGCATACAACCTAATCGGCGTCCATTTTTTCCTTGATGTATGCGCCGGGCGGCTTCCTGCGCTGGTGGAATAAATGATTTTTTTTCACCCCATGAATTCCCCATTCAATCTACGCGTTCACGGATTGGACGGATGTGGGGAGGCATTCGATGATCTACCCACGATCCCTCCTGACATCCGATGAATTTGAAACATTTGTGCCTGCCGATTTTGACGATAGCCGCGATGGCTCAGAGCAGTGTGCAAGCTGCGGAAATTTCGACTCGGATTGCAGATCCGACGCCATGGTCGACCGGTGGCGGCATGTTGGAACAGATGGTGCCGACGGATTTGAACATCAAAGGCGGCATGAATCTCGCGCTGCAAGTTGGTTCGATTTACGACTCGAATTTCTTCCTCGATGAAACCAACGGCGAAAACGAGACCTCGTTCTACGCCACGCCATTGATCGAATACATCTCGGATCCTGAAGGCGGTGCTCCCTCATCTTTCAAAGTGAGCTACGGACCCTCATTTCGCGCTTACAACGAGAACTCCGAGTACAATGACGTGGATCATGTGGGTGAAGTGATGTGGACGATCCGCGGATCGAGGACGGAGCTGACGCTTTACAGCCGCTACAACGAGCTTTCGGGAACCGATCGTCTGAGTGGCGATTTTGTGAATGGTTCGTTGTTCACAGGTGGCATGCGACTGGAGCGCCGGCTGGCATCGCGCACAATCGGCTTCCTCGGCGCGTCAACGGCGATCTCGGATTATTCCCAAGATGACTTTCAAGGTGCGGAGGTGGATAGCGTTTTTCTCGGCGGCTTGTGGGAAGCGACTCCACGCACGGCCTTTGGTTCATCCGTCCGCTACTCGCACATATCGGGAGATGGCGTGCCTGATATCGATGCGTGGGCGCTGCTTATGGAAGTGCGTCATAATGTAAGCAGTCGCATCAACCTCTCTGCATCGATCGGCCCAGAATACGCACAGAAAGATGGAGATCAGGACCGCTTGGGAGTGACAGGATTTTTTAAAGGAACCTACAATTTTGCAGAGCGCTGGTTGTGGGTCAATTCCATACGGCACGCCTTGGTGCCCACCTCCTCAAGCGTCAATCAGTTGGTCGACGACCTTGTGGTATCGACCACGCTGCAGCGTTCATTAGAGCAGGGTTCGATCGGCGGTGGGCTGGAGTATCGCTACTCGGAATTTGTCAATGTCGGCCGCGGTGCTGACCTTCGTAGCGATGAGCAAAACCTCGCGTTTGTTCTTACGTGGTCCCGGCCATTGTTCACCGAGCGATTGGCGCTCGATACCAGTGCACGCTATGCCTTCAACTCGGGTCGCTCGGATTGGGAGCAATTTCTTTTCGCGCTCGGGCTGAGGTCATCGTTTTAGGGTTTCCGTAAAGTCCCCACCATTGTTTGCGGAAATGGATTCGCATCCGCCGCCGATTGCGGCATGATCTGGCGCGTGACCCGGTTTCTCATGCCATGCCTGCTTGCCGCGCGGCCAAAAACTTTGCCTGCTGCGATCGTTCCGGTGTGGGCTGGATGCGTCTTGGCGTGGAAACTCAGCGGTCATTTTGATCTCACGCTCGCATGGCTCACACTCGCGGGATCGCTGTGCATCCAGATCGCAACCAATTTTATCAACGATGCGATTGATGCAAAAAAAGGCGCTGACACGGAGCGTCGGCTTGGTCCGCGTCGGGTCACCGCATCGGGCATGTTGAAGCCGCAAACGGTGATGGGCATCGCGATTGGTTTTTTGATCCTCGCAGTACTTTGCGGTCATCAACTTTATCAGGAACGCGGCTGGCCGATTCTTGTCATCGGGATTCCATCGCTGTTTCTCGCGTACGGTTACACGGGTGGGCCTGTGCCACTTGCTTATCGTGGACTTGGTGAGTTGTTCGTGATTTTGTTTTTCGGATTCGTCGCCGTGGCCGGCACCGTGTTCATCCAGACCGGCGCATGGCCGCGCGAATCGTGGTTGCTGGGCTTGCAAATCGGTTTGCTCTCAGCCGTTTTGATTTCGATCAACAACTTCCGTGACCGTGAGGAAGACGCGAGCACCGGCAAGCGTACGCTCTCGGTGCGCTTTGGTCCAAAATTTGCCGCAGCAATGATCTGGCTCGAAATCAAGATCGCGGCCTTTGCGGGTCTCGCATGGATTACCTTTGAAAAACCAATGCTGATGTTTGCCAGTCTGCCGGTTTTACTGTTGGGCGCGCGCATCATCTGGGGGGTGCTGACCATGCCGCCGGGCCCGGGATTCAATCGCCTGCTCGCGCTTGCGGGTTTGCAACTGATCCTCTTCGCGGCGCTGTTTCATTTTGCCGCCACCCTTTGATTTCGCATCATGCAGCCCAACGATCCGCCGATATATATTTCGCGCTACCGCCTCAAGGCGCGGAAGTTTCTCAATGCCGTGTCCGCGCGCACGAGTTTTGATGGGGTGTTGATTCGCATTGATGACGGCTACGGCTGCATTCACCCGTGGCCGGAGCTTGGGGATCCGTCCTTGGAGAAATGTCTTGCTGATCTCGCTGGCGTACGGCGTTGGTCGATCGTGCGTCGCGCCATCCGCTGTGCCGATTACGATCGTGCAGGGCGGCAGTTTGAGCATTCGTTGTTTGAGGAAATGGAAGTGCCGCAAAGCCACGCCACGCTGGTGGCAATGAATGCCGCCGAACTCGGCCGCGCGATGGAAGCGGGATTTTCCACGATAAAAATCAAGTGTGGCCGCGATCCGCAGGCGGAGATGAAGTTTCTCGATGAAATGAGCGGCGAATTTCCATCGCTGCGTTGGCGCTTGGACTTCAATGAATCGCTGGCGCCGGATGCGGCGGTGGAATTTCTTGCAGGACTTGGTGAGAAGACGCGGTCGGCGATCGATTTTATCGAAGACCCATGTCCGTACTCTGATGCGTCATGGCGCGCTTTGCATCAGAAGGTGCGTATGCCGCTGGCAGTGGATCGCGAAGCATCGACACAAAGTTCGGCAGCACAGGTGATGGTAATCAAGCCCGCGATCGATGAACCATTTCTCCTCGCCGAAGCAGCGATTGCCCATCGCCAGAAAGTCGTACTCACGAGCTACATGGATCATCCGCTTGGGCAAGCATTTGCGGCGTGGGAAGCAGCTCGGCTTGGTCTGCAATTTCCTGGCTTGCCCGGGCTTTGCGGATTGCAAACACATCACCTCTTTGAGCCCGATGCCTTCACCGAATGCCTTGGCTCATGGTCACCCGATTTCACGGCGCCCGAAGGCAATGGGTTGGGTTTTGATGACCTCTTGAATGCACTGCCATGGACCCGGCTTCATTGATGCATAGCGATTTTTGGGACGACTCTGCACCTTGTGCGGCGGGTCGTTTTATGGGTGTGATTCCGGATCTTAACGAGCTCCGCGCGCATGTGCTTTTCGAAACATCGGGCAGCAGCGGCGCACCAAAATGGATTGCGTTGGGCAAACATGCGCTGCGTGTTTCGGCGGACGCGGTGAATGCCCACCTTGATGTCACGGCAAGCTCCTGCTGGGGGCTCGCGTTGCCGCTGCATCATGTGGGCGGCTTTGGTGTTGCCACGCGTGCGTTTGCCGCAGGCTGCCGCTTTGAACATTTCGCACCGCGATGGCAGCCGGAAATATTCACGCGATGGCTCGCCGATTTTCAAATCACTCACACCTCGCTCGTACCCACTCAAGTGCATGATCTCGTCGCTGGCCAACATCGCGCGCCACAGGGGCTTCGCGCCATCGTAGTTGGTGGTGGCCGACTCGACGAAGCCACGGGCCGAACCGCCAGAGCACTCGGCTGGCCGGTGCTCGCGAGCTACGGCATGACTGAGGCCGCATCACAAATCGCCACGCAATCGCTTGCCGCGCTCGACGCGCCTTATGAATCGGCACCGATTCCTGTTCTGCCGATTTGGCAAACGAAGCTTGGCGATGATGATCAACTTCTCATTGCCGGCCCGGCTTTGTTTTCCGGAACGCTCATCAGCGATGACGAGGGGTGGACCTATCACGCGCGGGTCTCGCTTTGGCATGAGACTCGCGATCGCGTGCAACTCGATGCACGAGGCATCACGCCGCTCGGCCGCGTCGATTCTTTGGTGAAAGTGCTCGGTGAGCTCATCGATCCGCAATCGATCGAGCATGAACTTCTTGCACTTGCAAATGGCAAGCTCTCACCACAGTGCGTCGCGGTCATTGCCGTGCCCGATCCACGCGGTGAGCACGCGCTGGTGCCGGTTTTCGATGCTGCCGTCGATCGCGACTTGATGCGTCACATTCTCGCAAAGTATGCCGAGGGTGCCATTGGTCCCTGCCGCTTGCGTGAGGCAGTTGTCCTCGATCCATTACCACTGAGCCCGCTTGGCAAACCCCTGCGCGCGGAAATCAGCCGCATGATTCGCGTTTAGGTGAACACACTCGAATTTTAAAAACCGAATCGGGCATTCAGTGTTCAAGCACGCTTTCCCCCTTCAAGATACCTCCAGCAAAGCCATGCGAGGCCCCATGAGGTGAGGGCGAATGCGAGGAGCCTGAATGACAGCCACGGGCCTTGGAAAAATGGATTCCATAGTTGGGGGGCTATCCAACCAAGCAGGAGAGGAGCGGTGGAGTGAAAAAGATAGAGTCCAAAGCTTAGCCGGCCGACATGTTGAACGGCCGGGTGATCGAGGAAGCGCCCGATGCCGCCGCCCACGCCAGCAAGCGTGGATGAAATAAGCCCTGCAAATGCAACAGCGATCAAAGTCTGTTGCAGGTACTGCAACCCTGTGACCTGTTGATCCATTTCATTGAGGCAATAGAGTGTGACATATCCGGCAAGTGCGATCCATGCGATGCGTGTGAGATATTTGCTGCCGATCGGCATGCCCCTATCCATCGCCCATGCGAGCATTGCGCCGACACCAAAATAATCCAACGCCGAGCTGGTGATCGCCTCGGCGTGATAAATACGCGGAAATCCATGTTCGCAAATCAACCGCGAGAGGGGCGCGATCACGATACAAGCAAGAAACAGTAGCGCTAGTCGGCGTCGCGGCACAAAAAACACCAGCAGCGGCCAGAAGAGATAAAACTGCACTTGGATCGCCAAAGTCCAAAATGGGGCGGAACCACCGGGCCATTTCGGCATCGTGGCCATGTGGAAATTTGAAAGGTGTGCAAAATAGGCGAAGGCGTGATGGCGGATGTCACTCGCTCCAAGCAGCATTGCAAAAATCATCGCCGAGTAACACGGCCAGAGAATCCGCATCATACGCCGTTTCGCAAACCGCCGATAGGCTTGCCATTTCCAAGATCCAGCCTCGGCCTCGCCGCGTGTTCTTTCCCACAACAAAATTCGCGTGATGAGGAATCCGGTAAGTGTGAGGAAGAAAAACAAGCCGATCTCAAAAGGGAAGGGGCCACGCCACTCGCGCGGCGCCCAGTGGAGCCACATTACGCCGGTCACCGCCAGCGCACGCCAGCCATCGAGCTGGGTATTGCGCTTTGCCTCGGGCATGGGGGTCTTCTCCCATGCGAAAAACCACGAGGCAAGGGGAATTGCCCCGGTGCTGCTACTTCGCACGGCTGTGATTTGCCCCAGTATGTGACGAACCTCCTCTTACCGCTTGACGCGATTTCGCTCTGGCCGATAGCTTGGCGTCAGCAAGGAAGTGGCATTCGGCCGCTTCCGCCCACCCATCACCAACTCCTTCTTACCGTGGACCTCCAAGAAATCCGCCGCATCGTTGAACTCATGAATGAGCATGGTCTCACTCAATTTGATCTGACCAAGAAGGACTTCCAGCTCAAGCTTAAGAAAGGCACCGATGTCGATGAACTTCGCGGTTTGCTTGCGAGCTTGCCGGCACCTGCTGCGCTTCCTGTCCACGCTGCCCCCGCGCCTGCCGCCTTGCCGGCAGCTGGAGCAGCCCCTGCGCCGGCTCCTGCCGCGGCAGATGGCATCGAAATCAATTCACCGATGGTCGGCACCTTTTACCAAAAGCCTGCGCCGGACGCCCCCAACTTCGTGGAAGTTGGCTCGGTCGTTTCGGTCGGTCAGACGGTTTGTATCATTGAGGCGATGAAGGTGATGAATGAAATCAAGGCCGAGGTCTCAGGTACAATCACCGCCATCATCGCACAAGATGGCAAGCCAGTGCAGTTCGGTGATGTGCTTTTCCGCATCAAGTGACCGATCGCACGCTGTTCACTGATTTCATCCCATTTCCATCATGTTCAAACGCGTCCTGGTAGCCAACCGCGGCGAAATCGCCCTTCGCATCATCCGCGCCTGTCGCGAGCTCGATATTCAATCCATCGCGGTCTATTCCGAAGCGGATGTCGACTCGATGCATGTTCAGCTCGCTGATGAAGCGGTCTGCATCGGATCCGCCTCGAGCAAGGATTCCTACCTCAAAATGGACCGCATCATCGCCGCGGCGGAGATTACCGGTGCCAATGCCATTCATCCGGGCTACGGATTTCTTTCCGAAAATGCACGCTTCGCCGAAATTTGCGAATCGGCCGGCATCACCTTCATCGGGCCATCGGCCAAGGTGATCTCCATGATGGGTGACAAAGCGACTGCGCGTGCGACGGCGGTGGCCAATGGCGTGCCGGTCACTCCCGGCTCAGACATCATGTCGGATGCTGATGCCGCATTGGTGGAAGCCAAGCGCATCGGGTTTCCGGTGATGATCAAAGCCACGGCTGGTGGCGGTGGTCGTGGCATGCGTCCCTGCTTCAATGAAGAGGAATTTATTGGCCTTTTTCAACAAGCCTCCAACGAGGCGGTAGCTTGTTTCGGCAATGGCGACTGCTACCTGGAAAAACTCGTGCTCAACCCGCACCACGTCGAATTTCAGATCATTTGTGATTCGCATGGCCACTTCATCCATCTTGGCGAGCGCGACTGCTCGATGCAGCGCCGCAACCAGAAGATCATTGAAGAATGCCCCTCGCCGCTGCTCACACCGGAGCTTCGCAAGCGCATGGGTGAGGCATCAGTGAATCTAGTCCGCAACATTGGCTATCAGAATGCCGGCACCATCGAGTATCTCGTCGATGAAAAGGGTGAGAATTTCTACTTCATGGAAATGAACACGCGGATCCAGGTTGAGCACCCGGTCACCGAAGAGGTGATGGGCTGCGAACTGATCAAAGAGCAGATCCGGGTGGCGGCAGGCGAGTCGCTCTCGCACCATGTGCTGCAAGCCAATCCCCGGGGGCACTCGATCGAGTGTCGCATCAATGCCGAGGATCCATACAACAATTTCACGCCAAGCCCTGGCACCATCGAGTTGTGGTACGCCCCAGGCGGCAAAGGTGTGCGGGTCGACACGCACGTTTACTCCGGTTACACCGTGCCACCACACTATGACTCGATGATCGCCAAGCTCATCGTCACCGCCTCCACTCGCGAGATCGCTATCGCCCGCATGAGACGCGCACTCGGTGAGTTCACCATCCGCGGCATCAAGACGACGATTCCATTCCAGCTGGAAATCATCAATCACCCGGATTTCATCAAGGGCCATTACGACATCGGATGGGTCGGGCGCTACCTCGAGGAACGCAAAGCTTGAGCGCGAATTATTTCGCCCGCTGACTCATGACCGGTGACCGCTCCGCCGACTGGAGGCTCTACGCGATTCTCGATCTCGGCTATGTTGCGGAGAGCGATCGAGTGGCAACGGCATTAAAACTCATCGCTGGTGGTGCCGATGTGCTACAGCTTCGCGCAAAGGGTCACGACATCGGTGAGATTCGCGATGTGGCAAAAGAAATTCTTCCAATCTGCCGCGCGGCCGCAGTGCCGTTTATCATCAACGATTACCCTGAGCTTGCTGCCGAGCTAGATGCCGATGGCGTGCACATCGGCCAAGACGATGGCCCTTTGGCTGCCGCGCGCGAAGTGGTCGGATCTGGAAAAATCATCGGCCGCTCGACCCACTCGCTCGCCCAGGCCCGTGCGGCTCTCGACGAAGGTTTCGATTACATCGGATTTGGACCGCTCTTTCCCACACCCACGAAACTCGGTCGCTCCGGCATTGGGCTTGCTGACATCGCGGCGATGCAAAGCGATGTCGGCAGCAGGATTCCTGCCTACTGCATCGGCGGCATCAAAAGAGCGAATTTGCCAGAGGTCATCGCTGCGGGCGCAAGGCGTGTGGTGATCGTTTCTGATCTCCTGACTGCTGAGGATGTCGAATCCGCCACCAGGGAGGCCCGCGAAATCATCGCTGGGGGCTGATTTCCAGAAATCACGCGATTTGTGGTTGGAGTCGGCGGCATGATCTAGAATGCTCGCACGGTCAGCTCGGGCTGATGCCTTTTCTTAGCTTTCACTACCATGTCGAATTCGAATCCTAAAATTGTCATCGGTGGCACGATTGCCATCGACCATGTGAAAACTCCCGACGCGGAGGCGACCCATTTGCTTGGTGGCTCAGCAGCCTATGCAGCGCTGGCGGCATCATTTTTCACGCAACCAGTTTCGCTGGTCGGCATCATCGGTCATGACTTTCCGCAGCAGCATCTCGATATGCTCGAAGGCCGCGGGGTATGTCTCAAGGGCGTCGAGAGGTCGCCGCACGAGTCGTTTACCTGGTCGGGGGAATATCACACCAACATGAACGAGCGCACGACCCACCGCGTCGGCCTCAACGTTTTGGAAAACTGGCAGGTTCGTATCCCCGAGGAAATTCGTGCCGCGGACATCGTGGTGCTGGCCAACATGTCGCCGGACAACCAATTGGAAATGCTTGGTCAGATGGAGCAGGGGAAATCGCCAGAGGAAAAACCCTTCGTGATTGCCGACACCATGGATCTCTGGATCAACATTGCGAATGGGCGCTTGCACGATGTCTTGCCGCATCTCGATCTCTTCGTGCTCAACGAGGGTGAAGCACGCGA
Source organism: Verrucomicrobiaceae bacterium (assembly GCA_029977225.1). GTDB lineage: Bacteria > Verrucomicrobiota > Verrucomicrobiia > Verrucomicrobiales > Akkermansiaceae > Luteolibacter. The sequence continues at coordinate 276 of JAPOLH010000028.1, read as the reverse complement.
GCTCGCAGGCACGCACAACCTCGTCAAAGCGGGGCGAATGCTGCTCGACAAAGGCCCGCGCCATGTCGCGGTGAAGCTCGGCGAGTTTGGCGCGATGCTGTTCTCTGCCAATGGCCGCGAGGCTCCAGAAATTTTCCGCGCAAGCGCATGGCCGCTTGAGATTGTTGCAGATCCGACAGGCGCGGGCGATACGTTCCTCGGTGCGATGGCTGGCTTCCTCGGTGCCAGCGGCAAGCGCTCCTACGACACCACATTGCTACGCCAAGCAATCGTCCA
>JAPOLH010000027.1 GCA_029977225.1 Verrucomicrobiaceae bacterium | reverse complement strand
GAGGGACCCAGAGCATTTCCGCTGTAAAACGATGCCGCTCGCAGGAAAAGGCAACGGCCTCAAGCGAATGCGCGACGGGCATTTGTCTGCAAACGAAGAACCCGTGACCCAGCCCGTGCAGCCATGAAAGCCTTGTGGGTCATCTGTCTGGCCTTGGCCGTGGGAGCGATCGCCAATGGCCGCGACGAAGCAAAGCCCGCGCTAGAAAATAGATCGGGCAAGGGTCATGCTTCAAAAGCCAAGACGCAGAAACCGCGTGAAAACAAACCCACGGACGAGATGCCCACGCGAGAACAAGTTCATCCGCCCATCGATGTCTTGGAGGCGCACAAAGACGCGTACGTCGGCAAGCGACCGGAAGTTTTTTTGGTCGACCCACAGAGTTTGTTGGGTGTGGGTGAGCGCGAGGAGCGCACGGCTTTTTTGAATTACCATGCGGGAGATTCGGCGATCGATCTCTATGTGTATCTGTATCAGGCGGATCAGGAGATTCCGAAGGATTGGCATGGCGAAGGCTGGGTCGACAAAGTTTTCGGCGGCGGTCGCCCGGCGGTAGTGATCTTTTACCCTTTGGGAAAACCGCAGTCATCGACGATGCGCGTGACGCAGCAGATTGCCGCAAAGGTTTCGATGTTGGAACGTGGCAGAGTGATGGAGAACGCAGTGATGGAGTCACTCAAGAAGTCCGACAAGGCCGGCCAGCTCCAAGCGTTTCTCATCCAGATGTCGATTCGCATTTACTGGATGGAGCGCATCATGAACGGCGAAAAAAACGAAGCCGCTGCCGCACCGGTGACCGAGAAACACGTTTCCAAAAAACCCGCCGCAAAGGGCATCGAAAAATTTCGCCCTCTCATCGATATGGTCGCGCCCTATCTGATGCCGGGGGGCTTTGCGGTCGGCACAATCGCGCTGCTAGGAGTGTTGAGAATGATGCTTCGGCGAAGGGCACGCTACCGCTTTCCTGAGTTTGAGGTTGAGGCACGCTTGGGCGGCCCGCATGCGGCAGGCGTGGGCGCGGTGCTTTCTTTCGGGCGCGCGGCACCACCACCCGCATACCAGCGCGAGCAAATGCCTGAGTACCTGCGTCGGGCCTGATCCGCGAGTAAGGGATCCACGAAAGCAACCAAAGAGCTTGCCCGAATCAATGCCCCAAGCCGCGACGATTTTGTTCATGTCGCTCAGGCCCTTGAATGCAGCCGGTGGCGGCATGCTCGGGCTTCAGCGAGGGGCTTATGCGTAGCTGCGGATCGAAGCCTGCACGCTTTCGTAAACGAGAGCTTCCTTGTGCAGCACCGGCGCATTGCCCGCGCCTTTGAATTCCCATGCGGCGACATGCGAGAAACTTTCGTCGTGGCGCTTGGCCTCACCGGCTTGAGTCTTGCCCGATTGCACTTCGGGGTCAGCCTCAGTGAATTGGTGCTCAACGCGGAAGTGACCGCCGCAGGACTCTTCGCGCTCGCGCGCGTCGTAGCACATCATTTCGCCAAACTCGAGGAAGTCGGCAACACGGCCGGCCTTTTCGAGCTCCATGTTCACCGAATCGCCCGAGCCGGGGATCAGCACGCCTTGGCCGGGAGTCCAGAATTCCTCGCGGATTTCGGCGATGCGCTTGATCGCGCCATCGAGACCTGCGCGCGAGCGAGCCATGCCGCACTCGTCCCACATGATCTTGCCGAGTTCGCGGTGGAACGAATCGACCGTACGCTTGCCTTGGATCGAAAGCATGCGGCTGATGCGCTCGCGAGTCTCGGCTTCAGTTTGTTTGAACTCCGGCAGATCGGTGTTTACCGAGCCGGGCTTTTGGCCGACTAGGTAGTTGGCGATGGTCGTGGGGATCACGAAGTAGCCATCAGCAAGGCCTTGCATCAGCGCTGAAGCACCAAGGCGGTTGGCACCATGGTCGGAGAAATTTGCTTCACCCAGCACATGCAGGCCAGGAATGTTCGACATCAAGTTGTAATCCACCCAAAGCCCACCCATCGTGTAGTGGACGGCCGGATAAATCATCATCGGCAATGAGTACGGATCTTCGCCGGCGATCTTTTCATACATCTGGAAAAGGTTGCCGTAGCGCGCGCGGATCGTCGGCTCGCCGAAGCGCTGGATCGCATCGCGGAAATCAAGGTAAACACCGAGGCCGGTCGAGGAAACACCGCGACCTTCGTCGCAGGCTTCCTTCGCGGCCCGCGAGGAAATGTCGCGCGGTGAGAGGTTGCCGAAGGAGGGGTACTTGCGCTCGAGGAAATAATCGCGGTCGCCTTCCGCGACATCGTTCGGGCTCATTTGTTTCGCACGAAGTTTGGCGGCGACCTCCGGCGACTTCGGCACCCAGATGCGGCCATCGTTGCGCAGCGATTCGGACATGAGCGTGAGCTTCGATTGGTAATCGCCACTCACCGGAATGCAGGTCGGGTGAATCTGCGTGAAGCAAGGGTTGGCAAACAAGGCACCGCGGCGGGTGGCGCGCCATGTAGCAGTGACATTGCAGCCCATCGCGTTGGTCGAAAGGAAAAAGACATTGCCGTAGCCGCCGGTCGCAAGGATCACCGCATCGGCAGCATGGCTGCCGATTTCGCCGGTCTTGAGATCGCGTACGACGATGCCTTTGGCATGACCACCAACGAGCACGAGATCGAGCATCTCGGTGCGCGGGTACATTTTGACGCCACCTTTTTTGATCTCCTTTTCGAGAGCCTGATAGCATCCAATGAGCAGTTGCTGTCCCGTTTGGCCGCGAGCGTAAAAGGTGCGCGAGACTTGGGCGCCACCGAAAGAGCGGTTGTCGAGAAGGCCGCCGTACTCGCGGGCAAAGGGCACGCCCTGCGCGACGCACTGGTCGATGATCGAGTTCGACACTTCGGCAAGGCGATAGACATTCGCCTCGCGCGAGCGGAAGTCGCCGCCCTTGATGGTGTCGTAAAACAATCGGCGCACCGAGTCACCGTCGTTGCGATAATTTTTCGCGGCGTTGATGCCACCCTGTGCGGCGATCGAGTGCGCGCGACGCGGGCTGTCCTGATAGCAGAAGCATTTCACCTGATAGCCCAGCTCGGCGAGCGACGCGGCGGCTGCTCCACCGGCAAGGCCGGAGCCGACAACGATCACGGAAAACTTCCGCTTGTTCGCCGGGTTGATGAGCTTGGAGTCCATCTTGTGCTTGGACCACTTTTGTTCAAGCGGGCCGGATGGGATCTTGCTGTCGAGGATGATGGACATGGGAAATGTGGTTGGAGTTGACCGCCGTGATGGGCATTCAGAATTTCAAAAATCCGAGTAGAACCGAGATCGGGATCGAAATGAAACCGAGCCAGATGACGAGGCTGAAGGCGCCGGAAAATTGGCGGATGGCACCATCGTTTTTCTTAGTTCGCAAACCAAGCGTCTGGAAGATCGAGGCCACTCCGTGATGCAAGTGCGAGCACAAGAGCGTGATTGCGAGAATGTAAAAAGCGGAAACAAGAATGCTTTTGAAGCCCACAATCACCATGCCATAGGGATCGTCCTTGCCGAGCGATGCGAGCTCGCAATCCACACGCACGGTGAAGTGCAGCAGGTGGAAAATCACAAAGGCGAGAATCGTGAGCCCCGACCAGATCATCAGGCGCGATGACTTGGTGGCTTGGATGGTCGCCTTGCATTCGTAAGGTTGGCGGGCGGCGCGATTCTGACGCGTTAGTGCAATGGTCCCGACAACATGCAGCGTCACTGCCACCAGCAACCCGATGCGTGCGATCCAGATGCCTGCGCCGTGCAGCATCGAATGAAGAAACGCGGCGTATTCATTGAAAGCTTCGCGGCCGGCGTAGATCAGCAAGTTGCCAGCGAGGTGCCCAGCGAGAAACAGGCAGAGCAAGATACCCGTCACCGCGACCACGATTTTTTTCCCGATGGAGGAGGACCAGTAGGTATCGAAGCAGCGAGTGATGGCGTTCATGATGGAAAGGGCTGCCCTGATGGTTTCGTGGGCGCGCGTTGATAGACTCCCGCAGAGGCCTTTTCAAGCCGAGAGTCCGCTAACGCTAAATAGAATGAAGCGCGGCTTAGCGGCTTTGCACGATTGAAATTCGGGGATCGCCCTTTGGGCGCATGGCTGGAAATGGAAAAAACCCTTGCCCATCGCGATTTAACCGTGGACTCCGGCAGAGCAGTGATCACGTGAAGATCTCGTGCGAGGCACCGACTTTTTTTAATTAATTGAAAATCAATCGATTGCGAAAAATTTTAGGTTTCGCCCCCCTTTTTACCGCATCACTCACCGAAGCAGATGCCGATTGCGCGGGCTGCTTGAGCGAGTTCGCCATCGGGCTCGACCAGGCGAAGCTGGTGCACCGCCTCTTCGATCGAGACCGACCCAACATGATACGACTGATAGCTCACCATGCGGCCAAACTGGCCTTGCTCGGCAAGTTTCACCGCCATCACGCCGAAGCGCACGCCGAGGATGCGGTCAAGCGCAGTAGGCGCGCCGCCGCGTTGCAGGTGACCTAGCGTGCAAGCGCGGGTTTCCTTGCCGGTGAGTTTTGAAAGGCTGTTGGCGACTTGCTCGCCGATGCCACCGAGGCGGACCTCACCGCCGCAATTTGCGTCGAGCGTGACGATTTCGCCATCAGGCATGCTCGCGCCCTCGGCGACCACCACCAGCGTGCTGTGGCATCCCTGTGCGTCGCGCTGCTTGATGAATTGAGCAACCTTGTTGAGATCAAAGGGGATCTCGGGCAATAAAATCACATTCGCACCGCCGGCAATGCCACCCCAAAGCGCGATCCAGCCGGCGTGACGGCCCATGACCTCAAGCACCATCACCCGCTTGTGGCTTTCCGCCGTCGTGTGCAGCCGGTCGAGACTGTCGACTACTGTTTCCACCGCGCTATTGAAACCAAAGGTCATCGCGGTCGCGCCGAGGTCGTTGTCGATGGTCTTGGGCACCCCGACGATCGGCCACCCCTCACGATAAAGCTGCAAGCCGGTGGTGAGCGAGCCGTCGCCACCGACGACGATCAACGCGTTGATGCCAAGTTGGTCGATCGTGCGTTTGGCCTTGGCGACAATTTCCGCAGGCACCTCGGCGATGTCGCCCTTGCCAACTTTTGCGGCAAAATGCCCCTTGTTGGAACTTCCCAAAATCGTGCCACCAAGCCTGAGGATATCGATCGTGTCCTGTGGTTGGAGCACACAGTAGTCACCCGGCGGCAACAAGCCTTCAAAACCATCGCGAAAACCGATCACCTCCCACCCGAGTTGATGCGCCGCGCCAACCACGCCGTGAATCACCGCATTGAGCCCGGGGCAATCGCCGCCACTGTTGAGAATTCCGATTTTCATGAAGTTCTTTTTTGAGGCGGATTTGTACAGTGAGCCAACGCGCGGATGCAGCGGTCTCCAATCAACTCGGATCCGGCACGCTGATGATTTCGCGTCGCTTGTCACCAACCGGCGCACCAGCTGCAAGCCATGGATCATAGACTGCCCAACCTTGGCGGATGAGCGACCGCGCGCGAGAGAAGCGGTCGGGGTTGTTCAGAACAACCACGATGAGCCGACGCGGTGTGGCGCCTTTCGAACCATCCGGCTTGGTGCGGACCAAGGGGTCGCGCTCCATGCAGACCGATACACAGGATCCTGCGGCAGATGAGGTGCCTGTTTTGAGACCGAGGACGCCGGTCTCACCTGCGAGCTCGTTGGTGTTGCGAATCGAATAAGTGCGCGGGCCCGAGATGCCGTGGACGGCGATCTGCCTTTCCTTTTGCCGCGCGATGAACGTGAAGGCATTGCGGCGCATCGCGTAGATCGAGAGTCGGGCCACATCCGCCGCGGTGGAGTACGCCTTGGCGCCGGAGCGCTCGAGGCCGTGAGGGTTGGCAAAGCGGGTTTGCGTCATGCCCAGCGACTTTGCCAGACGATTCATTTCACCCACAAACTCGCCGACCGGATCGCCATTTTTTCCGCGACGCGAAAGCAGCTCCCGTCCGACATGATCGGCAAGGGTCAGCGCGGCAAGATTGTCGGAACCCAACAACGCCGCATAGAGCGCATCACGCATGGTGATGCGATCACCTGGTTGCAGGTTCATGGGGTTGGGCCCGCCGACAAGAGTGGCTGTCCCCGGCACCCTGATGCGCAAAGACGAAATATCGGAGCCGGTTGCGGTGGCCCAATCGACCGCGACGATGCCTGTCGCTATTTTTGTAAGGCTAGCGATCGGGCGCTTGGCCGCTGCATTTGAAGCAACGAGCACCTTGCCGGAATAAGCCTCGATCACCATCACACTCTCCTGAGCCACGACGCCCTCTTGCGCCCGAAGCTGTACCGTTGCGGCAAAAACCGCGGCCATCACCCATGCGAATTTGTCATGAAACATACGGGCAAACGCTAATCGTTGCCCGCGACAACTCAACCCCAAACCCCGTATGAATGCACGAAGATTCAGCGTGGAGGTGCGGCCGGTCCCTGGGATGCGGTGTATTTGTCACGAACCGCATCAATCCAAGAACGCCCAGTGTCCTCATGGTAGCGGAAAGCCATGCCAACGCAGAAGCCTACCAAGGCAAGAACCAGCAATAAAAATCCGCTGCCTCCGCCATTGCCACCTCCCGAGGCCACAACCGTGACGGGCGCGCGCGGCACGACGGGGCGTTGCGAAGAAATGCTCGGCACGGGTATCGGCGTTGATGCCGGTGGCATGCTCGGCGATGTGGTAGGCGGTAAAACAGATGGCGCTTGTTGCGGCAGAGCCTGGTTTTCGAAAGCCTCCGCGCCCAAGGCGACCGAGGCCTCCATGTCGAGCGCCGCGCGCTCTTCCGGTGCGAGCTCAAAGTTGAATGCCACGTCGCCCAGCTCAATTGAGGATTCATCGCGCAAGACCACCACGGGCACGCGCTGACCATTGACCTTCACGCCATTGGTCGAATCAAGGTCACGCAATTCGAAGCCGCCCTGAACGCGCGTCATTTGCGCATGTCTTGAAGAAATGGAAGCCGAATCAATTTGAATGTCGCAATCCTCCAGTCGCCCGAACACCACCGGCGGATGGTCGAGCTGAAGGCTATAAGGTTGCGGGACTCCTCCCGGCACGGTGATGGTCAGTCGAGGCATATGCGAAGCGCGGCGTTGAGCTAATACGCTAAACGCAAATTGGGAATTGAAAAAGGCAAATTGCGAATTTGAGCAAAGTACGACTACTTCAGATGCGCGCGCAAGTCGGCTTGACGCCGCACCGACCGCATGCGGGAATTTCAACACATGGCATGGAGAATTGATGCAGCAGTCGTCCGGGGGCAGATCGACAACACCGTCGAAGGCCACACCACCGGAATCATTTGGCTGTTCGGACGCACCGAGCCCTTGGTCCTTTCGCTCGTCGGTGATTGCTGGCGCGATCTGGCGGGCACGAAGCTCATGTTCGAAAACCCCTCGCCCACAACCCTCGATGATGCCCTGGCAATCGAGGGCGAGCAAAAAGGAATCATCGGCGACATGACCGCCTCGCGAAAAGCCCGTGTGCCAATTGTTGATGAGGACGAATTGCAGCAAATCCGCAAGTCCGGCGGCGAAATCCCCTGCGAGTGGAAAAACGTCCTCTACCTTGAGTGGTTCAGTGAAATCAACGGCCGCGTGGTAATCGAAACCACGGACTACAAGCTCGATGTGTCATCGCATGAATGGTCGATGGATGCGGATGCGGAAGAGGCCCAGAAACTCGCCAACCTCAACGCCATGCGCGATTTTATGGCGCAAGTGATCCGCCGCAGCGAGCCAAGCGATGAGCCGGATGATTTTTCTGACGACATGGATGAGTTTGCATGGGAAAAGCGACTCAAGGAGTCCGACCGCCTCACCGACGCTTATCAGGAGGTGCTGGAAAAATACATGGAGGACAGTGACTGCGAGCGCAAGGAGGCCTTTGTGATGGGGTGGGACGGATTGCTGGATGAGCTTGCCGAACGCGACGAATCATCCGCCCGCAACGATTTTGGCGACCGCGCCGCCATCGATGAGATTGAGCGAATGAATTTTGAAAGTGACGGACAAGAAGCCGACTTCGAAGGGGAAGACTCCTTTGGCAAATACGAGAGGCACCCGCTGCAAGCACGCGCCCAAGAGCTTGCACTGCGGGCGATGGATGTTGTTGCAGGTGAATCAAGCCAAGGCTCACCATCCTATGTGCTCGTCTCAAACCTGCTACAGGTCAGCGGCAAGCTCGCTGCCGCACTCAACGACCGGAGCAGCGATTACGAACCCGAAACGGGCTATGTGTTGGCCATTTTGAAGCGCTGCCTCAATTGGCTCAATGAAGCGGTCGGCTGCTGCCAAGAACTCATGACCACCGAGGAGGATGCCGATCAGCTTGCGGCTTTGGCCCACATCCGCAGCACGATCTTTGAAATCCGCGATCATATCACCGAACTTCGCCGTGAGCTGAAATGACAGCAAGGCGGCTTGCAGGGATGGCCGCAAGCACCTAGTCTCCCGCCATGCCCCACGCGACTCACACGCGGTTTCTCGATTCCGGCGCGCCTTTCCCGTTGCGGGATGGAGGCAGCTTGCCGCAGGTCCGCATCGCCTATGAAACATGGGGCGAACTGAATGCTGATAGGTCGAATGCAATCCTGATTTGTCACGCACTCTCAGGCTCGCATCACGCCGCCGGCCGCAATCCCTCGATCGAAGGGGTGGGCTCACTCTGGCAGGAAGAACTGCACGCCGGTTGGTGGGAAGACATGATCGGCCCCGGTAAGGCCATCGACACCAACAAACATTTTGTCATTTGCGCCAACTACCTTGGCGGATGCTACGGCAGTACCGGTCCGGGATCCATCAATCCAGAAACCGGACGCCATTGGGGATCCTCATTTCCTGCCGTCACCGCCGCCGATCAGGTCAACGCCCTCGCGCTTGTGCTCGACCACCTTGGCATCGATGTCCTGCACGCGATCGTCGGCCCATCGGTCGGCGGCCTTGTCGCGCTCACATTCGCCACACGCCTGCCCGAGCGCGTTCGCAATGTGATCGCCATCGCATCGGGTTTTAAAACCACGGTGCTCAATCGACTGATCCTTTTCGAACAAATCCTCGCAATCGAAAACGATCCGCACTTCAACGGCGGCGACTACTACGAAGGCGATGCGCCGACCTACGGCCTCGCGCTGGCCCGCATGATTTCGCACAAAACCTTCGTCCACCTCAATTCGATCGAACGCCGCGCCCGCAAAGATGTCGTCCAACCCGACGATGTGCTCGCTTGGTACAAGGTGCGCGACCAATTCCAAAGCTACATGCTCCATCAGGGGAAAAAATTCGTGCAGCGCTTCGATGCCAACACCTACCTCCGCATCATCGATCTCTGGTCACGCTTCGACGCCACGCTCGAAGGCGATGCGGAAACGCCAGCTGCTCTCTTCCAACGATCCCGCGCCGCCAACCAACGCTGGCTGGTCTTTTCGATTGATTCGGACTTCTGCTTTTACCCGGAAGAACAAGCCGAACTGGTCAAGCACCTCGAGCGCTCCAAGGTCGATTGCATGCACATCACCGTGCACTCGGAAAAAGGTCACGACTCCTTCCTCCTCGAACCCAACCTATACACCCCGCACATCGCGTGGATGCTGGAGAGGTGAGATCAATAATCCGCCACCGGGCTGTTTGAGGCGATTTCATCGGCGGGGTCAAATTCCGCCGCAAGCTTGCCGATCGCCTCGCAGGTTTTTTGCCAGCGCGCGTCCGCCCACGCGACCGGCGGCTGCAGTACTCGACGGCGGAAGCGTTCGACGCGATCCTGTGCCTCGTGCCGCATGCCGAGGGGCAGTTCGCCGATCGCACGGGCGGCGGCTTCCGCGGTTTCATTGCGGTGGCAAATCATCGCTAAGTCATTGCCGGCGCGGATCGCCAATTTCACATCCTCTCCTCGACCATAACGCTTGGTAATCGCGCCCATGTCGAGGTCGTCGGTCATGACGAGATGGCGGTCGAAGCCGAGTTGATCGCGCAAAAAACGTCGAATGATTTTGGGCGAAAGCGATGCGGGAAAAGCCGGGTCGATGTTTGGAAACTCGATGTGCGCGAGCATGATCGAATCCAGCTCTGGCATCAATGCGGTGTACGGGATCACATCCTCGCGCAGCAATTCCTCGAGCGTGGCGGGCGACGATGGAAGATCGTGGTGCGGATCGGAAACCGCACGACCGCAGGCAGGGAAATGTTTGGCGCAGCTTGCGATCGATCGCCGGCGCAACCAACGGTTCCATTGACCAGCAAAATCGATCACCCGCTGTGGATCACGCCCCCAGCAACGGCCACGCAGGGCATTGGAAAGGCTGGGAAAATGATCGAGATCCAGCACCGGCGCAAAGTTGAGATTGAAGCCAAGAAGCTGCAGCAACTCGCCCGTAAGCACGCCCGCATCGGCGATCTTTCCCATGTCACCGCGCGCCGCCAACGACGCCGCCGATGGCAGAGCCGGAGCGATTTCCTTGGTGCGCGTGACCCGCCCGCCTTCTTGATCGATGCCGATGATCGGCAGATCCGCCGAAAGGTCGCGCAGGTCGTCGGTGAGCTTACGGGTCTGCGCGGGCGAAACAATGTTGCGCGTAAAAAGGATGTAACCCGCAGGTTGCAAACGGCGAAACAACGCCGCCTCCGCAGGGGTCAGCTCAGGCCCCTCCAGCCCAAGCAGCAGCAACGATCCATCGCACATTGCGAGCACTCAAGCATCCGGCCGCCAGCTTGTCCACCCATGACGCGCGCTTCATTGCTTCAAAAAAAGTGGGCTTCCGCCGGATTATGGATTGCGGCTCGGACGTTCATCTCTAGCTTTGGAACACCTACCTTTCCCATGTCCACCCCCAGCGTCCGACCACTCAACCAACGCGTGCTTCTCATGGGCACCTGCCTTTGCGACGCCTTCTTCGACGATGTCGCAAAAGCCACGGTCGAGGTCCTTGAACATCTTGGCGTCTCGGTCGATTTCCCCGAAAATCAAACCTGCTGCAGCCAGCCGGCTTTCAATTCCGGCGATTGGGAGTCCTCCCGCAAAGTCGCACGCCATTGCGCCGAGGTTTTCGCTGGCGAAGTGCCGGTGATCGTCCCATCCGGCTCCTGCGCGGCCATGAACCGCCACGGCAACAAACTGCAATTCGAAGAGGAACCGAATGCCTCGATCGACTCGCTGGCCAAACGCACCCGAGAGGTGATCGATTTCATTTTCAACGATCTCAACATCCGCACCTGGCCGGGGAAATTTGCACAGCCGACCCGTATTGCCTTTCACCGATCCTGCCACAGCCGCGGCACCAAGACCGGTGAAGCGGTGCGCACGCTGCTTTCATCGATCGAAAATGCGGAAGTCGTCCCCTTCGGCCAGTCGGAGCAATGCTGCGGCTTCGGTGGCACCTTCTCCGTGACCTTCCCTCACATTTCCGGGCAAATGGGCACACTCAAGCTCGACCACATGCTCGAAATCCGCCCCGACATGCTCGTCGGCACCGACATGTCCTGCCTCATGCACCTCAACGGGCTCGCACAAAACCAAGGCCGCGCGATTCCACAATTCCACGCCATCCAGATCCTTCGGGATACGCTGGTGAAACCAAACCAATCGAATCCATGATCGGCACCCAACCCATCGACCTTTACGCCCGCAAGATCAGCGACGAAAAGCAAGGCTCTGTGCTCGACGGCTCGTCGAAGGGCACCGAGAAGCGCTACGAGGTTCTGCACAAGGATTATGCTGACCCCGACTCACTGCGCAAACTTGCAGGCGCGATCAAGGATCACACGCTCCACCATCTCGGCGATTACCTTGCGAAGGCCGAAGCGGCGCTCACCAAGCGCGGCGCGAAAGTTCATTTCGCCGCAACAGCGGAAGATGCCCGCCAGGAAATTCTTTCGATCCTGCGCGGCCATGGCGTCACCCAGCTGACGAAGTCAAAGTCGATGGCCGCCGAGGAAATCCACCTCAATCCCTTCCTGATCGAAAACGGCATCGAATGCCTCGAGTCCGATCTCGGCGAGTTCATCGTCCAGCTCGACAACGACGAGCCATCCCACATCGTCAAACCGATCATCCACAAAAACCGCCGCGAAATCGCCCGCACCTTCCAGCGCGAAGGCATCGCTGCCGACTACAACGACGATCCGGAGACGATCACCCGCCGCGCACGCGTGCACCTTCGCGAAAAGTACATGCTCGCCCAAGCTGGCATCACCGGCGCCAATTTCGTCTGCGCCGACACTGGCCGCCTCACGCTTGTGACCAATGAAGGCAACTCGCGATTCGGTATGGCTCCTGCACCAGTGCACATCGCGCTAGTCGGCATCGAAAAGGTGATCCCACGCGAGCAGGACCTTTCCGTTTTCCTCAACCTGCTCGGCCGCTCTGCCACCGGCCAGCAACTCACGGTTTACACCGAGTTCATCAACGGCCCGAAGTCCGCCAATCAACCCGACGGCCCCGAGCACATGCACGTCGTTTTCATGGACAACGGCCGCACCGATGTCCTCGCATCAAACTGCCGGGAAATCCTCCGCTGCATCCGCTGTGGTGCCTGCCAAAATGTTTGCCCGGTCTATCGCCAAGCTTCAGGCCACGCCTACCGCTCGACCTACGGCGGCCCGGTCGGCGCCGTGCTCTCGCCCTTGCTCTTCGGCGATCGCTTCCCGGAACTTGCCGACCTGCCAAAGGCATCCTCGCTCTGCGGCGCGTGCAACGAAGTCTGCCCGGTCGATATTCCGATTCCCGACTTGCTCCTGCGCCTGCGCGACAAGGCCAAACGCGAAGGCGTGCATTCACCTGCAGCCGTGCCAATGACGCCCTTCTCCGCTCTCGCCACTTCCCCCTCTCTGTGGCGCACCGCAATGACGATGTCGAAGGCGATGAACCACCTGCCCATCCACGTTGCTCCTATCAAACCGCTTCAGGATTGGCTGGGCCAACGCACCCTGCCGGAATCTCGCGGTGGGGATTTCAGAAAATGGATGAAGACGAGACAGTCAAAATGATCGTCCGTCACTGACCGCACGCGATTGGACCATGCTCCATTGCCGCAAAAACATCATAGCACCCAACCATTTCATTCCATGTCCCGCTCTGCCATCTTCGCCAAAATCGAAGCCGCCACATCAGCGCTGAAAAACAAAGCACCCCTGCCGGAATACGATCTCACGGTGGTTCACTCACCACGCAAACTCGAGGGCTCGGATCTTTGGGAGATTTTCTCGCGCAACTTCAAGGCAGTGAACGGCAAAGCGATGAGCTCAATTGATGAGCTCGCGGATTTTCTCCAATCGTCCGCGCAGACCCATGGGTATTGCGACCCCACCTTGTTCGATGCAATCGGCTCAAAGCTCGCTGCAGCTGGACTCACCGTCGAGACCACTTACGAGCGCGAGCGCTACGACGACTATCAATTTGGCATCACTCGCGCGACTGGCGCGATCGCCGAGTCGGGCACGGTCATCATCGACGATGACCGTACCTCGCACCGTCTCGCAGCGCTCTCACCATGGGTGCATGTCGCGGTTTTGGAAAAATCCGAAATCCACCGTACCATTCCCGAAGCAATCGCCGCTTTTGGAGATAGCCCGAACATCATCTGGTGCACCGGGCCCTCCAAAACAGCCGACGTCGAAGGCATCCTCATCGAGGGTGTGCACGGCCCCGGCGAGCAGATTGCGTTTCTTGTCTGAGCACCCCATTGAGAGCACACGGGGCGTTGAAAAAATTCCTCAGCTCAATTCCAACTCAAGATAGGCCTCGATCTCGCGAGTGGGATCATTGGCTCGCATCAAGGCCTCGCCGATGAGCACCGCATTGGCACCAGCCTCGAGCACGTGCATCGCATCCTCAGGCGTCTTGATGCCGCTTTCCGAAACAAGCAACACATCATCGGGCACCTCCTCGGCCAGGGCCTCAGTTGTCGCAAGATCAACCTCGAAGGTTTTCAAATTCCGGTTGTTGATGCCGATCAGATCGGCACCCAACTCCAACGCGCGCTCCATTTCCGGGAGATCGTGCACCTCGACCAGGACATCGAGCATCAGAGACTTTGCCTCATCGTAGAGGCGGCGCAAGTTGTCATCGTCGAGCGCCGCAACAATCAACAAAATCGCATCCGCGCCGGACACAGCGGCCTCGTGGATCTGCACCTCATGAATCGTGAAATCCTTGCGCAGCAGCGGTGCATCGGAGAACCGCGAAATCTGCGTCAGATAACTCAGCGATCCTTGGAAATATTTTTCATCGGTCAGAATCGAAAGACACGATGCGCCACCATCAAGATAGCGACGCGCCTGACGCACGGGATCGAAATTCGGATCGATGAGCCCAACCGATGGCGAGGCCTTCTTCACTTCCGCAATGACCCCGAGTCGCGTCGGACCGCGATCGATCGCGGCGCGAAAACCCCCAAATTCATTGCGCTGAAGGGCGGCGCTACGCAAATGAGCAGCACGAGGCATCAAGGCCTCAATCTCAAGACGCTTGGTGGCGATGATCTCTGCAAGCTTGTCGGACATGGCGTGCCCAAGGGAATCCCAGACTGCGCGACAAAGGAACAGGGAAATTTTGCAAATTTTGACTTGCGGCAAGCTCCGGCCGATGCAAAAAACCCCGCACGCAAATTGCGTCGCGGGCGTAGCTCAGTGGTAGAGCGCCACCTTGCCAAGGTGGATGTCGTGAGTTCGAATCTCATCGCCCGCTCCATTTCCCGATCGTCATGGAAATGGTAGCCCTTCCGGCGTTTGCCGACCACCCAGCCGCTCAATTTCCACCCACCATGTTCGTCTGGTCGAAGCTATCCGCGGAAAAATGGCTGGATGCTTGGGAAGAGCGTTTCGCCGGCAACCCGAATCTGGTCGTCGAATATGTGAAGGGCGGGCGCTCGATCCGCCTCCAGCTGTTCTGCGAAACCGAAGCTCAAGCCCAAGCCGTGGTAAAACAATTCGGCGGCAGCATCCGCAAGCTCGCCAAGGCCGAATGGCAAAAGCCCCCTGCTGCGCCCAGGCCGATCAAGGTGCGCGATGCGATCTTGCTCACCGCCGAAACCAGCGCATCGGAAATCAAGGCACTTCGCAAAGCCAACCCGCAGCGAAAAATTATCTCAATCCCGCCAGAGATGGCCTTTGGCACCGGCGATCATGCGACCACTTCGACCTGCCTGCGCATGCTCGTCGATATTGCTCGCGAAAGAAAAAATTCCACTTGGACGGTCGCCGACCTCGGAGCTGGCACCGGCGTGCTCGCGATTGCCGCCAAACATTTGGGCGCAGGCGAGACTTTCGCCTGCGATTTCGATCCCTTCGCAGTCTCGGTGGCCCAGCGCAATGCCGAACGCAATGACACGCCCGAGATCATCATCAAGGAACAGGATGTGTTGAAATGGAAGCCGCGCGCAAAGGGCTACGATGTCGTGCTCGCCAACATTTTCTCCACCGTGCTCATTCAGGCATGGCCGGTGATCGCCAAATCGCTCGCCCGCAACGGCGACCTCGTTGTTTCAGGCATCCTCGCCACCCAGGCTTGGGATGTCTTCAAAGCGGCCGCCGCCAATGGCCTCGGCTTTACCTCGGTCATCACCAAAGGCAAATGGGTAACTGCCCGCGGCGGGCACATGGCCGATCTGATTGCGAGGAATCACGAGCCAAGCTCGAGCGGCAAGGAGTAAGCCCTATGGCTTCAAATCCTTCACGCAGCGAAAGCCGATGTGGCTCGTGCCTGTATCAGGCGAAGTGCCGCGTCGAGAGCTGGGTCGGTAGCTTTCGCAGTAGTCGGGGTGGCAGAGATATGAACCGCCTTTGATCACGCGCTCCTGCATCTGATATGGTTGGCTCGGGTTGTAACTGGACTTCGGGCCTTGCGGGTTGTGGCACGAGGGCTCGAGCTTGCTGCGCGCATGACTGTCGGGCCGATACCAATCGCTCACCCAGTTCCAGACATTCCCCCCCATGTCGTACAACCCGTATCCGTTGGCAGGAAAACTCATCACCGGCGCAGTGCCGACAAAGCCATCCTCCTTGGTGTTTTTGTAGGGAAAATCTCCAGTCCATGTGTTGGCCATGAACTTGCCATCACGCTTGAATTCATCACCCCAAGCATAGCGCTTGCCTTCAAGCCCGCCACGCGCGGCAAATTCCCATTCAGCTTCGGTGGGCAGACGCTTGCCCGCCCATTTCGCGTAAGCATTCGCATCGTCCCACGACACCTGAACCACCGGGTGCTGCTCGCGCCCATCAAGATTGCTCTGCGGGCCCTCGGGGTGTTGCCAGTTGGCACCCGAAGTCCAGCGCCACCACACGCTCATTTCTCGCAAGTCGACAGGTCCATCGGTCGGCGTGAAAACTAATGCACCAGGTTGCAGCATTTCATCGGGCGGCTTTGGCGTGTCCGGCGCCACCTGTTTTTTCAGTTCCTCCCAATCGACCGCCCTCTCGGCCGTGGTCTTGTAGCCAGTGGACTCAACAAATTTGCGAAACTGCGCATTGGTCACGGCATGCTGATCCATCCAAAAGCCATCGACCTTCACTTTTACCGCTGGGCGCTCGTTCATGCGACTGCACGGTAACTCACTGCCCATTAGAAACTCACCACCCTTGATCATTACCATGCCCGCAGGCGATGCCTCAGAGCGATCTTGAGCCGACAGCAAACCGTGAAGGCAAAGCATCAAAATCAAGGCGTGAGCGGATCGAAGGTTTTTCATGGCACCCAAAAACTTTGGCAGGAAGCCCAAAAAGTAAACAGCATGTTTTTTGCGATTTCAGGTCCACTCACTTCTGGCACTTCGGGCACCAGTAGGTCGAGCGCTGGCCCATTACCGCGTGGCGGATCGGAGTGCCGCAAATACGGCATGGTTCGCCTTTGCGATCGTACACAAAGAGTTTTTGGCGAAAGTATCCGGGCTCGCCATCGGAATTCAAGAAGTCGCGCAAGGTGGTGCCTCCCTCAGCGATCGCATCGCCAAGCACCTCGCGAATCGCCTGCGCGAGTTTGGCAAGGCGCGGCTTTGAAATGCGGTTCGCTTTGGTGCGTGGCAAAATGCCCGCGCGAAACAAGGCCTCCGAAGCATAGATGTTGCCGACACCAACCACCACTTTAGCATCCATGATCACCAACTTGATCGCTGCCGAGCGTTTCGCGCAAGCGTCCTGAAGGTGCTTTGCGGTGAAGCCGGCTTCCAAGGGCTCAGGGCCGAGATGCTTCAACAAGGCATGCGCCATCGGATCGCCGCGCAACAAAAGCACCAACCCGAAACGGCGAGGGTCATGAAAGCGCAGCTGTTTGCCATTCGCCAGCGTGATGCCGACATGATCATGCGTCTTCCACGCATCCGTCGTCGAAATCACACGCAGGCTGCCAGACATGCCAAGGTGAATGAGCAATGTGCCCACGCCCTCAATCTCAAGCAGCAGGTACTTCGACCGCCGGCGCACTGCGGAAATTTTCTTTCCCTCGATATCGGCGATCGATTTGGAAACCGGCTGGCGCAGGTCGCGCCGACGCACGATCACCTCTTTCACGCGCACGCCAAGCACATGCGGCTCGATGCCTCTGCGGGTGGTCTCAACTTCGGGGAGCTCGGGCATGTCGGTAAGCGCAGAAACTTTCGACATGCTACGCGACACCGAGGCCGAATCAAGATCGGTACTTGCCAGCGGGAAACATCGGCGGCATAGCCATTTCATGCATCAGGCATTCATCCTTGGCGCCGGTCTGGGCACTCGCTTGCGGCCGCTCACCGACCGCCTGCCCAAGCCGCTGGTGCCGTTGTTTCATCAACCCATCGCGGCATGGACAATCAACGCCTGCTCCAAGCTTGGCATTCGTCGCTTCGCCATCAATACCCATCACCTGCCCGAGGCATGGGATGATTTCGCCAACCACTCCGAAGGCAACGACATCACATTTTTCCACGAACCAATCCTGTTGGAGACCGGTGGCGGACTTCGCAACATCAGCGAGTGGATCGGTGATTCACCGCTGCTCGTCCACAATGGCGACATCTTTTCGACCATGCCACTCGCCGCACTCGTCGCAGCCCACAAGGTCTCAGGCCTTCCCGTGACGCTCGCGCTACGCTCGCATGGCACCGCCACTCACATGGCACTCGACGCCGCAGGCAGCAGGGTCATCGACATTCATGAAAAACTCGGACGCGCTGCAGGCACGCATGTCTTCAGCGGCATCTATTGCGTGAACCCGGAATTCATCCGCCAAATCCCAGCGAATGAAAAAATTTCGGTGATCCCATTCTTCCTCGAGCTCGCCAAACAAAACCAACTCGGCGCCATCACACTCGACGAAGGCGTGTGGCTCGATCTCGGCGATCGCGAATCTTATCTCCGCGCCCACCGCGAGCTTGAGCTTGCCCCGCGCGTGCACTCCGATGCGGTGATCGAACCCGGCGCAACCGTCATCGACTCGGTGATCGGGCCCGGCGCGATTGTCGAATCCGGCGCGGTCGTGCGCGACTCGGTCGTTTGGCCGAATGCAAAAATTGCGCGCAGCGCGGATCTCACGCGCTGCATCGTATGCTCGGCCGCTCCGGTAGCCGGCGTGCATTCCGATGCCGATCTTTGAAGGCGCACTTGCGAACAAGCCCGATACGGATAAAAAATCACAACCATGGAACAAGTGCTGAACCAATTGCCGCGAACCGCGATGGCCGGCGAATTTGTGCCGGAACATTACTTCCGCAAAATCGCCCCCGCAGAAATCCTTCGCGATGGCAGGCCGCTCGAGATTGATCTCGGCTGCGGCGATGGGTCCTTCTTGATGGAAATGGCTCGCCATCATCACGACCGCGATTTCCTCGGCGTCGAACGCCTGCTCGGCCGCGTCCGCAAGGTCTGCAAAAAAATTTCACGCGCCGGCCTCGACAACGCACGAGTGCTGCGACTCGAGAGCCGCTATGTCGTCGAATGGTTGTTGCCGCAAAATTCTGTTTCACGCCTCCACCTGCTTTGCCCCGACCCGTGGCCGAAACTCCGCCACCATCGCCGGCGACTCGTGAATGAAGATTTTCTGCAAACCGTCCGCAACGCGCTCCAACCCGGCGGAGAATTCCTCTTCATGACCGATCACGAAGAATACTTCCAATGGGCGGAAGAAAAAGTGGCGTCATTCGGCGGCTTTGAACGCCTCACATGGCAGGAGGATTCATTCTTCTATCCGAAGACCGATTTTCAAAAACTCTGGGAAAGTGAGGGCAAATCGATGTGGCGCTTGCGCTGCCGCAAACCAGTCGATTGAACGTCGCGCATTCGTTTCTGAAAAATCAACGCCGCTTCAACACGAACGGCTCGTCCCGTAAAAATCCCGCGAGACGCAAATCGCCATTTTCGGCGACCGTTATCGTCACGCCGCCGACAATGCATTGATCGATGACCTCAATCCCGCGCAATTTCCAATAGCCGACTGTTTCGTCGGATCGATGCTCCTCGGGCGGAAAAGTCGGATTGGAAAAAACGATGGCCTGCGGGGCAACCGCATGCAGGAAAGCATCGCAAAGAGAAAGATCACTGCGATGACAGCCGGCCACGATCACATCCGCCGCGACATCGGCGCCAGCATCAAGCACTTGGTTTTCCGTCGAGGTGCCGGCATCGCTGGTGAAAAGAATTTTCCATCCGCGCCAGTGCAATCGATACACCGCAACCCGGTCATCCGCCCGCGCATTTTGCGCCAACGGGTCCGGCGCATGCACAACCTCAAGCCGAGCACCATCCGGCAAATCCATTGATCTCGCATCGCCCGCCAAACGCAGGTTCATGCCCGATGGGTTTGCCATCCATGAACGATAGCCACTGCTGCGCGAAAGCTTCACCGGCATCACCGCCTCACGAATCGCAAAGGCCTCCCACACGGCAGCTCCACCACCAAGATGATGTCCATCGGGATGAGTCAGCACTACGGTATTCGGACGCATTCCAAGCTGCCGCAAGGATGGCATCACGGCATGGCGAAATCCGTTTCGATCGCCGCAATCAAGCAAAACCGCCTCACCGGATTTGCCGTAAAAACACGCGCTGGCAGCACCACGCTCGAGATCATAAACCAGGAGCCCGGGCATCATGGTTTTTCGAAGTTCCAAATGACCTCCCGGAATCGCCGCAAAAAATTCGGCAGACTCAATCGACGCCCTCGCGACAAGGGCGTTGACCTGATTCAACCCGCGCGCAATGGGCGCGGCCATCGGTGAAATGGCAAGCGCAAGTAATGAAACGCAAAGCAACACGAAGACCAAAGGCACCAAAACCAATCCAGCAAGCAGTGAGACCGGCGTGGCCATGCCGAAATGAAACAGCGTCAAGGGAGCCGATCCAATCGCCGCCGCTGTCGAGACGGCAAGCGATTGAGCGGCTGCCTGGCGCAGTGACAATAACCAACGGCGCGCGCGGCTCATTTGATCAAGCGGTAGATACATCTCGGGTGCAGACAACCAATGCAAGGACCGCGCAAACCACGAAGTTCCCATCGCGATCGCCGCAACCACGCCATACGACAATTGAACGCCGGGCTGATACAACATGCGCCCGTCCCACAACAAACCCACGAGCAGCACCGCGCCCAGGGCATTGAGAAGGTCGGGCTTGCGACGAAAGGTAAAAGCCCCAAGAAACACCGCCGCCATCCATGCCGATCGCAAGGCCGGCGCGCTGTTTCCGGTGATCCATGAGTAACCAAAAATCAGCGGCAATAACACAAGCACCGCGCGCCGCCGCGAAAGACCTAGTCGCCCCAACACAAACCAGCCGATGCTTCCCACCATCGCGACATGCAGGCCGCTCACCGAAAACACATGCAGCGTGCCGCTCTCGCGAAATGCCGCCACCAAAGAATCCGCATCACGCGGCGTCTCACCAATCACCACCGCTCGAATCACCATCGCCTCACGCGAGTCCTCATCGAGCCCAGCCGTCACGCCTTCGCGAAATGCATGGCGAATCCGCGCACCCCATGCGGCATGCCAAGGCGTTGATGCATCATCAAGCATGCCCGTTGCCTGAAAAACAGCAGCCACATCCTGATTTCTCAACCACTTGGCTCGATCAAATTCACCAGGATTTCTCGGTTCAGGCAGGGCTTGGAAATTTCCTATCGCTTTCAACATCGATCCAGCCACCCGCATCTCTCCCCTGCTCTGCCACAGCACCTTCGCGCCTTCATACGGCCCCTCAAGAACCCGCGCCTTCGCCCACCAAAACTTCTCCCCACCATCACAGTCTTCCAACAAGCGCACACTCAAATTCGCAGCAGCCGCATTCGACATCAGTCGCTCAAACTGTCGCTGACGCTCCAACCTCCACGCCAGCACACCGGCCGCCACGGCCGCACACAAAAACCATGCCAAACCGCAACGCCATGTTCCGAGCCACGCGCCGAGCAGCCACGCCGCCAGCGCCACAGCAAACAAAACCCAAAGTCCACTCCCGATCGCAAGCACACCAGCCATCGCCACCAATGCCGCTGCAAACAAAGGCCTGCGCCCAATGCGATCACTCAACCAGACACACATGCCGGATGTTTTTTCCTGCATGACCCTTGCCCTTGAAAAATTCACGCGGAACCGCCGCTCACTCGCTCTTCGGATTTTCCTGCCAAATTCATCCGCTCAAGAAACTCCCGCTCCTGTGCAGCCACGGCAGCGGCCTCAGCACCTTGATCCAAGTCTTG
>JAPOLH010000026.1 GCA_029977225.1 Verrucomicrobiaceae bacterium | reverse complement strand
CCCATCGTACCGGTGAGCCATTGGCTCCAGGGTTCAAATGACGATTTATAAAGCGCGTCGCATGCTGGCCGCACTTGAAAGATCACTGCGTTTATTTTTAATGCAGCCAGTTTGTCGAGGATGCTTCGAAGCTCGGCTTGTTGGACGCCGGCGCTCGAACCTTTGCTTGGCCAGTCGAGGTTGTGCACGGTGGCGATCCATGCGCCGCGGAATTCTCGGGTCAGTTGCGGCGGGCGATCGTTGATCGGCGCATAAGCCTGGGCACTGGCGCTGCAGGCGAGGGCGAGAAGAACAAAGATTGAGCGAATCATGTAGCTCACTTTCGCTGGTTTTCAGGCGAACTGCAAGCCTGCAAGGCGGTGGCGTGGGCTATGCCGCAGGGTTATCTCCGCGTATCAAGAACTTTTGCAATGCGAGAAAAATGATCCAGCAGATCAGTGCGGTGATGATCGTGTGGCTCAGATAGTGTGCGCCTTTAAGCATTTGGTAGACGCCGAGCACCGAGCCAATTGCGAGGCCACCTGCGATGCAAAAAATTCGCGCCCTACGAGTATCGGCGAGTGCCGCGAGTGCCATCAGCGCGAACCCTCCGCTGGCATGACCTGCGGGAAATCCACGGCCGCGTCTCGCGGGATGGTCGTTTGCCGGATATGACTCACAAACTTTCACATAGGGAGCGGGGCCGCCGTAGCGGCGGATCTCCGATGGCGTGAAGACATTGGTGGTGGCCTTGAGTGTTGCGATGCTTGCGGGGGCGAGCGCAAGCGTGCCGATCACCACCAGAATTTCGTTGCGTTTCCAAGCGGGAAGCATGCGTCGAATTTTGCAATCTTGAGGCATCAGCGCCAAGGCAAGCAATGCGACGCCTCCGATCCAGATCAGCACCTTCGGCCAGGTGTAGAACAGCGCGCGTGGCAAGGGGGCTTTGGCATCGACGATCCACGAGTGTGTGGTGAAATTGTAAAACAGATCCTGTACGCGCAGGTCCGCATCGCTGATTTCAAAAAACACGAAGATCACCGCCAGCAAGGCGATCGAGGCTGCGAGCATGCGATTGGTTTTCATGCAACCGCTGGTGGTTTTGGTTGGTTTCAATTGGCGGAGAGGGTAGCGCCAGTGGATTTTCGTTTCAATTTGCCGTTGTCGAACAGCCACGAGGCGCTTTGGTAATAGACTGCTGCGACGTGAACCAGTTGGTTCGAGCGATCTGCCTCGATTGGCGTAAGGTCGCCGTTGGCGAGGTTGCATGAGTAGCGTGAAAACACGCGGTTGGGTTTGAGGATTGCCATGCCGTTGTTTTTCAAGAGGGCGATTTTCTGGTAGTTGCTGACGAAGGCGCGGCCCTCTGTCGCGGTTGCCGAGGGTGCAAGCAGGTCATGACCGTAGCCGAGCGAGTCGTAGCTCCAGTTCATCATGCCGAGGACGGTGGGCATCACATCGATCTGGCTGGAAAGTTTGCTGATCTTTTGTGCGGGCACGAGGCTTGGATTGTAAATGATGCCGGGGATGTGGTGCTTTGTCACATCGATCTCCGATTTTCCTGCGCAACTCGCGCAGTGGTCGGCGACGATCACAAATAGCGTGTTGTTGAACCACGGTTTTTTGCTGGCCTCATCGATCAGGTTACCGATCGCCCAGTCGGCGTATTTCACTGCGGCCTTTCTGCCGCTGTGCGAGGGCAGGTCGATGCGGCCGGCGGGGAAGTCATAGGGCCGGTGGTTGCTGGTGGTCATGCAGAAAAAGTGGAAGGGCTTGCCTGCGGCGTGGTTGGCATCGGCCTCGGCGATGGTTTTGCGGAAAAGGTCCTCGTCGCAGGCACCCCATGCGGTCTTGAAGGTGACATCATTTTTGTCCCACGCGTTCACATCCATTATGCGGCATCCGGAGGTGGAGAAGTAGCGGTTCATGAAATCGAAGCGTCCGTCGCCGCCGTAGAAAAACGCGCAGTCGTAGCCGCGATCGATGAAGGGGCTGAAGCTCGTTTGCAGGTTGGTGCCTTCGGGGCGGTAGATGATGGCTTGTCCGGGCGTGGGGGGCAGGTTGAGCGTGAGGGCTTCCATGCCGCGGACGGTGCGGGTGCCGGTGGCGTAGAGGTTCTCGAAGAAAACTGATTGGTTGGCGAGGCGGTCGAGGTTTGGTGTGATCCCGGATTTTTCGCCGAGGTAGCTCATGAAATCGCCGCTCATGCTTTCCATGCAGACGAGAATCACATTCCAACGCTTCTCGGGGCCGCGCCCGGTGATGCGGCGGCGGAGGTCATCCTCTGCGTCGGAAAGGGCTGGTGCGTCATGTGTGGAAAGAAGTTGCTTGGCGTCCTTGAGCGCGGCTTTTTTCTCGAATGAAAGGTACCACTTGTCATAATCGAGCTGCATGTGACGCGCGGCAGCGAAGAACGACCAGCAGCCGTTTTTCGCGAGTTCGCAGTGGTATTGGTTCTTCAGCGAATTTGCGGAAGATTGATCGATGAACCAGACGCACCCTGCGGCGACCGCTAGGCCTGTGGCGATGCTCAAGATTCTTGATCTGAATGTGTGTTGGCCCGAGTGGACCCATTGGAATGCGCCGATGCGGTTCAAGGCCCAGCAGGTGAGCAGCGAAATCAGAAGGATGCCGGTGATGATCGGAACCATCGGGTAAGACTCGTTGATGTTGCCCCAAACCTCGTTGGTCCACACGAGGTAATCCACAGCGATAAAATTGAAACGAGCTCCGAACTCGTCCCAGAAGAAGTACTCGGCAGTGGTGATGAATACGAGAATGCTGATGAAGAGCGTCATCAGCGACATCAGCAGGATTTTCCCGCTGCGGGCATTGAGCCATTTGTGCGGAAGAATTGCGCCGATGGCGATCCATGGCAGCGAGGCAAAAACTGCGGCGGCGGCATCATGACGGAGGCCGAGGCCGAAGGTCGTGATGAGCGAGGCATCCCATGTGGCCACATGTCTTGCGACCGCGAGCAGAATCAGGCGCGAGATCATCGAGAGAATCAAAAA
Organism: Verrucomicrobiaceae bacterium; assembly: GCA_029977225.1. Lineage (GTDB taxonomy): Bacteria > Verrucomicrobiota > Verrucomicrobiia > Verrucomicrobiales > Akkermansiaceae > Luteolibacter. The sequence goes on along the minus strand of JAPOLH010000026.1, from coordinate 18,898 downwards.
CAACGCGCAGGCAATGGCTGCGAGGCGCAGGGATGGAGTCAGTTTGAGGTGTTTCATGGGTTGTTCAATATGGGGAGTGGAAGAGGTCGGTGAATTTTGAGAGAATCATCCGCATGTAAAAAATGGTGAATGCCACGGGAATCGCAACGATCAGGAATGCCAGACGGGCGGCGTAGGAATGAATGAATCGCTCTCTCATGAAATCGCGTGAATGTGCAGGGATCGTGGAGTCGTTTGCTGCTCCGGATGCGGGAACTTAGCTTTCCGAACATGAGAATCCGGTGAGAGAGGGCGTTTTTTCCGTTTCGGCGGAAAACATCCGGATGCACCCTTCGCGTCGTGTTTGCTGATGGCCGATATTGCAGATCGGCTAATCGATCAGGTGCTGCTTGGCAGGATGAATGAAAACCCAATCAGGCCGTCGGCAGTTTTTTGCGCGAGCAGTTTTCCACCCATTGCGTGGGCGGATTCGAGACTGAGGCTGAGGCCGATGCCCAGATGTGAGCCTTCGTTTTGGCGGGAGCTGTCCTTGCGGAAAAGTGGCTCGAACAGTCGGTCCAGTTCATCGGGAAGATCATCGGAGCGATTTTGAATCAAGACCCGCACTTGGTCGTTGGTTTCGTTGATTTCCACATCGATTTGCGATGATTCGGGCGAGTAGCACGCGGCGTTGTCGAGCAGGTTCTTGATGATCATCGCGGCCAATGTGCCATCGCCGTTTGCGTGGCAGGGTGTTTGTGCAAATTTGCGCGTGACCGTGAGATTTCGTTGATCGAAGCGTGATTGGAAATTTTGCAGGCAGTGGTTCAGAATCTCCGTGAGATTGATTTTTTCCGGCTGCAAGTGCTTGGCATTTCCCATTCGGGCCAGTGCCGAGAGGCGGTTGAGGAGTTCGCCGATGGCGGTGACCTGCGAGTGGCATAACTCAAGTTTGCTTTGATATTCATCCGCGCTTCGGGGGCGGTTCAATGCCAGCTCGATCGTTGCGCGAAGTCCGGCGATTGGTGTTCGCAGTTCGTGCGCGGCGTTGCGAATGAAGTCTTTCTCGCGCATTCTCAATGAGGCCACCCGACCGAGCAACGAGTCGAAACTTTCGGCGAGGCCGGTGAGTTCGGATGGCAGTTTGGATGAGAGTTCGAGGGCGGAGTCCAAGCGATTGCCTTCGCGTTTGGCGACTTGCTCGCTGAGTGTTTCGATCGGTTGCAGCGAATGCCGGATCGCGCGGTTGATGAGAAAAAATCCGATGCCAAGGGTGGTGAGCGTGCCAAGGCCGAGGATCCAGCGCAGGCGGGTGAGAACATAATGAACCGGCTTTGCATCCTGGGCCACCACGAGTATGTGCGGCAGTGAGCGCGGGTCGGTAAGTTGGCCGCTTTCTTTCATGCGTGCCATTTCCTCGGGCAATACAAATGGGTAGACCCTGATGCCGATGGCTCTCGCGTGCCTGCCATTTTGCGGGAGCTTGATGTCGCGAAGTTCGGGGCTGCCATCGGGTCCGCAGAATTTCGGGAGGTCGAAGGAGCGCAGTCCTGCCGATCGGGTTATCTCGCCGGTGGCCTCGTTCCAGAATTGAAAAAGGCCGGCATCGATAAGTTGTTTGTTGGTGCCGATGCCTTCCTGCCACTCGAAGGTGAGCTCATTGTTTTCCAGCTCGATCTGGTTGCCGAGCAATGCGGCAGTTTGTTTGATGGAGCGGTCGATCTCCTTGTAGAGCCCGTGTCTGGCGGCATAGTAGATCGAGATCGAAAGCGCGAGCATGAGGGCGCCAACGCCGATGCCGCAGCGCACGAGGAGACTGTTGCGAATTGACGGATGCCTCATCAGTGTCTGTCCTCTAAGATGTATCCGTGGCCACGCTTGGTGTGGATCAGATCAGTTTCGCCGCCGGGATTGATTTTTTTGCGCAGGTATCCGATGTAAACTTCGATGCTGTTGCTGGTGCCGCCCGTGCCATCTTCGAAGACATGCTCCCAGATGTCGGCCCTTGAAACCACTTCACCCGCGCGGTGGAAAAGGTATTCCAGCAAGCGGTATTCGAGTGCGGTGAGAACGATCGCTGCGTCGCCGCGTTGAACGCTGCGCCGAATGGGGTCGAGCGTGAGGTCTGCCACTCGCATGAGCGGATTTTTCCTTTGGTAACTTCTGCGCAGCAGAGCTCGTGTGCGGGCGAGTGCCTCGGAGAGTGAGAATGGTTTTACGAGATAATCATCGGCGCCGGCATCCAATGCCTGCAGGCGGTCATCGAGTCCGTCGCGCGCGCTCATCACCAAAATATGCACAGGATTTTCTTTCGCCCGCAGACGGCGCAGGATTTCCATACCGTCGACTTTTGGCAGCATGAGGTCGAGCAGCACGACATCGTAGGGGTTTTCCTGTGCGGCCCAAAGACCTTCGTCGCCGGTTGCGGCGGTGTCGACGATGAAGCCTGCCTCGTGCATGTATTGCCGCGTTGCGTCGCGCAGCGAAGCGTTGTCTTCGATCAGGAGCAGGCGCATCGAATAAAAGGGGTTTATTCGCGCCAGCGCTTGGTGAGGTCGCCATAGGCGTCGATGCGGCGGTCGCGGAAAAATGGCCAGATGCGCCGAAAATCTTCGACTGCGTCGAAGTCGAGATCGTGGCAGAGGATTTCCTCATGTTCGGTCGAGGCCTTGGCGACGATTTCGCCGTAGGGGTTGGCGATGAACGAACGGCCCCAGAACTCAGTGTTGTCCTGCGTGCCGGTGCGGTTGACGGCCGCAAGGTAGCAGCCGTTGGCGACCGCGTGGCCGCGTTGTACGGTCTCCCACGCGCAGTGTTGAGCGTCGCCGAGTGTTGGTTTTTCTTCCGGCAGCCAGCCGATGGCAGTGGGGTAAATGAGCACCTGCGCGCCGCCGAGCGCCATCAGCCTTGCGGCTTCGGGATACCATTGATCCCAGCAAATCAGCACGCCGAGTTTGCCGAACATCGTGTTCCAAACCGGCCAACCGCTGTCGCCGGGCGTGAAGTAAAATTTTTCCTCAAAGGCCGGGTCCTGCGGGATGTGTGATTTGCGATACAGCCCGAGCAGTGTGCCATCGGCATCGTGGATTGCGGCGGTGTTGTGATAGAGGCCGGGTCCGCGATGTTCGAAGAGCGAGGAAACGAGCACGATACCAAGCTCACCCGCAATTTTTCCAAGCTGATCAGTCACCGGACCGGGAAGAGGATCGGCGAGATCGAAGAGTGCCGGATCCTCGATCGTGCAAAAGTAAGGCGTGAGGAAAAGTTCCTGCGTCACCACAATGTTCGCACCATCGGCCGCCGCCTGACGGATGAGCTTTTCATGGTGATCGAACGACTCGGCCTTGGAGGCGAAGGTTTTCGATTGGAGCAGGGCGATGCGTGGCATGGGGTGGGGGAGGGATGTTATTGAGGCAGGATTTTCACTTCCAGCGCGTTGTCGCGCGAGAGGTATTTTTTGGCGAGCGCGTTGATTTCCTCGAGAGTGATCGAGCGGTAGTCGGCTTCGCGGTTGCGGGCGAGGTCGAGTCGTTTGGGGTCGGCTTGCGATTGGCTCATGACGGTGTTGAGCCAGTAGTTGTTGTCGCGAAGCGATTTCTCGAGAATGCCGAGTACGGGCTTAAGAGCACGGTCGAGTTCGTCGTCGGTGGCACCATTTTTGGCGATATCGTCGGCGAGGCTGCGCATGGTTTCGAGAAGGCGGTCGAGGTCCTCCGGTTTGCCAACGCTTTGGGCGGCGATGTAGCCCATGTCGTCGAGCGCGTCGGATCCATCGGCGCCGGCGTTTGGGCTGTAGGACGCACCAAGTTTCTCGCGAATTTCTTCGCGCAGGCGATCGCCAAGAATCGAGGCGAGGATGTTGAGCCGGCGGAACTCGGGCTGATTGCTGCGCAGCCCCTTGGTTTTCCAAATTGCGATCGCGATGGCTTGCGGGATTTTGGTGTCGTAGGTGAAGGACTTGTTGGCAGGTGCTTTGGGGAAATTGATCTCGCGAAGGTCATCGATGTCATCAGGCAACGACCCGCGTCGTGGTAGCGCACCGAAAGTATTGAGCAACTCGGGGATGATTTCTTCCTGTTTGAAATCGCCGATGATGCTGAGTTCGATCGGGCCTTTCGAGAGCTCGCGGTTGAGCCATTTTTTCGCATCGCGGATTGCGTAGGATGCGAGTTTCTTTTCGCTGGCGATGGCGAAGCGCGAGTCATTGCCGTGCAACCATGATTCCATTTCCATTTGTGGTCCGGCTGGGGTGTGTTTGATCTGCTGTTGCAACATCGGGATGCCTTTGCGGAACTGCCACAAGGCCTCTTCGCGGTAGCCAGGATCGGTGATCGAGGCACACATCAGTTGCAGCTGTGTCGCGAAATCCGCAGGCGTGGTTGTGCCGCTGAGTGTGATTGCGTCTTCGGCGATCGCCATGGCTGATTCGAGATTTCTTCCGGCAAGAATTTGGCGCAGCTCGTCGTTCGAATATTTGCCAAGCCCGCCGCCTTCGAAGATCGATTGGGCAAACGAATCGAGCATCGGCATCGAGCGTGGTTGACCCAACTTGCCTGTGCCGATCCGCGCCAGCACGCGGATTTTCCCTTGTTCGAACTCGCTGCGCTTGAGGTTGATGCGGACCTTGTTGGAAAGCACCAAATGGGTGATCCCTAGATCGGCGACTTCTTTTTGCGTATCAATTTTTCCGGGCTTTCCAAAATCGGCGTAATCAAAAATCCGAATCGCACGTGAAATCGGTGCTTCGACCGCATTGCTTTGCGAGGCTTTGAAAATTTTTGCGAGGTCCTCTTCCGCGTTGGTTGGAGGTTCTTTGGTGGTAAGGATCAAGTGATGACCCGTCGATTGCCAGAACTTCCGAAACGCCTCATGGCAGGCTTTGGTGTTGATCGCATCGAGCCCGCGTTGGGCGATGGCGAGATCGGTCTCCGGGTCGGAGAATACCGAGTGATCGTTGATCGTGCGGGCGAGCACGGTGGCGATGCCTTCGGACTTGCGAGTTGCCTTCTGTTTCACCTGCTGCTCGTAACGGTTGAGCAGATTTGATTTCGCTTCGGCGAGTTCCGATTCGGAAAATCCGTGTTCGATCGCACGGCGAAATTCGCGCTCGAGAATTGGCACCACTTCGCGCCAGCGGTCGTCGGCGGCAGTGATGTCGATCGACCCGAGCTCGATGTGGTTGAAGAGGATTTCATCCATCGCCGTGCCTTCGGCGAGTGGGGAATTTTTTTCTTTCGAGAGTCGCTCAAAGCGGCGGCCGATGATGGCATGCGCGATGTCGAGCGGCATTTTTTCGATGCGGTGGGCGGCGGTGTCGGGCTTGTCCTTGTAGTCGCGCACCAGCGTGAGCGAAACCTCGGTGGCATCGACTTCCTTGTCGCTGAAGACCGAAGTCTTAAGTCCTTCGAAAGGCTTGATGCTTCCAAGCTCGGGTTCGGCGCCGGGATTTTTCGGGTTTTGCATCGATGCAAATGCCGATTCGATTCGGTTGCGTACCTCGGCAGGTTTCACATCACCGACGACCACAAAGGTCATGCGGTTGGGTGAGTAATAGCGCTTGTAAAGATCGGTGAATCTTTCGCGCGGGGCCTTGCGGATGATTTCTTCTTCGCCAATTGGGAAACGCCGTGTGACGAGTGAATCGGGTAGCACTTTGGAAAACTGCTGTTGCATGATGCGGTAGCCGACCGAATCGCGGCTCACTTTTTCTGCAAGGATCACGCCGCGTTCCTTGTCGATTTCCGCCGGATCGAGCAAAGCGCCATCGCCGAAGTCGCGCATCACTGTGAAGGCGAGCTTCATCGTTTGCTCCGACATGTCGGGCAGATCGAGCATGTACACCGTTTCATCGAATGAAGTGTAAGCATTGGCGTGAGCACCGAAGGCGATGCCGAGGCGTTGCATGCGCGGTACGAGTTCGGCGGCGGTGTGATGTTTGGTACCGTTGAAAACCATGTGCTCGAGGAAATGGGCGAGCCCGCGTTGATCCTCGGCCTCCATCAATGAACCTGCGGCGATGTGCAGGCGCAGCGAAATGCGACCGGGTGGTTCGCTGTTGGGATAAATCAGATAACGCATTCCGTTGGGCAGCTGACCGAAGATCGCCTTGGGATCGGGCGCGATGTCGGACGATGCCTGCGGCCATGATTTGGCAGTCGGTACCTCGCCGGTTTTTATTTCGGCGCTCGCCGTGAGGCTTTGAGGCGTGCTCGCATTTTCCGCGGCAGGAGATGATTTGGAGTCCGGCCCCGACCGCAGCGATAGGAACATCGCCGTGACGGCAAGAATCAGGACGAGGATCAGTGGGGTAGAGCGTTGCATGAGTGTGGGGGGGAAAGATTGTTGGACCTAGTGGGGGCTTGGCAACGATCAAAGCGCGGGCAACACAGCGAATTGTCGGCAAATTGCGCAAATTTGCGCCGATGCGCCAAATCCGCATCAAACAGGCTTGCATTCCCACCGCCGAAGTGTTGACTTCCCGCCCCGGCTGCAAGGCCAACAACAGTGCGCGCGTGGCGGAATTGGTAGACGCGCTAGATTCAGGTTCTAGTGGGGGCAACCCCGTGAAGGTTCGAGTCCTTTCGCGCGCACCATGTTGATTTTCAAGGGGTTAGCGGCAGCGAGGCGTCATCTCGTCATCGCCCTGCACTACTCCAAGAACGAGGGTGGTGACAAAATCGCGGTCTAGCTAAAGTTTCAACAAACCGCTGGTTCCATTTTTGCGGGACCACTTCAACTTCACTCGTCGAGGCCAATTGGAGCAGCTTGATCGGCTCCTCTGCTTTCCTTTTCGAATGGCAGACTGCTCTTGACCCAGGATTCTTGATCTTCTAACGCCCCCCTCCGCAGCCCTCGCCATCACATAGTTGAGCCCGCCCTGTGCGGACTTCAGGGGGCAATCAAAGAATCACATGAAATTGAAAAACATCATTGCCGCAGTGGCCGTCTGTAGCATGGCCAAAGCGCAAACCGTTTACACCACACCGGTGGGATTCACGACGCAGACTCTGCCTGCAAACACCATGACGCTCGTCGGCTTTAATGTTCTGAAGCCAGTCGTTGCATCTGGTAGCTTTACGAGCGTTTCAGGTGCGACTCTGTCGGACACTTCTGTGAATTTCACGAATTTACTGACAGCCAACAAAACCTACATTCTTGAAATTACCACCGGCACTGCAGCTGGAACCGTTCAGGAATTCGTCACTTGGTCGAACAATAGCATCACGCTCCCTGCCGCTGTCACTGGGGCGGCCACTGGCAACCTTTATGCCGTTAGAATTGCTCCGACCCTTCAAGAAACCTTTCCGGTGGGTTTTCTTGCTGGCTCCGCTCTTGCCGCCACGGCGGATAAAGTCTGGGTGCCGTCAGGTCCTGGTACTTACATCAAATACTGGTACAAGATCACTGCTCCTGCAGGTTGGCGTACTACCACGACTGGGGCCAATGATACGGGGGCGGTAACTTCAGATATCCCCCTCGTTTACATTGACGGTATTATCGTTGAAAAAAAAGGAACAACTAAAAATCTCGTTCTTGCCGGAGAAGTGAAAAAAACGGGGTCCAATGTGCTTCTCGGCCAAGGTCACAATTTGATCAGTATCAATCCACCTTCGGGTCTCACGCTTTTCACCGCTGGTCTTGATGGCGATATTCAGGGCTCAGCCCTTGCCACTACCGCTGATGTTGTATGGGTTCCTGCAGGAGGTGGTACCTACTCCATGTATTGGTACAAGACCACTGCCCCAGTCGGTTGGCGCAGGACTACCACCGGCTCCAATGATGCGGGTGCTGTTACTGCTGATGTAACGCTTCCCGCGAGTGTTCTTATCCAGAGGAAGAGTGCTACAGCTAAAGTTATCACACTCAATGCGCCAACCTCTTACTCCAATCTTTGACTGAAATTAACTAAGCGAACTGCTGTTAAAAATTCCATAATCGCCCTGTGAAACTGAAAAAAACACTAATCGTTGCATCTGCTCTCGTGGCAGGCGCTATAGCATCAAATGCAGCTACATTTGCCTTGGTCAACCTCGCAGGTGGTCCTGGAGTGGATACTCTGTGGGCCAATGCCGATGGCACCCTGATGAATGGTACTGGCTTTGTGACCATCGGTTATTTCGACATTGGTGTTTCGACATCAGACATCGATACGATTGCGGAGCTTGTGGCGCTTAAGTCGTCATTCACCGCTTGGCAAACAGCCACGCCTGGTCTTTCGGACGCCTTCGCGCAACCCGGTTTTCTCGCGGAGGATCCTACTGATTCTGTTCAGATTACCGGTTCAAATGCTCTCATCGGTCGCACGCTGTATGCGATTGCTTCAAACGCGACCGATTTGGCTTCAGCAACTGTATCTAATGCATTCTCACTTTTTGAGGTTACGACCATTAAGGACGACAATCCATTCGAACAAAACTACAACGCCAACCCGGCTGGCGTGACTCCAATCATCGGTGAGTTGGGTCTCTACAATGACTCCGCGGACTCTTTTGGTTTAGGGGCAGGCAACTACACCACCCTCAAGCTCGTTGGTGTCCCCGAGCCATCCGCTGCCCTTCTTGGGGCATTTGGTGTCCTCGGTCTCCTTCGCCGCCGCCGGATCTGATCCGCTGGCTGTCTGAGACAAACCCCATTCAAACCAAGAGGCAGATTCTCGATTAGTCTGCACAAAGGTCTTGAGTGTACATTCTTTTCGGGTACGCAGGCGCCCGAAAAATGCTACCTGCCATCAATATTGACAGAGCGGCGCTGCTATTTGTGGCTTTTGCCGCTGCGCTATCAGGCCTCTTCGTCACCCCCTTAAAAGCGGATCCACTTCCCAGCAGCGCTTTTGATACGGTTCGGGACTACGGCACCACCTGGTGGACTGGCGGCTCTCGTGGATCCGCGATTTGGCATGTGAAAACCAGTCGTTACGCCATGACTTTTGACAGCGCGGCGCTGAGCCTCACCTCCATTTTTCCGCTTGAAGCAACGGTTCCGGAAACAACGGCGCTGGATCAGCCCCAGAGCGAAACTTTCCCTGCTTCCGCCCCGTCGAGCAGCCTCTCCGCCACCTTGACCGCATCGGGATCGAGCGTAGTGATTCAGCCGGCTGCGACCAACACCGACAACACGCAATTACTCAATAGCGGAAAGTTTTATCAGCGGCGCTGGGTGCAAACTAAAACCGACTCAGGGCCCGCCCTCGATAGCTCGCAAAGCGGGTTCGAGGTCATTGCTTGGCCCGACCGGGTCTCCATCATCTGCCGGGTGGTTCCTACCGCAGGCGTCACCGAGGGAAGCCTGACGATGACCCTGAACTTGGCCAGCATTTTCAACCAACTCTCTAGCAGCGGAGTGGCACAGGCTCTCGCCGCACCCGATGGCAGCGGATATGTCGTCATGAAGAGTGCCGGAAGCAATTCGATCGCCGTCGATCCCTCCAATTCCCGTGTCACCATCCAAACCAACGCGGGCACCTGGAATGCCGGCCAAGAGCGCACTGTCGGCCTGGTCATCTATCCGTCCAAGAATGTGGCCCAAACCCTTCCAGCGGCGGCCCAAACCGAGAGCGGTGCTCTCGTTGTAACGGCGGCCCAAACTGCCACGAGAAATAGCACAACGATCAATGCTACGATCACCCCTTCATACAAGCTCGATTACGGCTACTATGAAATCCCGATACCCACGAACACATCGGTTAATCCTCCGGATTCGAACCGGATCGAACGCAACCGGGTCACGATCCAAAACCCCACCTCTTCGCCCCAGATCGCGCGCCTTGCCTTCACCAAGGGGAATTTTCCCTATTCGGCGGGAATCTCATGCTTCCTCAGGGATATGGATGGGAATCCACTGGGTATCCCCGTCCAGCTTTCCAAGAACTGGCACGTTGCAGCCAGCCTGCGGTGGAAAGGCCCCTGGTTCAATGGGATGACCCTGCTCACCATTCCAGCCAATACCACGCTGCAATTTGAGGCAGTCGTACTCGGGCAAAACTATGCAGGTGTACCGGCGGCCAGCCATGCACAGCTCTGTCTGGTGGGTTGGAGCAATACCAAGGGCAACCACCAATGGGATCAATCCGCTATCGGCTGTTGGGGCGAGAACCTTGTTTATGATCCGGATTCGGCAATGAGAGGCGCCATCGGCACTGATTCACGCCCGATGCTCCTGTTAAGCAGCAACGGCACCCAGAAACAATGGACGGGGAATTACGGCGGTTGCGATTTCCTGCGGTACAATGACGGCGCTAACACCCGCCGTTTCCACAAACGGATCCGCAGCCAGTATCAGCGCTACGGACCCAACCTCACGGATGTCACCTATGCCGGTGAAACTGACAACTCGCTCATCGATTTCAAATACAGCACCAGCATTTATCGCTCCAACGACTATGTCCGTGGGCGTCACAAGATCCGCTATGAGGTCAAGAACGACGCAGCCTTTAGACGGATGGTTTTCTTCCAATTGCCTTCCGACGACTACAGCTTCAATGCCGGCACGGCGCATGCCTACGGCTATGCTGGTGATTTGGCACCCACCGGCGAATGGACAAGCGGCGGCTTCTCCACTCCGGTTGCTCTCACAGGGGCGCTTCCTTGGTTTTCCACCCTGAATTGTCCGGTCGACAGAAATGTCTCGAGCCAAACCGGAACTCAGCGGGGGTTCATCATCCGCTCTTGGAATGCGCGCATCAACGGGCAGGACAATGTTCCTCCTTATTTTGTCTCCAGTGGTTCACGCGTCGATCTGGTGCCGCCGCCGAGTGTGACTGCACTCAAGGCGGGTGACTACGTCGAAGCCGAGATTGAACGGGTTTATTTCGGGCAGGACGCAAGTGCTTATTATGGTGAGGACGATCATTTCCGGACCGCGTTGCAGACTTACGGCAATCAGCACCAGATGGTCATGCGCGAAGCGATCGGTAATGATCTCTCGGTGAATGTGACCACCGGCACCTTGGAAAATAGCTATCCGGTTCAAATCCAGGCAACGAACAATACCGCCGCGTTTAGCGTCACAGGCGGGATTGGGTATGTTCCCATCACCCTCACCGGCCTGACCGATTACCGCAGTCCTTTGTTGGAGGAATACGTTGGAGGTGTCTGGGGCGCGCTTGACGCAACAACCAGCGGCGGCAATGCCTGGCAGTCAGATTATGAACCGGAAAGCGGCACTTGGCAGTTGACCATCAACGTTAGGCTCGACGACGCGGCCTATCAGGACATCACCGCAATGCGTGACAACGCTGCCACCCGGATCTTCCGTTTCCGGTCGGCCGCTGCGCCCACCGACATCGGCCTCAGCGCCACCAGCATCGCCGAAAATAACAGCGCCAACGCCACCGTCGGCACCTTGGCCGTTCCCAATGCCTCATCCACATACACCTTTAGCCTCGTTGCCGGCACAGGCGACACCAACAACGCTGCATTCACCATCGCTGGCAGCAGCTTGAAGCTCACTCCAATCGCCGACTTCGAGACCAAGAGCAGCTACTCCATCCGCATCCGCGCCACCGACAATGCCTTTCCTGCGACTTTTCTAGATAAGCAGTTCACCATCAGCATCACGGATGCGAACGACGCTCCCAGCTTTGCCGGATATACCATTTCCACAGCCTACGAAAAAGCGGCGAGCATTTCCCTTAGTAAGCTAATGAGCAAGGCTGCGGATGTTGAAGGAGACGCGCTTTCGGTGACAGCCGCGGGACCCGCCTCCGCGCAGGGAGGCACCGCCGTTCTGCAAGCCAGTTCGATCCTCTACGCTCCGCCATCAGGGTTCGCGGGCGCCGATACCTTTCCCGTCACAATCAGGGATGCCAGAGGCGCAAGCGTTTCCGGCACGGTCACCGTGAACGTGCAGGTCAACACCGGCGGTGGCACCAACGCAACTGTCCTGAGCCCGATGTCGGGCGGCCGTATAGGCGTTGGATTCCAAGGTATTCCGGGGCGGTCCTATGAGGTCCAGCGCTCTTCCAATCTGATAGACTGGACCGTGATCGCCACCGTTACGGCAGCTGCGAATGGCGCGGTCACCTTCATCGACGAATCACCACCGTCGGGCAACACGTTTTATCGATTGAGAAAGCCCACAAGATAAACATCCAAGATTCACCAACTTGAAACTTTCTCATCCCATGAAACTTACAGCTTTGCGTCCCTTAGTGAAACTCACGACTTTGCGGTTCAAATTTTACCCAACGGCATCTCGCACTATCGGCTGCAAGTGGAAGGGGTTGGCGAATCGCTTCCTTCCACTCATTGGCATCCTTGGCGTCTGGGCGTTCCAATCGATTGCCGTCGCCTCCACCACTTGGAACGGCCCGACGCTCAACGTCTCCACCGAAATTCCTGACAATGACGATGCAGGCATCATTAGCACCCAGTCGGTGTTCGCCTCTGGCATCTCGCAGATCCAGACTGTCACAGTGACTATCAATATCACCGGCACATGGAACGGTGATCTCTACGCCTATCTTGTCCACGACAGCGGGTTTTCCGTCCTGCTCAACCGCGCCGGACGCAGTCTCGACAATCCCGACGGCTCCGCCGCCTCCGGCATGGTCGTCACCTTCGCGGACTCGGCAGCTTCCGATATCCACACCGCCATCCCGATGGTCGGTGGATCGTTCACCGGCACCTATCAACCCGACGGTCGCATCACCGATCCGCTCACCGTGCTCAATACCGACAGCCGTACGGCCATGCTTTCCTCCTTCAGCGGCTTGAATGCCGATGGCTCCTGGACCCTCTTCATCGCCGACCAATCCCCCGGCGAGACCAGCACCTTGCAAAGCTGGTCCATGAACATCACCGGCGTGCCTGAGCCCAGCACGACCATGCTGGGATGCGTGGTCATGATGGTGCTATTGCGCAGAAAGCGGTGAAGTTGCTTGCGAGGAAAACCACGTTATCTCGCTCTCGAGTTCGGACTAGCCGCTGAATGCACACTTGCGCTGCTGAGCCTCTTGGCGGTTGATCTTCGCGACTTTGCCTACCTCGACCAACGCGCTGGTCGATCCGATGATGCTCGTGAGACCCATGCAACACGAGCGCATGCGCCGTGGATTGCCGATGGTCATGGCTTCTCTGCGGCCGGCTCTGCGTTCCGGGCGAGGCGCGGTGCGGAGTGGCCTTGTTCGCGGATCTTTTTCAGCAAGGCCCGGAGCGCGGCGACCTTTTCCGGATGTTCTTTTGCGAGGTTGTTCCGTTGACTGATATCCTTCCGTAGGTTGTAGAGGCCGGCGGGCTGGCCATCGTAGGCGGGAACCTGGTGCTTTTCCCGCCATGTTTCCGACGGCGGGCGGTAGGCGCCGGATTTCGCATCGACGAGCACCCAGTCGCCTTCGCGAATCGCGTAGATGTCCTTGAAGGTGTTGTGCACCATCGTGGTTCGTGGCGGATTGGTTGATTCACCCTTCAGGAATGGGAGGAAGTCATGGGAGTCTTCGGCAGCGTTTGTCGGCAGCTCGAAGCCGAGATGGCTGGCAAGGGTGGCCATCAGGTCGATTTGTGCGAAAAGCGCGCCGGTGACCGAGCCGGGTTTGGTCAGGCCTGGCCAGCGGATGATCGTCGGCACCCGGTGGCCGCCCTCGTAGATGTCGCACTTCAGGCCGCGCAGCGGCGCCGCCGACCAGTGGTCGAACTTCTCGTCGCGCGCGTAGGCGTAGTTCTCAGGTCCGTTGTCCGCGGAGAAGATCACGATGGTGTTCGATTCCAATCCGGCCTGGCGGAGTGCGGCGAGCAGCTGCCCGCAGGCGTCGTCGGTCTGCACGACGAAGTCGCCGTAGGCGCCGGCCTTGGATTTGCCGTCGAACGAAGCCAGCGGGACAATCGGCGCGTGGGGCGATGGCAACGGGAAGTAGAGAAAGAACGGCTTGTCCGCGCCCTTGCGGGAACGGATGTATTCCACGCCCTTCTTGGTCAGCGTCGGCAGGACTTGATAGAAATCCCAATCCGAGCGGCCTGGACCCTCACGGCATTCCCAATGGCCTTCCTTGATTTTCTGCGGGGTGGTCTTGAAGGTGATGTCTGGCGCGGAGAGCACCCGGTCATCCTCGATCCAAGCGTAGGGCGGGAAGTTGATCACGTTGTCGCCAAAGTAGTGATCAAAGCCATGGTCGAGCGGCCCGCCACGGAAGGGCTTGGACCAGTCGAAATCGTCGTGCTTTTTCGACTTTTGCGGGGTTCCCGGTTTGCGGATGGAATCCCAGTTCCAGCCAAGGTGCCACTTGCCGATGCAGGCCGTGGCATAGCCATTTTTTTGCAACATTTCCTGGAGCGTCAGCTGGCCCGGCTTGAAGAACGGCTTGTCGAAGCCGGCGTCGATGCCATGGAAGTCGCGCCAGTGGTGCCGGCCGGTGAGCATCGCGTAGCGCGACGGTGTGCAGATGCCAGAAGAGCTGTGGGCGTCGGTGAAACGCAAGCCTTCGGAGGCCAGCCGGTCGAGTTGCGGCGTGGGGATCTTCGACGCCGGGTTGTAACAACCGAGGTCGCCATAACCGAGATCGTCCGCATAAAGCAGCAGGATGTTCGGCTGGCCGGCCACGGCGGATGGGCTGGCGGCGCACGAAAGGAGAAGGGCACTGGCAAGCAGGGCTTGTAGCGGCTTAATGCTAAGAATTGGCTTTTTCATCGGCAAAGGACATGACACAGCGTAGCCGGTCCTACACAGGGTAGCCGTTCTGGAAAGGGAAAAAGGGGGGGATTAAGAAGTCTCCTTGAGGATTTCTTACCCGAGGTGCTGGGGTTTCCGCATCGTTAGCAAGCGTGTTTCGTTATTGGGTGTTGTTGCTCCGGCCAAGCCAGTTGGGCTCGCGTTGCTCGCATGATGTGATTGGTCGCTAGCGCACCCGCCGCTTTCAAATCCATTCCTCCGCTTCGCTCCGGAGTGGTTCTTATCCCATCTTCTCTGAAGGCAAACTCACCTTAATGGAGAGATAGAGGTTGGGTGTAAAATCAAAGTGGCGGAGGGGGTGGGATTCGAACCCACGGGACCTTGCGGCCCTCCGGTTTTCAAGACCGGAGGAACAGCGAAAATTCCTAGGTTTTGCGTAAGGGTAACAGATAGGTAACAGAAAACCTTGCGTTATTGTGCATCATGGGGCACGCTCTCGCGCATGGCAAGGAAACCGAAACGCCCGACATTGATCGACTGCAAGGTCTCGTGCACCACCCACCCAAAGGCACCTTGGCGGGTCTTCTACTCCATTGAGCGCGACGGCCGTCGATCAAGGGCTCACCGGTCCTTTGCCGATGAGAACGCCGCGTGGCTATTCGCTGAGGACAAAGACCGCGAGATCGCCAACCACGGCATCAGGTATGGTGACATTCCACCGGAGCTTCGACGCGCCTTCGACTTTTACCGCGATGAGGCCGCTGAGCTCACCGCCCTCGGTGCCGTGGTGCCGCGGTTTGAGGATTTGATTTCCACCGCCCTTGCCGACATCCGCCGCCGTCATCACGAGTCGGTTGAGAACGCGTTGCCGGTTGCCGAGGGTGTGGTCAACTTCGTCAGCTACAAGTCGACGCGGGTGAAGGCGCGTCAGCTCTCCGACATCAAGGACAGGCTCAAGCGGTTTGCTGAAACCTTTGGGACGCGGCCGGTGCCGTCCATCACCACCGCGGAAATCGACGCGTGGCTCGCCGGTTTGAAGAGTCGCAGGAACCCCAGCAATGGCAAGCCGTCACTCTTGGCACCGCTCAGCCGCAACCACTACCGAGCCACCCTGCACGCGTTCTTCAGCTATGCCGCCGCCCCAGCTCGCTCGTGGTGCTCGCGCAACCCCGTTTCCGACCTTGAACCCGAACGCGTCGAGACCGCTGAGCCTGAGGCCTATTCCGTCGAGGATGTGATGCGCCTCATGCAAGCCGCGGTTGATTGCAAGCCTGAGCTCGTGCCGGTGCTCGCGCTTGGCATGTTCGCGGGACTCCGGATCAGCGAGGCCTCGGAGATCGACCTCGGCAAGATCAAGCCCGACACCGATGAGTTTCGGGTCAGCGGTGACAGCAAGACCGGTGCTCGACTTGCACCTTGCACCGACGCTCTCAAGGCGTGGCTATTCGCTCAGCCTCGGCGTCGTGGCAAGGCGTGGCTCAGCTCGCGTCGTGCCTTGTATGATGAGATGCCGAAGCTCTTCGCTCTCGCCAAGGTTGATCCGATCGACAACGGGGCAAGGCACAGCTTCATCTCCTACCGATGCGCCGAGTCGAGGGACATCGCACGCGCCGCGGATGAATGCGGAAATTCCGTCGGCGCGATCAAGGCTCACTACCGTCAGCTATGCACAGCTGCCGATGCCGAGCGTTTCTTTAAGCTCAGACCGGCCTCACCTCGTGGCAGGAAAAAGAAGATCACCGACATCAGCGAGGGGAGGGTCGCATGAGTCGGTCAAAGTCATCACTACCGAAGCTCTCGCTTCAGGTCCAAGCAATGCTGGCGGGGCGCATTCCGATACCACCACCAATGGAATCTCAAGAGAAAGATGTGGACGCTATTTTTGGAAAGCGCATCAAGGGTCTTGATCCGCGTCTCGCTGAG
This sequence comes from Verrucomicrobiaceae bacterium, assembly GCA_029977225.1. Classification (GTDB taxonomy): domain Bacteria; phylum Verrucomicrobiota; class Verrucomicrobiia; order Verrucomicrobiales; family Akkermansiaceae; genus Luteolibacter. The sequence goes on along the minus strand of JAPOLH010000026.1, from coordinate 2,395 downwards.
TTGCTGATCGACATTCATCTTCACCGAGGGCGGGTGCTCGGCGATGAACACGCGGACGCCGAGGCTAAGTGGCTAGCTCAGCGTCAGGAGCTTTTCACGCTCGCATCGAAGGTTGCGCTGAGGGTGGGTGACGCGGCATTTTTTGAACAGACGGCGAGGATCGTCGAGGTGTTGCACGAGCGCGACTTCCTTCGATCCTATGTCCTCAAGATCGGCAAGCTCAAGATCGCATCCGAGACACCGCTCGCGGTCATCGCTGAGCAGATCAACGAGTGGCTCGTGACTAGCGGCAAGCGGCCGGTCGAGATCGCGGTCATCCGCGATGAGATGAAGGCGATGGGTTTGAAATACGCGCAACCCCAGCGCGGACCGAAGAAAAAGGCACAGGTGAAGGAGCCGCGAAAGCCTAGGAAATAAGGGTGGAAATAAAGGCTCTAAACCCATTTTTTCAGCTCACAGCGTGGCGCGTTTCCTCGCGCCATGGCAACCATACCACAGCCTGAGACGCGTCGCAGTGCCGCAGAAGCACAGCAATTCCACCCACTACTCAACACCACCGAAGCCGCACGAGCCCTTGGCCTCGGCAAGCGGACGCTCGCTCAGTTGATCGCCGAGCGAAAGGTTGGATTCATCAAGATCGGTCGATCGGTCCGCTTCTCTCGTGAGGACCTCGACGCCTTCGTCGAGCGTCAGCGCATCAAAGCTCAAGGATGGAAAGGATCGGCCCGATGATCCGCGAGCGAGACCTTTTCGCCGAGGCCCGTGAGCGATTCACGATCCCTCACTTGTGGGCGGTGTTCGGATTCGAAGGGACACCGCGGCCGTCATGTCGATCGCCCTTCCGCGAGGATCGGTCGGCCTCATTCTCAATCTTCGACAGCGGTCGAGCGTGGCACGATCACGCCACCGGTGAAGGCGGGGATGCCGTTGAATTCATCCGCGCCGCGCTCAACACCGACCACCGAGGGGTGCGTGAGTGGCTCGTGCAACACTTGAACGGCAACACCGCCCCAGCGTGCCGCGTGAAGGCGTCCAGCTTGCGCGACAAGCGACCGGATGAGCCGCGGTCGATTCAATGGCCAAGCGAGATCCGCGAGGGCACAGCGGCCGACCTGCAAGCATTGTGTGAGGCGCGTGGCATCAGCTACGCCGCCGCGTGGACGCTCACCGAGGCCGGTGTCACCGGATTCATGGAGATCGACGGCCGCACCTGCATGGTCATCACCGACCGCGAGGGACACGCCGCCGAGATCCGTCGCTTGGATGGCACCTTGTTTCCAAATGGATTGAAGGCCTATCCGCTCAAGGGTGTCATCAAGTCATGGCTAGTCGGTGCCGAGCTTCTCCGTCGTGAAACTCCCGACACCGCGGTCATAATCGTCGAGGGCGCAACCGACTTGCTCACCGCGTTCGACCTTTTAGTGAGGTATCGAAAGGCCGGTGGATTCCGAGATTGGGTGCCCGTTGCTTTACTCGGTGCCGGTTGTCGCAACCTCGACGCCGCATGTGCCGCCCTGATCCGCGGTCGGCATGTCCGACTCGTGCCCGATGGAGACGCCGCCGGTGCTCAGATGGCTCGGCATTGGACCAAGCTCCTTCGTTCGATCGGATGCAAGGTCGACATCGTCGAGATGCCGCAAGGCACCGACCTGAGCGACCACCGCGAAACCATTAACCCTCAAGACCTCTTCTCATGAATTCCACAATTCAAATTATTCAACCGCAAGACGATGAGGTCGAGGTCATACCACCGGCAAGCCTGAGCTATCAGCGAGCGCACGAGCTCGCTGGCGTCAATGAAGCGTTCGACTTTGTCGAGGGATTGCTCGGAGTCGGTGCTTCGTCGCTCGCCTATGGCGCGAGCAATGTCGGGAAGTCTTTTTGGATTCTCGACCTTGCCGTGAGCGTTGCCACCGGTCGGCCGTTTCGTGATGAGCTTGAAGTCGATCAAGGCGCGGTGCTCTACCTCGCGCTCGAAGGTCGGGGCGGAATGCGAAACCGACTCGAAGCCCTAAGGCGTCGAGAATTGACCACCGAGCGAACACCGCTCTTCGTCAGTCATGATCATGTCGAGCTCACAAGCGGGACCTATGGTCAACGCATCGCTGAGACTTGCCGCAAGATTGAGCGCGAGGAAGGTGTCAGCCCTTGTTTGATCATCGTCGACACGCTCAGCCTCATCTCGCAGCTGGCGAGGATCTCAAGGAAGCTTTCCCTTAGTCCATTGACCTCATTGTTGGAGGAGGACTTCTCTGCCTCCTTGAGCTTCTTTTCCATGACCTCATTTTGTGCCTCAAGAATCTCAACAGACTCTGTCAGTTTTGTGTTTTTCTTCTGAAGCATCTCCACCGTCTTGTTGAGGAGCCCGGCCTCAAAGTTGGTGTCATCCATCTTG